>CALZHC010000013.1 GCA_945787505.1 uncultured Alistipes sp.
CTGGAATATCCTTTCTCGGAGAGTAGATATGCCTATTTCTCTCCTGGAATTATTAGAGTTGTGCTCAATATCGACGGGGTAGAGGTGCCTTTGCTGACAAGAAATTTAAGCCAGTCGCAGATGCTTTCAATAAGGCTGTTAGCTTCTAATACCACTGATAGCCATTTCAAAGTCGATATTGATACCTCCAGATACTGGCTTTGTGAAGATGTCATATATGGGACCGGCAATGACGGCTCTTCTATTGAAAATGCCCTTTCAGTGGATGAAATACCGCTCTTTTTGGGTGCAGAGAATGTCTGGATTCAAGGGTATATAGTTGGCGGTGATGTTACCGCGTCGGCAGTGGTGACAGAACCTCCATTTTCCAAATCATCACACATAGCCATTGCTTCGCATCAATATATTGAGGGAAGAGATGAGTGTGCAGCAGTGGAACTGCTCTCTTCTTCCGGGGTAAGGGATGAACTGAACCTTGTAGAAAATCCCTCCCTTTTAGGTAGAACTGTCTACGTAAAGGGAAGGATTGTAAATTACTTCGGTTATCCCGGAGTCAAAGGTGTAAAAGAGTTCTATTTGCCGTAAGGCGCAGAGGTGAAGAACTCTTTGGTAACTGCAGTTGTAGGTCCTTCATCGAAACCGAATATGATAATGCAGTATTCGGTTTCAGGTTCACCTACAGGTAGTCTGTGATCCTTTGAACCGTTATAGTAATAATCCGGATAACTGCCTGTTACATCTATAAGTTTCTTGATGAGGTCTTCGTCATTGGGGAATCTATCTACAAACTTTTTCTGCTGTGCTGTGATATAGTATTTATCGTCATTTGCAGTGGTAACATGGAAGTTTACATATCCGGACTCCGTAGAGATGTTTTCGATTTTGAATGTATTGTCAGATGGTGTTGGAGAGGTGGTCTTTACAGAATTCTTGAAGAGTTGTGTGGTCACCTCTGCATCCAGCGTAAGACCAAATGCATAAGCTGTATACTCGGTATCCCACATAAGGCTTCTGTAAAATACAGAACTTGAGAAGGATTGCCTTCCCATCATTAGAAGCTGTTCGAGGGCCTCTGTGAGTGTCATCTCATACATTTGGGCCAGGTACGCGTACCAATCCAGCTCCTGTTTGAATACGGCCTGCTCTCCTCCTTTGTCCAGCAGGGAGTCAAGGTCATGTTTTGAAAGTATGCTGGCAGCATAATGTTCATCGTTTATGGTGGGAGTATAGATTATTGAGTCAATGGAGATACCCTTTACTCCTTCAAAAGCTATGGATATTCCAAGTTCGTCTGAAACTGTTACTTCGCATAAACCTTTGACACCGTCTATTTCAGCGAGAATGTAACATTCCCCGAGAGATTTGCCACTTACCACACCTGTCTGTGAGACGGTGGCAATGGCTTCATCGGACGAACTCCATTTGAAAACCGCATCAGTGTGTTGGGGAACTGTGACTGCACTGAGTTGGAACTCTCCGTCAGGGGCAATCATGATTGATTCTGGGGTTATGACTACACTTGTGATATCTGTTGTCACATCCACTTCGCATCTGGCCTTGAGTCCGTTTTCGGAGGTAGCAGTAATCAATGCGAATCCTGATCCGACAGCTGTTACTATGCCTTCTGTTACAGTAGCGACTTCTGTATTATCGCTGCTCCATTCAACCTTTTCTGGAGCGGAGCCTTCAGGTAGGAACTTTACTTCGATTGTAGCGTCGCTTCCTTTAATGAGTGTAAGAGATGTAGGGTTTAGGGTAATGGAAGTTGCTTTGTCTCCTCCTGTACTGTTAGTCCTGTCGCAGGAAGAGAAAATCATTGTAATAATTACAGTGAAAAATAATATACTGCGTTTCATTAAATTAATATGTTAAAACAGCAGGTTAAAATTAGTATTAACCTGCTGTAAAATTATTTAGTTGCCTGCTGATTTGAAGGGGAAATAGAATACTGGTGTCGTAGGTCCATTTTCGAAACCGAAAATGATGACACAGTAGTCTGTGTTGAGACCTCCTATATATAGGCTAATCTCTTCTTCCACACCTACGTGATAGTTTCTGGGATCGTTGGAATAGTAGAGTTTTCTCAGCATATCTTCCTGCATACCTTCGTTTACATAAGCGTCAACGAATGACTGTTTTTGTGCAGTAACGAAGTATGTTTCGTTATCCTTTGAAGGTGTGACCTTGAAAGTGACATCGTTAGGCGTGCTGATGTCGATAAATTCGACATCAAATGTCATATCTGAAGGGATGGGAGCAGCTGTATGGACTATTTCGCTGAATATGCTTGATGTCTTTTCAAGTTCAGGGGTAAGACCATATGCGTAGAATACATATCCGCAGTCCCAATCGAGCATAGATATGAGCTCTTCCTGTAAGAAAGTCTGATTTCCTTGTTCAAGGAGTTTGTCAACTGTTTCATTGAGAGACAATCCATAGTAGTCTGCAAGGAATTTATACCATTCCAAGTCCTGTTTTATGACCTCTTCCTCTCCGCCTGTAGCCATCCATTCATCGAAAATATCCTGATATGAGCATGATACCATGTAGCGGAATTCGGGATCGCTGGGAATGTACTCAATAGAGTCAACTTTCAGACCCTCAGCTCCATGAATTTTGATTTCTATGTTAACGGTGCTGGTCACTGTGACTTTGCATGTTGCTGAAGCTTTGTCACCGGCTGCCGCAATGATGTCACATTGTCCCATTTTGATTGCTGTCACAAGTCCGCTCTGGTCTACAGTTGCTACTTCGGGATCGGAGGTCTTCCATTCGAGGGTCTGGGTAGCTCCTTCGGGTTTGATTGTAGCTTCAAGCTGTGCTTTCTCTCCTTCAGGGATCGAAAGTTCTGTCTTGCTGATTTCAACTGTTGCTGCATCCGGCATTACAGTGACGATACATTTGCCTTCGATATTGCCTGAATATGCAATAATGGTCGCTGTTCCATCTGCAAGTGCAGTGATTACACCATTCTCAACAGATACGATGGTGGGAGCTGTGGTCTTCCATTCAATCTCAGCTTGAGCATCTTTAGGAAGAACGTTTGCCTTGAGAGTCTGTGTCGCTCCCACTGCAAGAGTGAGTTCTGCAGGTTCAATAGTAATTTTTTCAAGATCCTTGTTAACTGGTTTTTCTTGAGGATCACAAGATGCAATGGCCATCAAAAAGATGCCAAGCAATAAATAGGTGATTTTCTTCATTTTTTATAAATTGTTGCTTTCGTGCCACAAATTTATAAAAAAATCCGAATAAATTTGGTTAATACTATTTAATTTTTTATCGCTTGAAAAGACGTGCTGCTTTTGACAGGCTTCTTTCCCATGAAGGGACTGCGACACCGAATCTCTTTTTAATAAGGGTCTTGTCCAAAACAGAATAGGCGGGACGCCTTACAGAGTCTGCGTACTCTTCTGATGTAACTCTTATTATATCACAGTCGATTTTCAGTGTGCTCATTATTTTTTCTGCAAAATCCGCCCATGAACATTTGCCTTCATTAGAATAGTGGAATACCTCTCCGTAGATGGGATTCTCCTTGCTCAGCTGCGGAATGATCTTCAAGAGGGCTTCTGCCAGATCTGCCGCGTATGTAGGAGTTCCGATTTGGTCACATACCACTTTAATCTCTTCGTAGTAATCGGAGAGTCCAATCATCTTTCTTACGAAATTATCCTGTGTAAGTGGTGAGTATAGCCAGCTGGTCCTGATAATGATACTCATACATCCACTCTTTTTGACTGCCACCTCGCCTGCATATTTGGTGCGTCCGTATGCGTTGATGGGACATGTTCTGTCAGCTTCGTGGTATGGCGTGCGTGCCTCTCCGTTGAATACGTAGTCTGTCGAAAAGTGGATGAGGTAGATATTGTGCTTGAGAGCCGTTGCAGCAAGGTTTGCCGGACCTGTCACATTAACCTTCACGGCCATGTCCATCTGCTTTTCAGCCTCACCTACCTTATTATATGCAGCACAATTGATAATCAGGTCAATGGAATTCTTTTCTACAAATGTTTCTACTGCGAGGGCATCAGTAATGTCAAGCTCTGCTGCATCTGTGAAGTAGTAGCAGTCAGAAGAGGCTCTCTTTTTTGTCAATTCCGCTATTTCTCTGCCGAGTTGTCCATCGGACCCTGTAACCAATATGTTTGCCATTTGAGTATCGAGTATCTTTTTACAATTTTGGCTGCAAATATACCGATTTCATCTTAAATAAATTATATTTGTGGAAATTTTGTTTTGAGAATGGATTATAATACAACAAGAGAGAAGCTAATCCTGCCCGAGTATGGCAGATATGTCCAAAAGATGATTGAACAGGTTAAGGCTATTCCTGATAGAGATAAGAGAAATGAACAGATTCAGGCGGTGGTTGCTGCAATGGAGGTTCTTAATCCACAGCTTAAAGACCAACCGGATGCATTGCACAAGCTATGGGACCATATACACATCATATCTGGTTTTGAAATCGATGTCGATTCACCATATCCGGTTCCGCAGAAGGAGTCACTTACGGCAGCTCCTGAAATCGTTCCTATTCCTAAAGAGCCGCTTGCCGCAGCGCATTACGGCAGGAATATTCAAAATATGATTAATGTCATCTCTTCCATGCCTGAGGATGAGAACAGAGATCGTATGATCAAGAATATGGCTACCTACATGAGACAGCAATACCTTATATGGAACAAGGATAATGTCTCTGAAGAGACAATATTCAAGGATATCTACACACTCTCCGGGGGAAAGCTTAGAGTTCCGGAACATATACACCTCGAATCGATCTCTGAAAAAGACAAGTTCAACAAGCCAGGATTTATGGCACAGTCATCGGCAACCTTGACACAGCATCATAATCAGGTACGCCGATTCAATAATTCCAAATCTTCTCAGGGTAATAAAAAGGTTAATCGCAGGAAATGGAAAAAGTAGAGACGAATACACAAAAGAAAAAGAAAAAAGATAAAAAAAAGAGTCAGCCACGCAAAAAGCCGACTCTTTTTGCCAAGATAGACAAGGCTCTTAGTAACGAGACATTCCGTTTCGTCATGGGGCTCTTCTTTTCTTTGGTTTCACTTCTATCGTTGGTCAGCATCATATCATTCCTCTTTACATGGGCTGATGACCAGAGTCTTATAGGGGATTCAATGATAACCGAATCCATTGCCAGGAATCAAGTAGGTAGACTTGGACACAGGTGGGCCAATCTGCTTGTATCTGAACTTTTTGGACTGGGAGCTTTTATCGTACCTCTGTTTTTTGCAGGTGTCGCCTGTATATGTTTCAGAAAGAAATTGAGGTTCAGCTTTTTCAGAATGCTTGTCCTCTCACTATCGGGTGCAGTTCTCTTTTCTGCCATCTTTTCATTCATATTCTCTTTTACTTCAGCCAAACACATCTTCGGAGAAGGAGCAGGTGGGGCTTATGGCTATTATATCAATGAGGAGATGGTGGGGGCTCTGGGTTATGTAGGTACTGCTGCTATCCTCCTTTTTCTTCTGATTCTGTGGCTGATTTTGTTTAACACGACTTTTGTCGACAAGATCAAGGCATTTATGGATTTTCTCAATGATAAGATTACTTCCGGCAGAAAATCCGGGGATGTCAGCGGGGATGAAGATTCGCCTGAAGGTGGAAATAAGGGTGATTCTGATGTGCAAGAGGGTGACGAAGAGGAAGAGGAAGATGAAGACGAAGACGAAGACGAAGACGAAGAGCAGTATGGTGACAATGACCAGATGCCTCAATTTGATATTATTGGAGGAGAGGATATTCCTGAAAAGAGAGAAGATCCTCCGGTGGATGTAATTCCGGTTACACAGACTGACAATGGTGAAGATTGGGAGGCAAGATATGATCCTAGACTGAGCCTGTCTCATTATAGGATGCCCGATACATCGTTACTTAAGGATTATCCATCCAATTTGGATGTTACAAGGGAGGAACTTGAAAAGAATAATAAAAAGATCGTAAGTACGCTTAAGGATTACAAGATAGGAGTCTCCAGAATTTCTGCTAGAATAGGGCCGACTGTAACTCTGTATGAGGTGGTTCCTGCTCCAGGAGTGAGAGTCTCGCAAATCAAGCGGTTGGAAGAGGATATAGCCATTTCCCTTGCAGCACTTGGTGTCAGGGTGGTGACTATACCTGGATCTAATGCAGTAGGAATAGAGGTGGCAAATGAAAAGCAGACTATTGTCTCGATGAAGTCACTTCTGAATGATCCTAAATTCAAAGAGTGTCAGTATGACCTTCCTGTTGTCATAGGACGTACTATCTCCAACGAGGCAAAATTCTTCGACCTTGCGAAGATGCCGCACTTATTGGTTGCTGGTGCTACAGGTCAGGGAAAATCTGTCGGACTCAATACTATTATCGCATCGTTGATTTTTAGGAAGCATCCCTCGGAACTTAAGTTTGTTCTTGTAGACCCCAAGAAGGTGGAACTTTCGCTTTATGCTCCGCTTGAAAAGCATTATCTGGCCAAATTGCCTGATGCCGACGAACCTATCATTACCAATACCAAGAGTGTCGTATATACTCTCAAGTCACTCTGCATATTGATGGATCGCCGCTATGATTTGCTTAAGGCTGCCTCTGTCAGGGATATCAAATCATATAATGAAAAGTTCCTGAGCAGAAAGCTGAACCCTCTTAATGGTCATGAATTCATGCCTTATATCGTGGTAATCATAGATGAGTTTGCAGATTTGCTCATAACTGCGGGAAGGGATGTAGAGGAGCCGATTGCGCGTCTTGCTCAGCTGGCACGTGCTGTGGGTATTCATCTGGT
This sequence comes from uncultured Alistipes sp., assembly GCA_945787505.1. GTDB lineage: Bacteria > Bacteroidota > Bacteroidia > Bacteroidales > UBA932 > Coprenecus. The sequence goes on from CALZHC010000013.1 coordinate 6,788, forward strand.
CATCGCTACACAGAGACCTACCACCAATATTATTACAGGAACCATCAAGGCTAACTTCCCTGCACGTATTGCCTTTAAGGTGATTTCAGGGGTTGACTCCAAGACCATTCTTGACCAGACCGGTGCCAATAGGCTGGTCGGACGTGGTGACATGCTCATTTCCACCAGCAGTTCTGAGCCGGTGAGGGTACAATGTGCGTTTATCGATACTTGTGAAGTGGAGGATCTTACCAAGTTTATCTCCTCGCAGCAGGGATTTGGAAGTGCTTTCCTTCTTCCTGAATATGACGGTGAGGATAACTCAGGAGGGGGCGTTTCCAAGGGCGCAGGCTCTGGCGAGGTGGATGATCTCTTCAAGGAGGCTGCAAGGCTCATAGTAAGAGAGCAGGTCGGCTCGACATCACTTATCCAAAGGAAGATGAATCTTGGTTATCCTCGTGCCGGTAAGATCATGGACCAGCTGGAAAATTATGGCATAGTCGGACCTTCTGAGGGTAGCAAGCCCAGGCAGGTCAGGGTCTCAAGTCTGGAGATGCTCGAGGATCTGTTGGATACAATTTAATGATTCGGTTGTGATGAGAAATAGAATTATACTTTTTACAATATTGTTTTGTTCTGCCCTGTTCCCTGCTTATGCTGGTGGAACGGCAGAGCTTTTTCTCAAGATGCAGCAGAAGCTCAGAGAGGCTGAGGCTGTCGAAATTTCATACTCTTTCAGGATTACCGATCTCAACGGCAATTTCTGTGAGCCTCAATATGGAAACTTTTGCGGACAAGATGATTGCTATGTTCTCTTTTCTGATACTTTTGAGATGTGGTGCGATGGAAAGAGTGTCTGGTTTTATAATAAAGAGAGTGATGAACTAAGTATTACTGATGCAAATCCTTCAGATATCTCTCTGACGGATAATCCTTACAGGTATATTACTGACATGAATATCAGTGATTACACATATAAAAAGAGCTCTGAGACAGTTGAACAGGATGGCTTGACTCTTAACTCTATTACGCTTATACCCAAAAGCAGTTCAGAGTTCGGAAGTATCTCTTTCCGGCTGTTGGATAACTTTTATCCTGTACAGATAGTATGTAATGCCAAAAGCAATGGAGGCGCTATGGAGCTCAATATTAAGAAGTTCATTGTTACTCCGAAATATGATATTTCCATCTTCAGACCGAACGATTCACTGCTCTGTTCCGACTCTGTTATGGTAATAGATTTAAGGTGATTGTTTTGTTATATTTTATAATTAAAAGAAAATTGCTTATATTTGTGCTAAGAACCTATTATTTCTTGGCCAATGATTTCAGATAGCAAAAACAATTGTCAGCAGTGTTCGATTTGCCGAACTTTCTCCGATTCGAGAATTTATATATTGAATGGCGATGAAATAAACAACTTCAAGTTTGATTTATTGAATTGTTATATTGTTTTTGTTCTATCCGGAAGTGTTATAAATTACTCTACCACAGCTAAAGGCAGGAAAGTGGATGCCAACAACCTTTTCCTGATGCTTGGTGACAAGTCCACTGCTCTGATTTCACATGATCCCTATACAAAGTTGCTTGTGTGTTCTTTTCATCCTGAACACAGTGACTGCTACAGAAGTTTTCTCTTTGACATCCGTGAGGGTGCCGAAAGTGATGATGTGGCTTTTGCCCAAGAGACACTTGAGATTCACGAATTGCTTTGGAAGCATATAGAGGCTATAATTCCAGCCATTTCTGATTATGAATGGTGTGATTACTGGTATCTGATTAAAATAGAGGAATTACTTATCTATATGAGGAAACTCTATTCTCTGGAGCAGCTTCAACTGATCTTTTCCCCTATTGTTGGTACTGCAGGAAATTTCAGGTCATGTGTATTCCGTTATTACAATAAGGTAAACTCTCTTGAAGAGTTTGCCAATTTGGCAAATATGTCAACTGTAACTTTTAACAGAAAGTTCAAGAAATATTTTGGTGTTTCGACTTCAGTGTGGCTTAAGGAGAGAAAGAAAGAGCAGGTAATCAAGGAATTGAAGCTCTCCTCCAAATCCATATCTGAAATTTCGTTCGAATTGGGCTTTTCTTCTCCAGCCTATTTTACTCTGTTCTGCAGAAAGCAGTTCGGTGTTACACCGGGTCAGCTTAGGAAAAGTCTGGTATCTCTTAATCAAGCAGAATAAAGGGGATGACTAATCAGTCGGTTAAGACTTTTTAGTCACCCCCATTTGCGGTCTCTTGCCAAATGTGTTATTCTTCGGTGAAGTATTTGTAGAAGAGAGGAATAGTCCTGATTCCATTGAAAAACTGTTCGAGAGGGTAGTTTTCATTGGGGGAGTGGATGGCATCTGAGCCTAGACCGAATCCCATGAGTATTGACTTGATTCCAAGGATCTCTTCAAATGCAGAGATGATAGGAATACTTCCTCCTGATCTTACAGGTACAGGCATTCTTCCGTACACTTCATTGTATGCTTTTTCTGCGGCCTTGTATGCGTCAAGGGTGATGGGGCATACATAAGAGGGACCTCCGTGGAGATAGTCAACCTTGACATTTACATATTCGGGAGCTATGGATGTGAAATAATCCTGGAAGAGTTTTCCGATTTTTTCATGTTTCTGATTGGGAACCAGTCTGCAGCTGATCTTGGCATAGGCTTTTGAGGGAAGAACTGTCTTGGCTCCTTCGCCTGTGTAGCCACCCCAGATGCCGCAGATGTCGAAGGTGGGCCTGATACCGGTCCTTTCATTGGTGGTGTAGCCATTTTCTCCCCACTCTTTTCTGATACCAAGTGACTTGTTGTATTCTTCTTGAGAGAAGGGGGCCTGAGCCATCTTTGCTCTCTCTTCTGCTGAGACTTCTAAAACGTCATCGTAAAATCCGGGTATGGTGATGTGGTTGTTTTCATCAAGAACATCTGCAATCATCTTTGCAAGAGTGTTGATCGGGTTTGCTACAGCACCTCCGAAGAGTCCTGAGTGGAGGTCAGCATTGGGACCGGTCACTTCGACCTGCCAGTAAGACAAGCCCCTCAGGCCTGTGGTGATAGATGGAATTTCAGGAGAGATCATTCCGGTATCGGAAACGAGGATGATGTCCGCTTTCAGCATCTCTTTGTGTTCCTGACAGAACTTGGGAAGGCTTGGTGAACCGATCTCTTCTTCTCCTTCAATCATGAATTTTACATTACATTTGAGCTGGCCGGTCTTCAGAAGGTATTCAAATGCTTTGGCATGCATGAATGACTGTCCCTTATCATCGTCTGCACCTCTTGCCCAAATCTTTCCATCCTTGATTACTGGTTCGAAGGGATCAGTGTGCCAAAGGTTCAGAGGATCTACGGGCATGACGTCCATGTGGCCGTAGATAAGGACTGTCTTGTATGAAGGATCGATGATCTTTTCTCCATATGCTACGGGATGTCCTTCTGTTTCATATACTTCGGCTCTGTCAACTCCGGCTGCGAGCATAAGTTCTGTCCACTTGCGTGCACATCTGTACATATCTTCTTTATGTTCGCTCTGTGAAGAGATGGAGGGAATCCTTATCAGTTCGAAGAGTTCATTCAGGAAACGTTCTTTGTTCGTTTCAATGTATTGGTCAATTGTGATCATATAGTATTAGTTATGTAATTTATCTCATTACCACAAAGGTATATATGAATAAGACATTTTCCAAATGATTTCCTAAAAATGAGATAGGGGACCGCTGCCTTTTCCCAGTTTCCAGTGGGCGGATCTGAGGATACTTCGGGTGATATACTCTTTGGAAAGTCTTACAGCATCCTCCAGAGAGTATCCTTTGGCGATGTTAGTGGCTATGGCGCTTGAGAGTGAGCATCCTGTTCCGTGCAGATTCTTGCTCGCAATCTTCTCTCCATGGAAAGTTACAATAGTGTCCTTAGGCAGGATGTAGAGTGTATCGTAATTCTCATTGTCTGATAAATGTCCCCCTTTTATCAGTACTGATGTTCCGTATAGCCGTCCCATAGTGCGGGCGGCTTCCCTGATCTGTTCTTCATCGGTAATACTCCTTCCATAGAGGTATTCTGCCTCGTGAAGGTTTGGAGTGATTAGTGTGCTTATGGGAAAGAGTCTTCTCTTGATAATTTCTGCTGTATCCTCTTCGATAAGCCGTGATCCGCTGGTAGAGATCATGACGGGGTCACAGACAATGGGTAACAGGGGATATCCGGCAAGTGTATCCACTATGGCGTTGACAATACCGGAGTTGTGAACCATTCCTATTTTTATAGCACTGATATCAAGATCGTTAAGAACGGATTTGATTTGGGCTGAGACGATTTCAGGAGGTATTGGAAGAATAGAGTCCACACCGGTGGTATTCTGAGCGGTAATCGAGGTGATGACAGAAGCAGCATATCCTTTCAACGATGCCGCTGTCTTGATATCCGCCTGTATTCCAGCACCGGCACTGCTGTCGGAACCGGCGATAGTGACGATCTGAGCCGGGTCAGGCCAGAACTCTCCTGACATGGCTCCACCTCCGAATCCGAGCCTCTCCACCACGGGCAGATTCTCGAAAGTGACACCGCCCAATGCTATTGTACTCTTGTCAATAATCCCATCTTTGGCGGCCTTGAGGATCTCCTCTTGAGTGAATGTTGCGTGATACCCCTTCTTGGATATGCTATCGAATACGGGACTGAGAAAGACGTAATTGTGTTGTCTCTTCTTGGCTGCAGCTTCTTCAATGCTGTGGCAGGATGTGCTTACTCTCCCTTTGAATCCTGAAGGAACTGTGCTGTTGCGACTGTTGGTGTGTAGACCTCCAACCGAAAATCTTTCACTTAAGGTGAAATGGTCATGAAGTGTCACCCTTTCGAGCAAGTCGGAGGGGATGGCGCGCAGCAGTCTTTCCAGTTCCTCTTCAGAAGAGGCAGGCTTTCTGATGTGGACTATATCAGCCTTCCCCTGGCTTAGGATGGCTGTGATTGATGCAGCCTCTGCTTCAAAGAAAGAGGCAGGTGTAATAGCTATAATAATCATGTCTGCTGTCAGAAGTTAATAATGTTTGTTTCAAGATTTCTAAGGTCAATGGTCCATAGTTTTCCAATCAACGGCTCGCCGACTCCAACTATGAGTTTAATAGCTTCGTTGGCCATAATGCTTCCTACTACTGCAGGAGTAGTCCCCGCTACGGAGTTATCCGGAACAATGGCCTTGACACCCTCGGGTGAAAGGGACTCTGTCTGAGGGTAGAGATCGCTGTATCTGATGGTTCCCTTGCTTGGCCAGAAGATTGAGACCTGACCTTCAAAGCCGTGGATTGCACCATAAATGTAGGGTATATCGGCTTCTTCGCAGTATTTTGCTATAAGATGTCTGGTGGCGAAGTTGTCACAACCGTCGATGACAATATCATAGCCATCGAGAAGGTTTCTGAAGTTATTCTGGTCAAGTCGGCTGTTGAAGCACTTGACAGTGATGGTGCTGTTGATTTTTTTAAGACGCTCTGCCGCTTTGATGGCCTTGCTCTGGCCGATTTCATCTTCGGTGTAGAGGACCTGTCTTTGGAGGTTGTTTAGGCTGACTGTATCGTTGTCAATGAGTCCGATGGTGCCCACTCCTGCTGCAGCAAGATAGAGGGAGATGGGAGAACCCAGTCCTCCCACTCCAACTATTGCTACTTTGCTCTGTTGCATTCGGGCTTGACCCTCTGTCGACCAGCCCTCCAGAGCAATCTGTCTTTGGTATCTTGTCATTTCAAGTAACAGTCAAAGGATGAATCCCAATCTTTCCATACAGGCTCGATACCAAGTTCTTTGAGCTTGGATGTCACCTGTAATGCGGTCCTTTCATCACTTACATGGAACTGCTCGAGAGCCTGTGGGTAGGTATAGTATCCTCCAGGTTCTGTCTTGCTTTCAGCACTCATCGTGGTTACTCCTAAGGTCGCCATATTGTCGCGAAATTCCGGAGTCTCACGAGTCGAGTATGAGATATCGACATCGTGGTCGAATATTCTCATTGCGAAGGTAAGCTGTGCAAGTTCCTTGTCGCTCATTATGACATTCGGAGTGAATCCTCCGTTTTCGGCAGGACGCATTCTTGGAAAGTTTACGCTATATTTTGTTCTCCAGTACTTCTTGCGAAGGTAGCGCAGGTGGTATGCCATCATTGTAACGTCTGTGTGCCACTCTTCAAGTCCGATGAGAACTCCCATACCAATAGAGTGTACACCGGCCATGCCCATACGATCAAAACCGTTGACTCTCCATTCAAAGTTGGATTTCATACCTCTTGGGTGGTAAATTTTGTAACGTTCCCTATTGTATGTCTCCTGGAAACAGATGACTCCGTTGAGTCCATGGGTTACCAGTTCGGCATACTCTTCCGCCTTTAGAGGCATGACTTCAATTTTAAGGTTGGCAAAGTATTTCTTGGCAATATCAAGAGCCTTGGCAAGATACGGTACACCGGCCTTGACAGGATTTTCTCCTGTCACCATCAGCAGGTTCTCGAACGGGCCAAGTTTTTTGATCGCCTTGAACTCATCTTCCATCTGCTCGGGTGTCAGGATGGTTCTTGCCATTGGATTGCTGATATGGAATCCGCAGTAAACACATGAGTTGGTACACGAGTTGGTCAGGTAAAGAGGAATGAACATTGACATTGTCTTACCGAATCTCTCTTGTGTATATTTACGGCTAAGGAATGCCATCTGTTCCAAATAGGGTTGTGCGGCAGGGGAGATGAGAGCCATGAAATCTTCAACATCACAATTCTCTTTGGCAAGAGCCCTGCGTACATCAGAATCTTTTTTTGCAAAGATCTTTTCTGTGGTCTCCTTCCAGGAGATCTTTTCCAATTCTTCTGAAAACATCTTAAATCTTCTTGATATCCCTGCTCAATTTCATTGCGCAGAAGTTAGGTCCGCACATTGTACAATACTCTCCATCGGTATGGCGTCCGGCATTGAAGTATTCCAGTGCCCTTTCGGGGTCAAGACTCAAATGGAACTGGTCTCTCCAACGGAACTCATAGCGGGCTTTGCTCAAGGCATTGTCCCTGATCTGTGCTCCAGGGTGTCCTTTTGCAAGGTCTGCTGCATGAGCCGCTATCTTATAGGTGATTACACCGGTCCTCACATCCTCTTTGTTGGGGAGTCCGAGGTGTTCCTTAGGGGTAACGTAGCAGAGCATCGCTGTTCCCAGCCATCCGATCTGTGCTGCACCGATTGCAGATGTGATGTGGTCGTAACCGGGAGCGATATCTGTCACAAGTGGACCGAGAGTGTAGAAAGGTGCGTTATGACAATGTGAGATCTGACGCTCCATGTTTTCACGGATCTTATGCATGGGAACGTGGCCGGGTCCTTCAATGAATGCCTGTACATTCTTATCCCAGGCGCGGGTAACGAGTTCGCCCATTGTGTCGAGTTCTGCGAACTGTGCAGCATCGTTGGCGTCTGCTATACTTCCTGGACGCAGACCGTCACCAAGAGAGATGGCGGTGTCGTATTGTGCAAGTATGTCGCAGATATCATCGAAATGTTCGTAAATGAATGATTCACGGTTGTGTACGAGACACCATTTGCTCATAATCGAACCACCGCGGCTGACGATTCCGCAAAGACGTGAGTCTGCAAGGTGAACGTTGTGGAGGCGGATTCCTGCGTGGATGGTAAAGTAGTCAACGCCTTGTTCGCACTGTTCGATGAGTGTATCTCTGAAGATTTCCCAGTTGAGGTCTTCGACTTTTCCGTTGACCTTTTCCAGAGCCTGATAGATAGGAACTGTTCCTACCGGTACTGGACAGTTTCGGATAATCCACTCTCTGGTCTCATGGATATTTTCTCCTGTAGAGAGGTCCATAAGTGTATCACCTCCCCATTTACAGCTCCACATTGCCTTGTCAACCTCCTCTTCGATAGATGATGTGGTTGCAGAATTTCCTATATTGGTGTTGATTTTTACCAGGAAGTTGCGTCCTATAATCATAGGCTCGCTCTCGGGATGGTTGATATTTGCCGGGATTACAGCTCTTCCGGCAGCTACTTCGTCACGTACGAACTCAGGTGTGATGTGGGTCTGTATGCCCAGCTCCTTGCAGTTCATATTTTCGCGTATGGCCACATACTCCATTTCAGGTGTGATGATTCCCTGCTTGGCATAGTACATCTGTGTACAACTTTTGCCTTTGATGGCTCTGTATGGAAGCGCGATATGTTCGAATCTCAGATGGTCGAGCGAGCGGTCATCACGACGTTTCTTTCCGTATTCAGAAGTGATTTCAGGAAGACGTTCAACATCACCGCGTTCAGTAATCCAGCTTTCTCTCATTCTGGGGAGACCTTTCTTGAGGTCGATTTCAATGTTGGGGTCACTGAACGGACCGCTTGTGTCATATATGTACACAGGGTCGTTTGGGGTAATCTCCTTCTCTCCGTTAATGATATTTACAGTAGGAGTCAGATTGACTTTCTGCATTCCCACCTTGATAAAGGGGAACAAAGTCCCATTCATATATGCTTTCTCAGCGTGTGCGTAGGGTTTTTCTTCTTTTTCCATAATAATTGTTTTTTAGTTGTTAAGGAATGCTGTCAGGGGGGAGGAGGCACTGGCTGTGAAATCTGAAGAGACTGCGCCAAGACCTGCTTCGTATGCTCTTCTTCCAGCGATAACCGCCTCTTTGAATGCTATTGCCATCTCCACAGGGTCAGCTGCAACGGCTATTGCTGTATTTACAAGGCAGGCATCTGCTCCCAGTTCCATTGCCTGTGCAGCATGGCTGGGTGCACCGATTCCGGCATCTACTATAACCGGCACGTTTGCCTGTTCGATGATAATCTTAAGGAAATCGAGTGTTCTGAGTCCCTTATTGGTGCCGATGGGTGCCCCCAAAGGCATTACTGTAGCTGCTCCAGCCTCTTCTAGATGTTTGCACAGAGTCGGGTCTGCCTGACAATAGGGGAGTACCACAAAACCTAGTTTTACAAGTTCTTCAGTTGCCTTGAGAGTCTCTATTGAGTCAGGCAGCAGATATTTCGGATCAGGATGAATTTCGAGCTTGAGCCAGTTGGTTCCAAAGGCCTCGCGGGCCATCTTTGCCGCAAAGACTGCCTCCTGGGCTGTCCTTACACCTGAAGTGTTGGGAAGTAACTGTATTGATGGAGTAATGATGTGGGTGAGCAGATCATCTTCCTTGTCTTCCAGTTCCACCCTTTTCATCGCCATTGTCACCATCTGTGTGCCTGATGCGGCAATGGCTTCTTTCATAAGCCGGTTTGACGAGAACTTTCCGGTTCCCAAAAAGAGGCGTGACGAGAAATCACGTCCGGCAATTGTAAGAGTTTTCATTATATGTTATTTAATAGAATTATAATTTACCAATCTTGACATTTGTGCCACAGGGTCATGGGCATTTAGAACGCTTCCGCTTACGGCAATTCCATCGATTCCCGTTGCGGTAAGTTCAGGTATGTCGGCCTCAGTTATGCCTCCTATGGCAATCAGAGGAACAGAGATACCCTGTTCACGCATCTTGTTCACTATTGCGGCATACCCCTCCAATCCAAGCAGAGGGCAGAGGTTGCTCTTGGTGGTTGTATATCTGAAAGGGCCGCACCCTATGTAGTCGCCACCCTCCCTGTATATTCTGAGAATATCTTCAAAGGTATTTGCTGTTCCACCTATGATAAAACCATTTCCAAGGTATTCCCTGGCTTGAGCGATCGGCATGTCGTTCTTTCCAAGGTGTACACCATCACATCCGGTCTCCTTGGCTATCTGTACATTGTCATCTATGACAAATGTAGCTCCATAAGCACGGCAAAGCTCTTTTGCGGCCAGAGAGTTGAGCCGCAAGGATTCATTGTCTGCTCCTTTCATCCTGAGTTGAATCCAGCGGCACCCACCTTTGAGCGCCATCTCTATTCCCTCGAGGTATCCTATTTCAGGGGTAGTGTGGCTGATAAACTGAACCTGGAACATTTTCTCATCCTCCGCATACAGCTTTTATGATGATAATATCAGCCCCTTGGGTGATAGCTGTATTTTCCCACTCTGCGCGTGGAACCATATTGTTGTCTATGGCAATGGCAACTCCGGCTGAAGGAAGTGAAAGCTCTTGATGAAGCTGTAGAATGTTGGTGGCAGATGTCTCTACCTCTTTGTGGTTTATCCTTACTTTCATAGCGTAATAAATTGAAATCTGAAACAAAGAGGTATGGTTTGAAACAATTCCTACGGCAGCATTAACTGCATCAGGTCGAGGGTATAATCTCAGACTTCACCGGCACTTGGCGTGCATCGGGAAGACACCCCTTTGTATCTGGCAACAAAGTTATATTATTCTTTTGATAAAGACAAGAAATAGATAATAAAGAGAGAGACCCCGTGAGGAATATTGCTTCCTACGGAGTCTCTCTCTATTTTCAGATATTCTCGAAATTAGGGAAGTGCAAGGAATGCGCATGCAAATGCGAGGATGGCGTAAAGTTCAGGGAATACTGCAAGGATCATAGTCTTTGAGAATACATCCTGACCATTGGCCATTTCGTTGATACCATTTGCTACAAGACCTGCCTGACGGATTGCAGAGTAGATACCTACAAATCCGAGTGAGATAGCAGCAGCGAACATAGCAAGAGCCTGGTTCATTGTGAGAACATCCATGCTCTGGAGTGAAGAGAGCATAAGGAAGAATGCTGCGAAACCGTAAAGACCCTGTGTTGAAGGAAGCACGCAAAGGAGCATCGCCTTACCGAACATGTTAGGGTTTTTCTTAAGACCGGCTACGGTGGTGTTTCCGCCAACCGCAACCCCGATTGCACTACCTATACAGGTGAGAATCATCATAATTGCCATACCGGCATAAGCTAAAACAAAAGATGTTGTTGCCATAATTTAATAATTGTTTATTGTTTGTTTATTTATTTGTTACTAAGTGGTTTGAATGCGCGTCCGCCTCCTACGAAGCCTGCATTCTTGTAGAACTCTACGAAAGTCAAACGTACAGGGTGTACGAATGCACCAAGGCAGGAGAGTCCCATTACTGCCAGGTGACCGAATATCAGGAATACTACAGTCAGAACCCAACCGACATACGGAATTCCGGTAAATTGCATTGCAATGGAGTTAATTACGAATGCAAGGATACCTCCGGTGGTTCCCAATCCGAATAGTCTGATGTATGAGAGCATATCTCCAAATATGCCTGTGATGTCATATAGAGAGATGATTCCCATCAGGGGTCGGAGTAGGAAATTCTTGTTGGGCTTGCTGCAAAAGAGCACAAGTACAAGTCCCGTTATTCCCATCACGTAGCCCGCTGTCTGTGGAATAAGGGGAGAGCCCATCTCCATCGATGCATAGGCTGCCGCAGCCCAGACTATTACAAGACTCCATCCGATTTCGGTAAGGCCTTCGTCTATTCTTCCCTTGCTCAATGCAAAGATTGCTCTGAGGATTCTGGCAAAGACGATTTGGAACAATCCGAAGATAATGGAGAACCAGAACATCTTTATATCGCTGAAGAAGAGACCCTTTATGCTGTCTGGCATACTTGGAATAATCTCTGCGAGTTTGAGTCCGAAGAATGTTCCCGAAAGCAGAGGCATGAGCGTGGATCCTACTCCCAGCCAAAATATGAGGAAACCGTAATTCCTGAATTTCGGAAGTGCGAATACAGCTGCAAGTCCTGTAAGTATAAGAATCAATCCATAACCCATATCCCCTAGACAAAGTCCGAAGAAGAGCATGTAGAATGGAGCGAAGAAGGGAGTAAGGTCGAGCTCATCGTATGTGGGAAGGATATAGAGTCCACCTATGGGTTCGAATGCTTTGGCAAACCAGTTGCTTTTAAGCTTGATAGGAGGGTTATCCTCTCCCTTTGCCTTTTCACTCAGATAGATGACATCTGAAGAGTCGAGAAACTCCTTGATAACGGCGTCATCATCCTTTGGAGCAAAGCCTTCAAGAACAGAGATAGTGCCCTCGCCCTCTCTGGAACCGCTAACCGATGCCAGGTAGAGGTCAAGATCCTTGAAGAGCACGTCACTCTGACTTGCAAGCCATTCACACCTGTCGGCGTAACCGGCACATTCAGCCAAAAGAGTATTTCTCTGATCTTTAAGAACCTTGAGATCTCTCTCTATTATGTCAGCGCTCCTGTCGGGAAATTTCGCCGGGTTAAAAGGTAGTGAGCACTCTTCGCCCTGAGGTACTGCCACGGCAAAATAAACATTGCCGCCTTCCCGATTTAGGATCTGGATTGCATACTCCTGTTCCCATCCTGCATCATACCTCTTTTCGGTAGTGGAGTAGAAACATAGTCTGAATCCGAGAGAATTGATTCGTTCTAAATCTTCATGTGAGAAGAGTCCCCAAGGGGCGCTCTCTGCAAGCTCTCTCTCAAGAGAGGCAATCTCGGTCCTAAGTTCTTCGCGTTTTGCAAAGTTGTCCTCAGCTGCCCTTATCATCTCTTTCGAAGAGGTAGTGTTGTCCTTTGCTGCCTTTATGGAAGAGTTCTCTTTTCTGAAGATTTTAAGGCGTGAGATAATATCCTGATATCTCTTGTACAGATTCATCATCTCTACGGAATGGCTGTCAGTAGGGACATCACTGCGCGTGATATCTACCATACCCAGATTCTGAACCTTTGAAAGGAAGTCATCCAACTCGTTGGAAAGGAGTATGAATGAGTATTTGGTCATTTTCGTAATCATTGTTATGCCTCCTCTTCTTCCAAGTCGTGTCTTGTTTTAACGATTTTCTGTGAAGCTTTGGAGAGATTCTCTTCATCCTCCATAAAGCGTTTGATCTTCAGGATTGCTTCCTGGTATCCGGGAATCTGTACCTTTTCGTAAAGGTTTACCTTTTGAGTGGTCTTCTTTCTTGAATAGTCCAGAATACGGCTCTTGTAAGCGCATATTTCAGATTCGATACCAAGTACCGCAAGGTTTTTGAGGATATTGACACCCTCTGCATACCATAACGGTTTGCGGAATAAGTCATATTCCTTCACTTCATATTTTACCTCCACGAGCTCGGGAATCTTGACTCCTGCCAGCTTTGCGTAGCGAATCTCGACACCCTTAACAGATACCAGTCCGGGTTCGAATTCGTTCCACAATCCTGCGAGATATTCATATTGCTTCAGTGATGCGGCAAGCTCTTCCAACAGCTCCTCAGAACGCTGCTTTGCCCTTTTAACTTCAAGACGCAGTGCTGATTCCTTGTTCTTGAGTGTGGGCAAGGCACGTGTACGAACTTTCAACTGTTTGTTGAGTTCGTTTAACGAGGTCTTGTTATATTGGAATTTTATTGCCATTTGCCGTATTTCTTAATAAGTGCTTCTTTTATACCTGTTTCAGCAGGGGTAAAATATTTGCCGAAGAGTTCCCAGCCTGTTTCAAGCATCTGTTCGATAGGAATATTGACATCTATTGCCAATAGTCTGTTAGAGTACTCTTTTGCATAGTCAAGGCAGCGGTTGTCGTAATCGCTCAGGTCAAAACCGTTTTCCAGTTTGGTCTTTGCGTTGGCAGCATCCGCATAGAGACGGACTGCAGTGTTCATCACCTGCGAGTGGTCTTCACGTGTCTGTTTGCCGATTACGAGCTGTTTCAGACGGGAGAGTGAACGGAAAGGGTCGATAATGACTTTTCCTGTATCAGAGTCATGTCTGAGGAAGAGCTGACCTTCTGTAATATAACCAGTGTTGTCAGGGATAGCATGGGTGATGTCTCCATCGTTAAGTGTGGTTACCGCAATGATGGTGATGGAACCTCCGTCGGGAAGTTGGACAGCCTTTTCGTAGATCTTTGCAAGGTCTGAGTAGAGTGAACCAGGCATAGAGTCCTTTGAAGGAATCTGGTCCATACGGTTGCTCACAATAGAGAGAGCATCTGCGTAGAGTGTCATGTCTGTAAGCAGGACGAGGACTTTTTCATTCTTGTCCACTGCAAAGTACTCTGCAGCGGTAAGGGCCATATCAGGGATGAGAAGACGCTCTACAGGAGGCTGCTCGGTCGTATTTACGAAACTGATAATCTTGTTGAGGGCTCCTGCACTTTCGAATGTGTGCTTGAAGTAGAGGTAGTCATCATTGGTAAGACCCATACCACCGAGGATAATCTTGTCAACGTCTGCTCTGAGAGCAACCATTGCCATTACCTGGTTGTAAGGCTGGTCAGGGTTTGCGAAGAAGGGAATCTTCTGACCTGATACCAGGGTGTTGTTGAGGTCAATCCCGGCAATACCGGTAGGAATAAGCTGTGATGGCTGTTTCCTCTTGTAGGGGTTTACCGAAGGGCCTCCGATAAATCTGCGTTCTCCCTCTACAGGGGCACCACCGTCTATAGGCTGGCCATATGCGTTGAAGAAACGTCCTGCCAGGTCTTCGCTGACATTGAGTGCGGGTGGCTCTCCGAAGAAGATAACCTCAGAGTCTGTAGGGATACCTTCTGTTCCTTCAAAGACCTGAAGTGTCACCAGGTCTCCCTTAAGTTTGACCACCTGTGCCAGACGTCCGTCCACTGTAGCAAGCTCATCATTGGAGACACCTTCTGCTCTTACTGTTACAGTAGCTTTGGTAATCGCCTCGAGCTTTGTATATATTCTTTGAAATGCTTTAGTTGTCATTGCGGGTGTATTTGTCAATCTGTTCAATATAGTTATAGAAGCTTTCGCTCTTGTACTCCGAGTAGTTCATCTGCTTGAAGATATTGATAACCTCCTTGTAGAATTTGGTACACTCTTCGAATCCTTCAAAATTGCGAGGGGTATCGCAGACCTGAAGAACTTTGGTCAGCATGAACTCCTGCCTTTCAAAAGGTGTAGAGCAGTCGATGCTGTCGAATGCATCTTGCTGGAGGATGATGAAGTCAATGAGCTCAGATTTCCAATATCTTTCGTGGTAGCTTACTGGGACACCGTCATCACCGAGGATATTGATCTGTTCATATGCCTCCTTACCTCTGAGTACCAGATTCTTGGCCTCGAGAACCTTTTCAACCCAGTCAGGTGAGACTTTGGACTTGAGGTAATCGACTATTTCGGGATACTCGAGGTATTTGGAGTATGAGTCGATAGGGTCGACAGCAGGGTATCTCTTCTTATCGGCGCGGTTCTGGGAAAGAGCATAGAAGCAGCGTGCTGCCTTCTTTGTCGACTCTGTTACCGGCTCCTTCAGGTTACCTCCCGCAGGGGATACTGTTCCAATGAAGGTTACAGCACCGCTCTCTCCGTTGTAGAGTGTTACCACACCTGCACGTGCATAGAAGTTGGAGATGGTTGAAGACAGGTCAACAGGGAATGCATCTGCTCCGGGGAGCTCTTCCATACGGTTACTCATCTCCCTGAGTGCCTGTGCCCAACGTGATGTCGAGTCTGCAAGCAAAAGAACTCTCAGACCCATAGAACGGTAGTATTCGCAAATGGTCATTGCTGTGTAGACTGATGCTTCACGTGCAGCAACGGGCATGTTAGAAGTGTTGCAAATAATGGTGGTTCTTTCCATGAGGGAACGGCCTGTGTGGGGGTCGATCAGTTCTGGGAATTCGGTGAAGATTTCCACCACTTCGTTTGCTCGTTCACCGCATGCTGCCATTACGATAACGTCTGCCTCTCCCTGTTTTGCAATTGCGTGCTGGAGCACGGTCTTACCGCAACCGAAAGGTCCGGGAATAAATCCTGTACCACCTTCAGCGATGGGGTTGAAGGTATCTATACATCTGACACCTGTCTCCATAACACGGTAGGGACGTGGTTTTTCTTTGTATGCAGTGATTGCAACTTTAACAGGCCACTTCTGTATCATTGTGACTATGTGTTCGTCACCATTGGCATCTGTAAGCACCGCTATGGTGTCACATGCTCTGTATGAGCCTGCAGCAACGATTGATTTGATGGTATATTCTCCTGTGAAAGAGAATGGTACCATTATTTTGTGAGGAAGCCATCCCTCTTTGATCTCTCCAAGCCAATATGATGCATATACTTTGTCACCGGCTTTGGCACAAGGGGTAAAATCCCATTTTTTATCTTTGTCGATTGCGGATGTGTATTCTCCTCGTTTCAGGAAGACATCTTCCATTGTAGCGAGGTTGTTCTGCAAGCCGTCATAGTTGCTTGAGAGAAGTCCGGGACCGAGCTCCACTTCGAGCATGTGACCCTCAAACTCTACCTTATCTCCCTTCTTCAGGCCTCTGGTGCTTTCATATACCTGAACGGAGGCCTTGTTACCTGTCACCTTGATGACTTCGGACATAAGTTTGGTCTCTCCAAGGTAGATATAGCATATTTCATTTTGAGATACAGGACCGTTTACCTCCACTGTAACGAGGTTGGAGATAATCCCTGTAACTATACCTGTGGTTTTTTGACTTTGATCCATATAGTGTTATATAATTATCTGTTTAGAAATCTATTCCCTTGAATGTTCCTCTTACTTCTGTAACGAACTGTTCAAACAGAACCGCACCCCTTTCGCTCTCGAGTGATGACCACCTGCGCAGGATAACTCCTTTGGCAAGGAATGCGAGGATGACATCCATGTCGAAATAGTGTCCTTGAATCATCTCGTTAATCTTGTCCCATTTGAGCTTGTCCATCTGGGCCTCTCTTTCGATGATATTCTTGTTTTCAAGTATTGACCTTATTTCCGGAAGTTCCTTGATGCTCTTGTCGGTTTCTCCGACTCTATATTTATCCACCTTTTCCTGATCCGCAGATGCGAGGAATTCGACCTGCAGGTTTCGCAGATTGCGGTCAAAAGCGAAATAGTCGCTCAAAAACTTGCATTTGAGCTTACCGATCTCACGGTAGAAATGGCGGGAAAGATTAGTCGGTGTCAATCCATATTCAAACCACGCAACGATCCGTCTGTCTCTCTCCGAGAGATTCTCCTTAATCATTGTAGAAAACTTATCATAGGAGAACTCCTTGAGCGAGAAGTCTGCAACCAGATCCGGCAGCGAGGCTATTATGTAATGGTAATTATGCATTATCCAAAGAGGAGTTTCTTGGTGGCAGGTCTGAGGTATTGTGCTATTATTCTTTCGAAGTCACCCTCTGTAAATGAGATGATGTATCCACCGTCCTTGGGACCTATGCGGAACCCTGCGGCTATCTGTTTTGAATAAGAGATCTCAACACCGTTGCTCATTCCGGAAAGGATATCTTTTTCCACAGCTTCAGAGAACTCTTTCTGAAGTGATGCAGGTAGTATCACCTCCAATTCCTTGGGTTCAGGATTGGCAGCGTCAAAAGCCTTTACCACTGAGATGATAAGTTCCTTGACTATTGTACCGTCGCTCAGTACTGCTTTTACTGGTGCGTTTAGAGCTTTTGCAGTTAGGATCTGTTCAACCTGATGTCTGATGGCTGTAATGGTCTGGGTTGATGCCATCCGCAAGTCGTTTTCAACCTTGATTCGGGTCTGCTCGGCCTCTTTTTTTACTTCTTCGAGTATCGCGTCTGCTTTGGCGCGGGCTTCAGCAATAATTTTTTCTGCTTCAGCCTGAGCGTTCTTTTTTAACTGCTCAGCCTCTTGTTTTCCTTTGGACAAGCCTTCGTTGTACAACTTGTCTGTTAATTCTTGCAATTTATTTTGCATCTTTATATAGTTTTAAATGATAATTTTCCGGATTATACCTTAAAAAAGCGTACCAAAGTTATAAAAAAAGTACAATAAAAAGAAGAGAGACCGACAAAAATCGGTCTCTCTTCATTATGTATTGTGAAAATTTGCTATGACAGGAATCCCAAAAGGAGTCCGGCTGCTACTGCACTTCCGATTACACCTGCAACATTGGGACCCATTGCGTGCATAAGGAGGTAGTTGGTCTTGTCGTATGTAAGACCAACATTGTTCGATACGCGGGCTGAGTCCGGAACTGCAGATACACCTGCATTTCCAATGAGAGGGTTGATCTTGTTGCCCGGTTTGAGGAAGAGGTTGAAGAACTTCACGAAGAGCACACCCATTGTAGTAGCTATGACAAATGACAATGCTCCGATAAGGAAGATATATACAGACTTGGGCTGGAGGAATTTGTCAGCCTGTGTCGAACAACCTACTGTCAAACCGATCAGGATGGTAACGATATCTACCAGCGGTCCTCTTGCAGTTTCTGCAAGGCGGCGGGTAACACCACTTTCCTTCAAAAGGTTACCGAAGAAGAGCATACCTAACAAAGGAATACCTGAAGGCACGATGAATGCTGTGAGCAAGAATCCGATGATAGGGAATATCTTCTTCTCTGTAGGTGATACCGGACGGGGAGGTTTCATTCTGATGAGTCTCTCCTTCTTGGTAGTGAGGAGTTTCATGATAGGAGGCTGAATAACGGGAACCAAAGCCATATAAGAGTAGGCTGATACTGCTATCGCACCCATTAGGTCAGGAGCAAGTCTTGATGAAAGGAAAATAGCAGTAGGACCGTCTGCGCCACCAATGATTCCTATTGCACCTGCCTCTGCTGGTGAGAATCCAAGTGCCAGTGAAATCATATATGCACCGAAGATACCAAACTGGGCTGCAGCTCCGATAAGAAGGAGTTTAGGGTTGGAGATGAGTGACGAAAAGTCAGTCATTGCACCTATACCCAAGAAGATCAGAGGGGGATAGAATCCTTTCTGAACGCCATAGTACAGGATATTCAGAACAGATCCCTCCTCATAGACACCTACCGACAGTCCGGGGAAGAGAGGAATGTTTCCCATGATAATACCGAATCCGATAGGAATAAGTAGCATGGGTTCCCAATCCTTCTTGATCGCCAGATATATCAGCAGGAGACCGATAAGAATCATAATCAGATATTTCCAGTCACCGTTTGCAAATCCGGTATACTGAAAAAACTGAGAGATATTTTCAATAATAAGATCCATATTATCCAATAATCAAAAGAGGTGCGCCTTCAAGTACTGAATCGCCCTTGTTAACTTTAATACTCTTGACTGTACCGTTTTCTGTGGCTTCAATTACATTTTCCATCTTCATTGCTTCGAGGACCATGACTTTTTGTCCTTTCTGCACGGCATCTCCTTCTTTCACTGAAACTTCAAGGATAACGCCTGGAAGGGGTGATGTAACTGTATATCCGCCCTCATGTGCAGGAGCAGCTGCAGGGGCAGTTGTTGTTGCTGATGCGACAGGAGCAACCTTGGGAGCTGCCGCAGGAGCTTTCTTCACAGGTTTTACAGCCACGGGCTTGGTAATGGGCTTTTCAAATTCCACTTTGAAGGTAGAACCATTAACTTCCACAGAAGCTACAGAATCTTCGATGTCGTTAATGACTACATTGTAATCATTACCATTGATTTTCAAATTATATTCTTTCATCTGTCTAAATGTTATCTGTTGTTTTTCTTAACTGAAGGAGTCTGACGGAGTGTGTAGATCTTTGAACTCCAGGGTGAATATGACCTGTCGGTATGGTTCAGGGTGATAGTGAAGCTTTCGTTGTCATGTGCTTCGCTCTCCTTGATGTAGAGATGGAGGGCGGCTGCAATCGCAGCGTATGTTTCCGATGAAGTCTCTGCCACATCTGCCACATTTTGTTTGTCTGCTCCTGCCATGGCTTCGTCTGTATTCTTCTGGTGCTTTCTTATCGCAAGTGTACCTGTGAGCTTGAAAATAAGAGAGAGCAGAATGAGCGCGGTGAATACAACTGCCATTGCAGTGAGAGTCATAATCAATCCGTTAGGGTCTTTTTCCTTAAGTACAGAACTTTTGGATGCATTATCGGTTCCGGAGTTATTGGTGCTTGGTGATGTATGGTCCATGAAGCCCCATTCTCCATCTCCGTCCGTAGAGCGTCCGAATGACTTGTTTTCAGGCAGGTCCTTGCGGATTTCAATACGGTCAAGGATGGTACGTCCGTCACTTGCCACGAAATAGATGGTATCTGATTCGGCCAATGTGAAGTTAACATGGAAAGTACCTCGGAATGGTTGGTTGTCTGCCCAGAAGAGGATATGCTGACGTGGTTTGATCTTGGTCAGTACATCTCCCTTGGGAATGATGTATTTCTTAAGGTTGTCGGGATCGTTGGAAATGTAGCATCCTCCGATATCTACAGTACCATAAGAGGTATTGAAGAGCTCGAACCAGCCGTTATGCTGTCCGAAGTCGTCCTGAAAGTCAGTTGTATTGACAATCAGGTATTCGTTCAGACGCATATCTCCCTGACTCTGTGCGTAGGCGCTCAGAGACGGGATACATACCAGCGAAGCCAACACCCATATCAATCTGAATTTTTTCATTTTCAAAAGGATTAAAGGGGAAGGTTGTCGTGTTTCTTGGCGGGATTGCAAAGTTTCTTGGTAGAGAGCTGTTCGAGAGCTCTGATTACGCGGAAACGGGTATTACGAGGTTCGATGACATCGTCGATATATCCGTAGCTTGCCGCCTTGTAAGGATTACAGAAGAGATCGTTGTATTCTTTCTTCTTTTCTTCTGCGATAGCGATACGTTTTTCGGGATCTTCCTCAGCCTTGATTTCTTTTGAGTAGAGGACTTCAACAGCTCCTTCTGCACCCATAACTGCAATATTTGCTGAAGGCCATGCGTAGTTGATGTCACCACGAAGCTGTTTACAGCTCATCACGATGTGTGATCCTCCATAAGACTTTCTGAGTGTTACTGTTACCTTAGGAACTGTAGCCTCTCCGTATGCGTAGAGAAGTTTAGCTCCGTGAAGGATAATTCCGCCATATTCCTGCTGTGTTCCGGGAAGGAAGCCGGGAACATCGACAAGAGTTACGATGGGAATGTTGAATGCATCACAGAAACGGACGAAACGTGCAGCCTTGCGTGAAGCGTTGATATCAAGTACACCGGCAATGAACTTTGGCTGGTTGGCAACGATACCTACTGATGTGCCACCCATGTGTGCAAATCCGATGATGATGTTCTTTGCGTAGTCCTTATGTATTTCAAAGAATTCTCCATCGTCAACGATTCCTCCGATAACCTGATACATGTCATAAGGTACGTTGGGGCTGTCAGGGATAATTTCGTTGAGTGAATCTTCAAGACGGTCAATAGGGTCATTGGTGGGCTTGAAGGGAGGTTCTTCCATATTGTTCTGGGGAATGAAAGAGAGCAGGTGACGGATGGTTGAGATAGCCTCTTCCTCTGTATCTACTGCAAAGTGTGCCACACCGCTCTTGGTTGCGTGTACTGATGCACCACCAAGCTGTTCCTGTGATACGACTTCACCTGTTACTGACTTGACAACAGCAGGTCCGGTAAGGAACATGTAGCTGGTTCCTTTTGTCATGATGTTGAAGTCTGTCAGTGCGGGAGAGTAAACTGCACCACCGGCGCAAGGTCCCAAAATAGCCGAAATCTGGGGAACAACACCGGATGCGAGGATGTTTCTCTGGAAAATTTCAGCATAGCCTGCGAGTGCATTCACACCTTCCTGAATACGGGCTCCGCCTGAGTCGTTCAAACCGATTACGGGTGCACCCATCTTCATAGCCTGATCCATTATCTTGCAGATCTTCATTGCGAGTGTTTCTGAAAGGGAACCACCGAAAACAGTGAAGTCCTGTGCAAATACATATACAAGTCGGCCTTCAATAGTACCGTAACCTGTAACGACACCATCTCCGAGGAATACATTCTTGTTCATTCCAAAGTTGGTACAACGATGGGTAACGAACATGTCAAATTCTTCGAAGCTGCCCTCGTCAAGGAGCATACTGATTCTTTCACGAGCGGTATATTTACCTTTTTCGTGCTGAGCGTCGATTCTCTTCTGACCGCCGCCGATACGCGCTTTTTCACGAAGATCAATTAACGCTTTTACTTGTTCCAGCTGTTTGCTCATATTTTTTGATATTAGTTGATGAATTATTCGTTGGGATTTTCACAGAGTTCGGTAAGTACACCCTTTGTGGACTTGGGATGGAGGAAGGCGATATTGAGTCCTTCTGCTCCTTTGCGTGGTGTTTTGTCTATGAGTTTTACACCTTTCCCTTCAACTTCATTGAGAGCATTCTGTACACCGTCTTTGACTGCAAATGCGATGTGGTGAATTCCCTCTCCGCGTTTTTCAATAAAGGAAGCAATGGTTCCGTCAGCAGATGTGCTTTCGAGGAGTTCCAATTTTGTCTGGCCGATTTTGAAGAAAGCAGTTCTTACCTTCTGGTCAGCAACTTCTTCAATGGAGTAGCATTTGAGACCGAGAATATTTTCGTAGTAAGGAATAGCTTCGTCAAGTGATTTGACTGCTATGCCAAGGTGCTCAATGTGTGAAAGTTCCATATTATTACTTTTTTATTGGTTATTATTCTGACATCGACATAGTGTGGTATACATTCTGGACGTCATCGTCATTTTCGAGTTTTTCAAGGAGTTTCATGATGGTCTCCTTCTGTTCTGGAGCAAGGCTCTTGAGGGGTACGTTGGGAATTCTTTCAAAGCCACCGGATACGATTGTGAATCCGTTGTCTTCGAGGTATTTCTGTACAGCACCGAATGATTCAAATGCACCATAAATATAGATAATTCCCTCTTCTTCGTCCATATATACATCATCTACATCGAAGTCGATGAGTTCGAGTTCCAGCTCTTCCAGGTCAACGGGTTTATCACTCTTTACCTTGAATACGCATTTGTGGTCAAACATGAAACTTACGCTGCCCTGTGTTCCTAATGCTCCTCCTACTTTCGAAAAGTAGCTTCTTACATTTGCAACAGAACGCATGTTGTTGTCTGTAGCACATTCAACCAAAACTGCTATACCAAAAGGACCATAGCCTTCGTAAACAATCTCTTCGTAGTTGCCCATATCTTTATCGACAGCGCGTTTGATGGCTCTCTCGATATTTTCCTTAGGCATATTTTCGCTGCGTGCAGTCTGAATCAGGGTTCTTAGACGGGGGTTGTTGTCAGGATCAGTACCGCCTGATTTGGCAGCAATTGTGATTTCTTTTCCGAGTCTGGTGAAGACCCTTGCCATATTTCCCCAGCGTTTGAATTTACGCTCTTTTCTGAATTCGAATGCTCTTCCCATTGTAGTCTATATTATTTAACTTCTAATCTTGTGATATATTTGTCAATTTCATATCCTTCGAAAGACTGAGGATATTTGTCTTTGATTGTCTTGTAGTATGAAAGTGCTTCAGCCTCTCTTCCGAGTTCTTCGCAGATGATGCCGGCCTTGAGCAGGTAAGATGCTGCGATGATGTTGTCTGCCACAGATGCAGCCTTCACGTAGCACTTGAGTGCATCTTCATACTTTTCAAGGATGGAGTATGCGTCTGCTGTACATGCGATGGCCCTTGCTTTAAGAAGAGGCTCGGTTGTGTTGTACTTGGAGAGGTAGCTGATAGCTTCGGCAGCATTGCCTAACTGAAGCTCACAAACACCTGCATAGAAGTAAACAGCCTGTCCGCCTTTTGTTCCATACTCGCTGATTATATCAGCAAAACCCATAGCGTTTCCGTCACCGTTGAGTGCCTTTTCAAAATCACCTGCACGGAAATACTGCTCTGCAACAAATGTCTGCGATGCGGCTTCTTCTTTTAGGGGATTGAAATAGAACTGGATAAGGAGTACAATAGCTGCAGCAGCGATAACTACTCCACCGCAAATGTATCCGATTAATTTACCATTCTTCTGAAAAAACAATTCTGTTTTGGAAACGGCTTCTCCTACCGATTCGATTGTCTCCATCTTGGAGTTTTTAGCGTTAGTTGTCATATTCTATATAAGATATTGTATTTGCAAAATGCAAAAATACAATAAAATGTCTAATGGCAAACATAAAATACCAAGATTTTGTGTACATTTGTAAAAAGAAAAATCAAGATGTTTCTCAATAGATTAATAGTTTCTGATTTTAGAAATATCGCATCTGCTGACCTTACTTTCTCTCCCGGAATCAATTGCATTTGCGGTGACAACGGACAGGGCAAGACCAATCTGCTCGATGCGGTGAACTATCTCTCTGTGACTAAAAGTTTTCTCTCTTCCACAGATCGTTATGCAATACGCTATGGAGCCTCCAGAGCTACTTTGCACGGTAGATACCAAGTGGACAATGACCAAGTGGAAATAGCGCTTTCAATCAATGATGGTGGAGAAAAAGAACTGCGCATAGATTCGAAAGCGTGCAGGAAAATTTCTGACTACATCGGAAAGATTCCGGTGGTGGTAGTTTCGCCTTCTGACAGTTCACTTATCAATGATTCGGCACAGGCTCGCAGACGGTTTATCAATATAATGCTCTCACAGACAGATAGCGATTATCTGACAGCTGCTGTCAATTATAACAAGCTTCTCAAGCAGAGGAACAAGCTCCTCAAGCAGCCCGGAGTACACCCCATGCTGCTCGATTCCTTCACCGAGATGATGGCACCTTTAGCTGACTATATCTGTGAAAAGAGGAGGGAGACTGTTCTCAGGCTTAGTGCCCAGACAGCTCTGTTTTATAGGGAAATATCAGGTAATAGGGAAGAGGTCTCCATGGAATATGATTCAGATCTTCTTGGATGCAGGGCAGAAAAACTTTTCGGTGAGAGTATCAATAAGGATATGGCTTTGGGATTTACCAGCGTGGGGGTCCAGCGCGATGAGATACAGTTTCTAATGGGTGGAAAGCCTGTCAGGATGTGTGCCTCGCAGGGACAGCAGAAGTCATTCATAATTGCAGCCAAAATGGCGCAATACAAGATTATGAATGAACTTTTCAAAGCCTCTCCGCTGCTTCTGCTTGATGATCTGTTTGACAAACTCGATATCCATAGGGTGAATTTTCTGGTCGACATGGTGCTTAAAGATAATTTCGGTCAGGTTTTCATAACTGATACAGATAGGACGAGAATTGGTGAGATTGTATCCAAGTATACTAGTGAATCGATGTTTTACGGTGTCAAGGAGGGTGTGTTCGAAAGAATATAATTTATGGAAAGGGTAGGGTCAAGGATACTCAAAGAGATTCTGGATGAGTATATCAATGAAAGAGGACTCGGCTCCCCTTTCGAAAGACTGGAAATCGAGAAGGTTTGGAGGAGTGTTGTCGGTCCGAAGATAGATAAGCTCACAGACCGCGTCTACTATAAAGATGGCGTGCTGGTCTGTTACATGAACTCTTCGCTTGTGAGGAATAATCTCTATTATAGGCAGGAGTCGCTTCGTAGCAGACTGAATCTTACATTGGGTGGTGACAAGGTGAAAAAGATTGTTTTCAAGTGATGGCAAAGATGTTAAAAATAGTTGCAGATGCCAATATCCCCTTCCTCAAGGGGGTATTCGAGCCTTATGCGGATGTCGTTTATCTTCCTGGAGGCTCAATAGGGCCATTGGCGTGTAAGGATGCGGATGCTCTTATTGTCAGGACAAGGACCAAATGCAATGCCAGTTTGCTCTCCTCAAGCAAAGTCTCTTTTGTAGCCACTGCTACCATTGGAACAGACCATCTCGATACCGGATGGCTGGATTCAGTAGGAATTGGATATGCCAATGCTCCGGGTTGCAATGCTGTCGGAGTCATGCAGTACGTTTTGACATCTGTGGCCATGCTGCTTTGGCGCAGGGGAGTGAGCCCGAAGGGGCTGAAGCTTGGTGTTATCGGTGCCGGAAATACAGGGGAGAGGGTTGCAAGAGGAGCCTCTATTCTTGGATTCAATGTAATGAGGAATGATCCGCCAAAGGCCGCTTACAGGTCTGATATTCCGTATTACTCTTTGGAGGAGGTTCTCCAAGAGTGTGACATTGTATCTTGTCATCTGCCATTGGATGACTCGACATACTCTTTGGCATCTGACTGGTTCTTCTCAAAGATGAAGCATGGGGCGATTTTTGTCAATGCCTCACGTGGCGAGGTTGTTGATGATGGCGCTCTGAAAAGGTACAGGAGCTCTTTGGGCGGACTGATTCTGGATGTATGGAGGAATGAGCCTGATATAGACAGGGAGTTGCTTGAGAGTGCGGATATTGCAACACCTCATATTGCAGGCTACTCTTTTGAGGGAAAGGTCAACGGTACTGTGGCCTGCGTAAGGGCAGTTGCGCGCAGATTCGGTATACGGGAGCTCTATGGTTACACCCCTGAAGTGGAAGCTCCGGCAGGCATAGACCTTGCTCTTCCCTTCGGGGAGCTCACTCGAAGAATGCTTGAGGTATTTCCGGTGCATAAACTCTCGGAAGAGCTTAAAAACAGCCCCGAATCATTCGAGAAAATGAGGAATAATTACGATTATAGGCACGAATTTGCTGTGCCTGACACTATTAGAACAATAGAATATTAATTTCTAAAACAGATGCTATATGAATGACGAAAAATTTTTGGAAAATTACAGAAAAGGCTTTCCTTACCTGAAGCTGCGCGGTGCGGCTGTGCCTGGAGATGGAATCAAGGTGCTTGATGAAGCGGCTCAGAACAAGGCGCTTGAATATTTTTCAGTACATTCCGGTTCGAAACTAAAGTTCGTGCCTGCCTCCGGAGCGGCATCCAGAATGTTCAAGGAACTTTTCGAAGCAAGGGATATTCTCGAAAGGGGAGGTGAATTGGATAAGGATTCCAATGCTGCTCGATTCGTAGACGAAATTGAACGCTACCCATTTTATACAGAGGAACTCTTCGATGGGTCCACCCCTTTTGAAGTTATAGATAAGGTAATTGGAAAGGCCGGACTTGATTACGGAAACAAGCCCAAGGGACAGATTCTTTTTCATAAATATGAGACTCAGGTCAGAACTGCTTTCGAGGAACACCTGGTGGAGGGAGCTGAGTATGCCAAGGATGAAAATAATGTCGTTAATCTTCACTTTACTGTCTCTCCCGACCATATGGAGGGCTTTAAGAGACTTTTGGACAGTGTTTATAAAAAATATGAAGAGAGGTTCGGTGTCAGGTATAATGTCTCTTTTTCCGTTCAGGATCCCTCTACAGATATTATTGCTGTAAATGAGGACAATACACCTTTTATCAAAGATGACGGCACTCCTCTTTACCGTCCGGGAGGACATGGGGCGCTTATCAGGAACCTTAATCAGGTGGATGCAGATATTATCTTTCTTAAGAATATTGATAATGTGGTTAATGAGCGTCTTATCGCTGATACTCTTCGCTGGAAGAAGATTCTTGCAGGTGAACTTCTCAGAGTTCGCGGCAGAGTCTTCTCATATATGATGCTTCTTGAGAGTGGTAATGATTCTCCTGAACTGCTCGAAGAGATCAAGGAGTTTCTCAACAAGGAATTCAGTGTTGTTCTCCCTGATGATGTGCAGGATCTCAAGAGGAGTCTGAGGCTTAAACTAGATCGTCCCATCAGAGTCTGCGGTATGGTAAGGAATGAGGGTGAACCGGGAGGTGGACCATTCATCGCATTTGATTCAGATGGTTCAACATCTCTCCAGATTCTCGAAGCAGCGCAGCTCGACAAAGCGAACTCTGAAGTTGCAGCAATGATAAAGGGATCTACCCATTTCAATCCTGTAGATTTGGTATGCTCTGTTCACAGATACACCGGAGAGAAATATGAACTTGAGAAGTATGTTGACCACAATACGGGATTTATCAGCCAGAAGAGTTACCAAGGTCGTAATCTCAAGGCACAGGAGCTTCCAGGATTGTGGAACGGAGCAATGAGCAATTGGAACACAATGTTCGTCGAGGTTCCATTGATTACCTTTAACCCTGTCAAGAGCGTATTCGACCTGCTCAGACCTGAACATCTATAGTGACAGGATGAAGGCTATGATTTTTGCCGCGGGATTGGGTACCAGACTCAAGCCTTTGACTGATACCCGTCCCAAGGCTTTGGTGGAGATACAGGGAAAGCCCCTGTTGGAGTATGTAGCCGGCAAGATTATCGGTAGTGGTATAGTGGATGGCATCGTGGTCAATGTACACTCCTTTTCAGAGATGCTTAGGGAGTGGATTGAATCGCGCGAATGGGATTTGCCGGTCAGGATAAGCGATGAGTCAGACATGCTTCTGGATACTGGCGGTGCTGTGCTGAGGGCTTTGCCGCTACTTAGGGGGTGTGGCTCGCTCCTTCTGCATAATGTAGATATCCTCTCCAATGCAGACTTGAGAGAGTTTGCATTGCTTGCCGCTCAACACGGTAATACTGCTTCGCTAATGGTGAGTGCCCGGAAATCTTCTAGATCGTTTCTTTTTGAACCTGAGTATTTTACGCTGGTAGGATGGAGAAACAATAATACAGGTGAAGAGATTATTGTCAAAGAGGGTATAGAACGCGACAAGTTAGTAAGCAGAGCTTTTACCGGAATACATATTATATCGGAGGAGATGTTTCCCATGTTCTGCGAATACAGAAATATTATAGATAACGAAGTGTTCGGAATCAGAGATTTTTACCTCTGGGCAGCCTATAGATGTCCTATATATGGGATAGATATGGAAGGTGTCGAGATACTGGATGTCGGTAAGCCGGAGGCTGTAAATTCTGCTTCTGCTTTTGTCAGAAAGTACAGTATATGATAGTCATAGAAGTTTTTTTACTATCGTTAGTGGCCTCTTTTATTCAGAGGACTACGGGTTTCGGCTTCGGTATTTTCATCATGACTCTACTCCCGTTCGTGATGCCCTCATACCCTGAAGCAACGACACTCTCCGGTCTGCTGGCCATGACGACATCGCTCTATGTAACCTTTATTTTCCGTAAATATATAACGTGGAAGAGACTGTTGCCCATACTGACGGTATTCATAATTGTCTCCTCAACTGCTGTATTTATGTTGGGAAAGATTGAGAGTGTAGTAATGCATTTGGTTCTTGGAGGAGTCCTTATTGTTTCCAGTCTCTATTTCATCTTTTTCAGCAACAGTATTAAGCTTCGGCCAAGTATCGGAACTCAGGTCACACTTGGTACTCTCAGTGGTTTGATGGGCGGATTTTTCTCTATGCAAGGCCCGCCTGCCGTCCTTTACTTTCTAGCTTCTGAAGAGGATAAGAATCACTATATGGGAATGGTACAATGTTATTTCCTCCTTGGAAATATGGCTCTTACTGTAACAAGGGCAGTCAATGGATTCGTAACTGCAGATGTCTTTAGATGTTACCTCTATGGACTCGGAGGACTTATAATCGGCAACTGGATCGGAACAAAGGTCTTTAACCTCATTCCCAACAAACTCTTCAGGATGATCGTGTATTCCTATATCGGGATAAGCGGATTGATAGTTATTATAACAGCCTTGAGCTAAAAAAGGAGAGTGACTGTTAGTCTCAGGACTTTGAGTCACTCTCCGGTTTTATGTTTTGTATCGATTCGGATTA
>CALZHC010000014.1 GCA_945787505.1 uncultured Alistipes sp.
TTTTCTTGCAGGGTCAGAGGCCTTGGAGAGAATATAATCCTGCAAAGCAATCGGATTCCTGTATTTGGCATTGCTCTTCTTCTCAAGACTGAGTTCTATGATGTCAGACTCGTTGACACCTTCTGACAACAACACCCCTTTGTAGAGTTCAGAAAGCAAATATGATTTGCCGCATCTTCGAAGTCCTGTGATGATTTTTACCTTACCATTCCAGCGCTTTGCGATGACTTGATTGACGTAATGATCTCGTTTGATAACCATAATCAAAATTTCTTTTCACTGCGAATTTAGTGAATTTTTCACTTTCTTCGTACTAAAATATGAATTTTCAAATTTCGTTCAATCATCAGATACATGGGAGAATGTAACTGCCATTAAGGAATCTGATAAAATTATACCTAAAGCAATACTTTATATAAAGATTTCCATATCATTATCATACAACATATTAAAATAATTTGTATATTTGTAAAGCAATAGTTTTGAAGACAATAACAAACCTTACCTTAACCTAAACTTTAACTACTATGAAGTACATTCCTTCAATCGCCTTCGAGGAGATGTCAGGCTCCGCAAAAGGTGTGACCGCAGCCAAGACTCGCGGTCGCAAGTACATCCGCAACCGTGGATACGGCGGTTCAACCAGAACCGAGTTCCAGGCTTCCGTAAAGAGCGTGTTCAAGCAGCTCTCTCAGTCTTGGAAAGCACTTTCCAACGCCCAGATCCTTGCCTGGAACAAGCTCGCTCAGTCTCAGGCCGGCCGCAGCGTTCTCGGTACCAGTTCGAAGATCTCCGGTGCCAACCTCTATATGAGGCTCAACTACTGGATCGTCTTCTGCGGAGGGGACGCTCTCGCAAACCCTCCTGAGCTCGTAGGAGTCGAGGCTCCTGGCGAGGCTGTCATCTCCCTCACCACCGAGAAGTTCACTTTCGAACTTGAGCAGGTTCCGGCAGCTGCAGCAGACCTCCGTCTGGTCGTATGCGCATCAGCTCCTCAGGGCAACGGCATCACCCGCGCCTACAGCAAGGCCGCAGTAATCGGAGGACCTTTCGCTGTCGAAGCCGCAGAGATTGACATCAAGGCTGCTTACGAGACCAAGAACGGCGCTCCTACCGCTGCTGCTCCGAAGGTATTCATGAAGTACTTCTTCGTGAACACCAAGACCGGAGAGAAGTCCGGCGAGATGATGGCCATTGCAAGGCTCTAGCCGGGGCAACTGCAAACCTAAACCTACACTTAACCTATGAATCAGCCCCATCCTGCAGCGTTGCACGGTGGGGCTCTTTCGTAAAACTTCATTCATTATGACACCCGAAAACATCATCCAACTCATATCCCTTCTCCTTGGTGGCGGCGGCCTTGTTGCTTTGTTTCTGATTACAGAACGCAAGACCAAAGCCCAGATGGAGAACACCGCCCAGGCGATAGCCGAGTGGCAGAAGATTGTAGAACGCAGCCATCAGGACCTCAAAGAGGCAAAGGAACGAGCAAAGGAATTGCAGGACCTGTATCTGGTCCAGTTCGACATCAACACCAAACTCCGCAAGGAACTTGACGAGAAGAACACCAAGATTGCAGTCCTCTCGCTCCTTCGCTGCCGCAAACTCAAATGCATAGACCGTGAGCCGCCTTACGGCTCTGAAGTGGAAAAGGAGGCGGAAAATGAACAGTAACGACCAGATCAGCCTGAACTTCTGCTACTCCGAGTTCACGGCCAGCAAGATTGCCGAAGGATTCCACATCGACAATAACATCCCGTCAGAGTATGTCAGGCTGAACATCCACGCTCTTGCCACGTTGCTTCTCCAACCGCTTCGAGACGCCTGCGGCCACCCGTTGAAGGTCAACTCTGGCTATCGCTGCAAGAAGCTCAACAACCTTGTCGGAGGCTCCCAAAACAGCCAGCACACGAAAGGCCAGGCAGCTGACATAGCAAGCGACGCTCCAATCCACCTTGCCAGGATTGTTATTGACAGAGGACTTGACTTTGACCAGATGATCCTGTACCCCAACTTCATCCACCTCAGCTACACCCTTGAGAGAGCAAACCGCAAACAGATACTTTACAGCAAAGACTACTACGGACCTAAACTCTATACGCTATGAACATCAAAGACGACACTATCCAATATTTTCTCAAAATCATAACCCTCGTTTTCGGAATCCTGCTGCTTTTCAACATTGTCAACGCAATAGGATACTTCGTTAATGAGCACAGAAACGCCCATCCCAGCGAGATGAAAGTCAAAGTGGACACCTTGTTCGTTTATGACACCATCTTCATAGAAAAGCCCGTAATCAAGAAAGTGGAGACAATCGATACTCTTCTGCTAACGGTTCCAATCACCGACACCCTGATGCTGCATGACACGGTCCTTGTTTACCTGCCCATAGAACAACGACAATACGGAGACCCTCGCTACACCGCCTGGATCTCTGGCTATCGGCCACAGCTTGACAGCATCCACATCTACCAGCGAACCGAATACATCACAAAAGAAATCAAGACGGCAACCAAGCCCAAGCGCTGGGGAATAGGTCTGCAGGCAGGATATGGAGTCAGTTTCGGCAACAAGCAAATTAAGGCGACACCTTACATCGGAATCGGAATCAGTTACAACATACTAACCTGGTAAGCCAACTCTATCGGGCTATATACAGTATGCCGATAAAAAATCCCCAACTTTCCATTAGGAAGGCTGGGGAATTTTCTTTCATCCTGACTTTTGCCGGATTTTCGTGCTTTTTGAGTTTCCTTCGGTATAATACACATAACCTTAAAAATTCGTGTATATTTTTGTGTATTTAACGCCTAACTCATTGATACACAATGTAAATTGTGGAGATGGGCGGACTCGAACCGCCGTCCAAACATCGCACCCGAGGGCTTTCTACACGTTTATTCCTTCATTGATTGTCGGAACCGGACTGCTGAAGGACAAGCCATCCGGAACTTATCTTCTGAATCTTAGGGTGCCTTAGAAGAGTCAACACCTGCAGCTCTCTAAAATGATACCCCGGTTGTCAGGCGGAGAGAGCAGGGGCCTGACGGGATACTCGTCTTCATCGCAGCCTTGGCGACAAAGATTAAGGTAGTAAACTTGGTTTACTTACGCAGCGAGTGCATAGTTGTTATTGCCAGTTATTGGCTTGAAGTCTGATATTAACGAGCCAGGCTACGAAGCTCGACGTGCTTACCGACAAATGTCAAATGCTGTCAAAACCAAAACATCCCCGATAATATCTGCAAAATTACAAAAAATAGGCCAAAACCCAATAGAGAACTACATATATCTCACCCTTCACGTCACTGAATGGGAAATAGAACTCGGTAAAGACCTTCGAAAACAGAAATCATACCGAGAACCATTACAATAATCCCCGCAACTCTGTTAATCATGACAAGCTGCTTCAGACGCATCCTGTTCCTGAAATGATTGACACCAGAAGAGAGAGCATACCACCACAAAACGGCGCCAGTAGCCACACCAAGCAAAGTAATGGCAATCAAGTTCAACGGATTCGAGCCGTCAGTATTGATACCGACAAAAGCGAACATGCCCAAAATCAAGAAAAAGGCACCCGGATTGGTAACAGTCATCAGAATGGTAGAGAAATAATCCTCCCAATACCTCTTGCCTGAAGTTTTTACACGCTTAATCTGTTTGACAGGATTTGTAAAGAACAGCTTGAGACCAAACAGAGCTACAATCACTCCACCGACTACCATGACCCAATTTCTGTATTCAGAAAGAAGCTGTTGGACAAACGATAGACTGAACAACGAAATCGCTGCAAAAAAAGTATCAGTAGTAGTAGCCCCAAGCCCGGTAATAAAACCTGAATTCTTTCCCTTGCTCAAAGTCCTCTGAATACACAAGACACCTATAGGTCCCAATGGAATAGAAGCAAGAAGCCCAACGATCAATCCTTTAATAAAATCTACAATCATACTAATTCTGATCTTTATCCAATCCTAAATAATAATCCAATAAAAGTGAGAGGACATCCGGATTAATATCCTTTGCAAGAGTAACATTGTCACTATCCAAAAGATAAATCGCAGGAACATCCATCAAATCATACTTCTCAAACATTCCAGAAGCGTGTTTGCTGTCCCAAAGGTCGTGCCAACCATAGCCTTTCGCAGAAATATCTTTTCTCCATTTCTTGTTCCTGCCAATGTAAATCGCAGCAAATTCGACATCATAAACACTATATTTATCGAAAATCTCTTTCATTGCAGGAGTGATGGCTTCACACAATTTACAATCAGTATTATAGAAATAGAGGACCTTGTATGTGCCACCCATAGAAGAGAGACGGAACTTCTTATTCGCCGGAGTACGCAATAGAAGGTCAGAACACTCCTGACCCAAGGGATTACGCCTGAACATCTCAATGGCAAGAGCAGTTTGGCCGATAAAATCCTGCACAGATTCGAAATCGGCCCTGATTACACTACCAGAACTCTTACCCCTATCCGTAAAAGTAACACCTTCCCACAGCTCAGGCCGAGAGACTATATAATTGGTAGCCAAATATGCTGCACCCTGCTGCAAAGAATAATAGACATTACTCTTGAAAAACTGGTACATGGCAAAGAAGAGTTCATGGAAAAAATCAGGATTCGACTTTGACTCCTCGAAAAGGGAATCAATCTCACGATAAATGGAGAGAGTATCCGACTCCATCGCGAAAGGAGTAAAGATCCTGTCCAGAATCTGCTCAGTCTCGGACATTCGGCTCATCTCATTATCAATCACTTGCTTTAGCGCATTAGGAGTGAGCCTTCTGCCGATAATAATACCTTCCGTATCGAAAAGGAAAATTGAAGGAGTGGAAATCACTCCATACTTCATGGCAAAATCCGACTCCATCTGAGGGTCCCAAAGATGAACCACTCTGACATTTGCCGGAAGTTCAATCGGATTCACCAGCTTTTTGAGGTAATCCATCCAATGCTCCAGATTATCCTGAGTATAAACCATATACAGAGTCAGACGGATATTCTTCAACGATGCTACATAGCGGACAAGCGCAGGAGTAGTCCTTCTGCACTGCATACATTCATCATCAAAAAAATAGAGGACAGAAAAATCATCTCCGGAAAAATCAACGCAGACATACTCCCCATGAGCATCCTTCAAAGTTAGCTCAGGAGCCTTCATCCCTATAAGCGAAGAGCTGTTCAGCTGCACAAAGAGATTCATTTCCAACCTGTCAGCCCCCTCAGGCAGAGAGCATCTGCCGTTGAGAAAATAGTTCTGAGCATAATAGATCGCCACCTCTTCATACCCCATGATATCCGATGTCCTGTAGAACTTATAGGCATACCATGCCAACAGAGCACGCTCCTTATCATCCCGTGCAGTTGAAACTAAAATTTCAGACTTGGAAATGACATCAGCAGCACTCAACCCGTCGAAATTCGAAAAAATAAAAGCGGCATCCTCATAACTGAGATACTCACGAGATTGCTCAACCTCTAAAGTATCAGAGACCTCACTTGAAAATAGAGTAAAGCAGGACAATAAAGCCAATATGATAGACAACCCAAAATACTTCATTCAGAAAATATTACTCTTTGTTAATAAAATCATTGATGTCCACTCCCTTGGGAAGAAGAGGATTAACATCGCCACCATTGAGAAGAATATCCCTAACCACCGTAGAGCTGACGAATGAATATTCATCACTCGACGGCACTAAAAGAGTCCTAAAATCCTTTTCCAAGAACCTGTTAGCCTGATCAATAACCTTCTCTGATTCAAAATCCGCAGTAGTCCTCACCCCTCTGATAACAGCGCATGCACCTATCTTACGATAAAGATCGGCAGTGAGTCCGCTATACGATATAACCTCAATATCAGTACTCCCAAAAGAATCAGAGACCTCAACAGCCCTGCGAATCAGAGCCACCCGACGGTCTACATCGAGCATACCCCTCTTCAGATGATTATAGCCTACAGCCACCACCACCTTATCAAAAAGAGGCGCCACACGCTCCAGCACATCAAAGTGTCCTGCTGTAAAGGGGTCAAAAGAGCCGGGAAACAGAGCTATCTTCATTTTTTCCTAAGTTCAGGGTAAGCAATCCTACTGTGATATATCTGATGGAGATGGTCCTTGAATATACGTTTGACAATCTCGATATCCTTAATAGAAATATCAGCCTCCACCAGCTGAGAATCATTCAGACGCTTGCCAATAATATTCTCTACCAGATTGGAAATGCTTTCAGCAGAATAATCCTTGAGAGAACGAGAAGCAGCCTCCACCGCATCCGCCATCAGCACCACGACCTGTTCCTTGGTAACAGGCAACATTCCGTGATACGAGAAAGGTTCTGTATTTGCAGGGTCACCGCCATTATTGCAGTATTGGGCATAGAAATATAAAGTAAGACTCTTGGCATGATGTGTCTTAATAAAATCTATAACAATGTCAGGCAATCTATGCTTTTTGGCAATTTCCACACCATCATCTACATGCCGGATAATCCTTGAAGCGCTCTCCTCAGGAGAGAGATCCCTATGA
Source organism: uncultured Alistipes sp. (assembly GCA_945787505.1). Lineage (GTDB taxonomy): Bacteria > Bacteroidota > Bacteroidia > Bacteroidales > UBA932 > Coprenecus. The sequence continues at coordinate 6,542 of CALZHC010000014.1, forward strand.
TAATTGACACCCGCAGGAGCATTTTCAACGAAACACTGAGGATTATTCATCTTACCGATATCATGATACATGGCACCCACCTGAGCAAGCATTGTATCACCGCCTATCTCCCTTACCGCCTCACCTGCAAGGTTGGACACCTGAAGTGAATGCTGGAAAGTGCCAGGAGCCTTGGTAGCAAGCTCCCTGAGAAGTTTGTTGTTGGTATCAGAAAGTTCAAGTAGCCTTGACTGGGATACCAGCATGAAAATCCTTTCAAACAGGAATACAAAAGGATAACATGCTATCATCAGCACTGAGGCGACAGCAATCCTGGAGACATCCTGCAGATTCTGAAGAGACATCGTTCCATCGCCCGAAAGGACGATGCCGACATAGGTAAGCAACATTCCTGCACATACAAAAAAGACATTCAGGAACTGCGACCACCCTCTGTTGAAATATTTGAAAGTTATCGTAACGATAATACCACCGACAAGGTTGATAAAAAAGAGCTCTTCACCTGAATCGTTAATAAACAGCAGCGGCAGCAACATAACTGTGTAAAGTGGAAAGACATATCCGCGTCTGAAAAATATGGTCAGGTATATCGCTATAACAGTATACGGCACAAAATGCAGGAACGAAGGTGAAATACCCTTGACAACAACAGTAACTACAAAGATTAGCAGATAGAGGGTAAGAATGAAATAGAGCTTGTTAAGCTGAACAAAGACCTCCCTGTTAGTATAATACAGCACCGCTACCATCAGTCCCAGAATCAGCAACGAGAGCAAGGCATGACCTGCAAAGATTCCACCTATTGAACCTGAATATCCGAAAGTACTCTCATACTCAGCCTTGAAAGAGTCTAAGAGCTGTTCGATTTCAGCAGTGACAATCTCACCTTCGGAGACGATAAGATGTCCGGCATAGACCATTCCCTTGGTCGGAGAGATATAATCCACTGCCTCCTTATGAAAGAGATCAGTTTTGTACTCGTCATACAGAAGGTTAGGAACAATATAGTCAGAGAGCCTATACTCTGCAAAGAGGGAATCTGCATCTATCTGTGGAAACTCTTCATTGAGCTTGACATGGATATATCCCATTGCTCTTTTGGGTGTGTAGAGTTCTGACAACAGAACCTCTGAAGCCCTCTTGTCTCTCTGAACTACAACGACCTCATCGCTCTGTCCCATCTCTGGAACAATACCTGTTTCATAGAACTTGCCCAACTGCTCGATAATGGCAAAGAGCACCTTGCTGTCCACCCCTTCCCTTCCCTGCAACATCTTGAGTCTCTTTTGCTGTTCAATAGAGACTGACTTGTCATAGTTATAATAAGGTACGACAAGTGAAGCCTTCTGCTCCTTTTCAGCCAGCAATTCAGACTCTGTCTTGAGAACAGGAAAATCAATCGGAGAGAGGAGAGTCTCGTAAGTCCATGGTCTTCCCCTCTCATACTTATATTTGAAAACTCCCTCTCTGGGGAAGAACAAAACCGTAATCAACAGCACTACCGATAGCGCTGTATAGATTTTGTAATTTTTGAAACCTTTCCTGTTCTCCATATCAAAGGATTAGCTAAGCATCAATTTTTGCATATTTTGCATTCTGTTCGATAAATTCTCTGCGTGGAGGTACATCGTCACCCATGAGCATCGAGAAAATTCTATCAGCTTCAGCTGCATTTTCAATGGTAACCTGACGCAGAAGACGGGATGCCGGATCCATAGTGGTCTCCTTGAGCTGAAGTTCACTCATTTCACCAAGACCTTTGTACCTCTGTACATAGATACTGTCATCCTTTCCCTTGCCGATCTCTTCAATCGCGGCGATTCTCTCCTCTTCAGTCCAGCAATATTTCTCCTCATTTCCCCTCTTGCTCTTCACCTTATAAAGAGGTGGCGTAGCGATATAGACATACCCCTTGCGAATCATATCAGGCATATATCTGAAGAAGAAGGTAAGAATCAGAGTGGCGATATGCGCACCATCGACATCGGCATCGGTCATAATGATTACCTTATGATAACGAAGCTTTTCGAGATTAGCAGCCTTACTGTCTTCCTCAGTACCTATAGTAACTCCAAGTGCTGTGTAAATATTCCTGATGGTCTCGCTCTCAAGCACCTTGTGCTCCATCGCCTTTTCGACATTGAGAATCTTACCCCTCAAAGGGAGAATAGCCTGAAAATTTCTGTCTCGTCCGCTCTTTGCTGTTCCACCCGCAGAGTCCCCTTCGACCAGGAAGAGCTCGCACTTTTCAGGATCCCTGTTGGAACAGTCAGCCAGCTTACCAGGAAGACCTGCTCCTGACATGACAGTCTTTCTCTGAACCAGTTCCCTGGCCTTACGGGCAGCGTGTCTGGCAGTAGCCGCGAGAATCACCTTGTCCACTATGCTTCTTGCATCCTTGGGATTCTCCTCAAGATAAGATTCCAAAGCAGCCTTAGTCGCCTGTGATACAGCAGCATCCACCTCACTGTTACCAAGTTTGGTCTTGGTCTGGCCTTCGAACTGAGGTTCTGCCACCTTCACGGAAATGACAGCGGTAAGTCCCTCTCTGAAGTCGGAAGCATCCAGTTCGAACTTCAGTTTTGAAAGAAAACCGTTCTTTTCGGCATACGACTTCAGAGTCGAAGTAAGTCCCCTTCTGAAACCGGTAAGGTGTGTACCACCCTCTATGGTATTGATATTATTTACATAGGAATGGATATTCTCAGTATATCCGGTATTGTACTGCATCGCAATCTCAACGGGAATACCGCTCTTTTCAGTCTCGAGTGAAATAGGATTCCCGGTAAGTTTCTCACGTGTTCCATCGAGAAATGCAACGAACTCTGTAAGCCCCTTTTCAGAATAGAAAGTCTGGATATCAGGACCTTCGGGAACGGCATCTTCCATTGCATTGCGTGACTGTTCGACGATACGTTCGTCCACAAGGGTAAGTCTGATGCCTTTGTTCAGGAAAGCAAGCTCACGAAGACGCGCTGCCAACACATCCCTGTCATACTTTGTAGTGGTGAAAATCTCGCCATCCGGAGAGAATGTAATAGTCGTACCGGTATCCTCACACTCACCGGCTACTCTGACAGGTCCCTTGGGAATTCCCTTGCTATACTCCTGAATGAAAATCTTGCCTTCACGGTGGATTTCTGCCTTGAGGTAAGTAGAGAGTGCATTCACGCAGGATACACCCACTCCATGAAGACCTCCGGAAACCTTATAACTGTCCTTGTTGAATTTACCGCCGGCATGAAGCACGGTAAGAACCACCTCGAGAGCGGAGCGTCCCTCCTTTTCATGGATTCCGGTAGGAATACCGCGCCCGTTGTCCTCGACCCTGATAGAGTTGTCGGGAAGAATGGTAACCTTGATATCATTACAGAAACCCGCAAGAGCTTCATCAATAGAGTTATCTACAACTTCGTACACGAGATGGTGCAAACCTCTAACACCCACATCTCCAATATACATTGAAGGACGTTTCCTTACTGCCTCAAGTCCCTCAAGGACCTGAATACTATCGGCGGTATAAGAGCCTGCCGCCTCTGTCTTTTCTATTTCTTCCATCCTTTTATCTTACAATTTTCATTAAAAATACAAATCACAAAGATAGCAAAAAAATCCTAAATCTGCTGCTTCAATGACTCTGTAAACTCATCGATTTCCCTCATCATGCGAGGTATCTTTATCTGCTGGGGACAATGCTTGAGACACCTGCCGCATCCTATACAATGATCCGCCTGCCTGAGTTTGGGAACAGCCCTGTCATAACCGATGAGGTACTCCATTCTTGCCTTTTTGTATTCAGAGGCAGCAGTGTCCAAAATTGCCCCCTCAGTAATACACTTGTTATAGTGTGCAAAGACTGCCGGAATATTGACACCATAAGGACAAGGCATGCAATACTGGCATCCTGTACAGGGGACGACAGGAAATGCTGCAATCTGATCTCCGGCCTCCAATAAGAATTCCAACTCCTGCTGAGAAAGGGGCTCCAGAGGAGAATATGTAGAGAGATTGTCCACAAGATGCTCCATATACGTCATACCGCTCAGAACCGTCAGCACCCCAGGATACGATCCCGCAAAACGGAAAGCCCACGAGGCAACGCTATCCTTAGGTCTTTTCATCTTGAACTGCTGAGTTATATGCTCATTGACTTTAGCCAGACGACCGCCCAAAAGAGGTTCCATGATAACAACCGGAATTCCCCTTGAGGAGAGCTCACCGTAAAGATATTCAGCATCTGCATCATTGACTGCATTATGCCAGTCCACATAATTCATTTGGATCTGCACAAAATCCCATTTCACCTGATCGTGCAGCGAGATAAGATAATCAAAGACTTTTACATCACCGTGATAAGAAAACCCTAAATTGCGGATTCTGCCAGCACTCCTCTCCTCAACAAGAAAATCGAGAATACCGTTATCGAAAAACCTCTGGCGCAGAAGTTCCATGCCGCTTCCACCCCCGACAGCATGGAGAAGATAATAATCTATATAATCGACCTGAAGCCTCTTGAAGGAGTTATGATACATCTTCTTGGCTGCTTGAGCCGAGAAATCGTTGAAATTGGAAAGTTTAGTGGCAATAGTATAGCTCTCCCTCGGATGTCTGGACAAAGCTTTGCCAGTAGCAGGCTCAGACCACCCCTGAATATAGAGAGGAGCCGTATCGAAATATGTAATTCCATGCTCTATCGCATAGTCGACCAGCCTATTGACCTCCTCCTGATCGATAACACTCTGACCCTGCACAGGATTTTCCAACAGTGGCCAACGCATACATCCATATCCTAACAGGGAGACCTTTTCAGAGGTCTTGGGATTTATCCTGTATGTCATATCTCCTCCACCCGGCTTCAAAGCACCTCTGCCTGCTGAATCCTCTGAGCCACCGGCGGTACATCCTCCTGCCACAAGCGCAGCACCGGCTGCCCCGGCAATTTTAAGAAATTCACGTCTGTCTATCTTTTCCATAACTTTCAAAAATCATTCATTCAACAATATGCCTTTGATTTCCCTCAACATATATTGCACTATAAGGCCTTGAAGGACAATGATATTCACAAGATCCACACCCGATACACCTGCTCTCGTCCACAGCTATGCCGCCATCAGTATAAGAGAGAGCTCCGACGGGACAGTGTTTGACACAGTTGCCGCAACGGCTTCCCTTGGCCACAAGGCAATTTTCCTCTAGCCATACCGCATGCCCTATATGCACAGCACTCTTTTCAGCCCTATCTATCTTTTTAATAGCTCCCGTAGGGCACAAAGAGGAACATCTGGTACATTCGGGACGGCAATAACCGTTTTCAAAAGTCATATATGGTTGCATAAACCTGTCAAGACTCTGCGAAGGTCTCAGGATATCTGAAGGACAAGATGTAATACACAGCTGACAGGCTGTACAATGGTCACTCAACCTTCTGTAACCGCCCGATCCCGGGGGAGTGACAGGAACCTTTCTGTCAGGCTGCCTCTTCTGCTCAATTACAGCAAGTCCCCCGTCAACCTTCTCCTTCTGAGCCTTGAGCATCGCACTTGAGGCTAAAAGAGCAGTCAGGGAGATAAAGCTTCTTCTGGAAATCTCCCCTGTAGAATCCTCAGCCTCCCTTTTCACCGGTGTGGATTTCAAGGGTCTTAACTTATAAGGTCTGAATCTATACGAGATGGCATCCGATTTACAGTTTCCCAAACAATCGAAACAGACCACACACCTTGACATATCTATCTTGTGACTATCGCTGTCTATCGCACAGCTCTTGCACCTTTTCTCGCAGACCTTGCATTTGGTACACTTGGAAGAATCAATGACAGGCCTGAAAAGAGAGAACCTGGATATGGTACCAAGTATTGTCCCTACAGGACACACTGTATTACAGTAGCCCCTACCCTCTCTCCATGCAAAAATAGTAACTACCACAAGAGTGACAACCGATATGCCTAACACCGCAAACCCTTTGAACAGGACCTCCCTGCTATAGAAGAGATAACTGTCAGCCCTTTGGGCGATATCTGCGAAAAGATTGTTTACCAGCCTATAAAGCGGGGCAAAGATCTCAGAGACGATCCTTCCGAAAGCTGAATAGGGTTCAAGAAGTGTAAAGATAGCCGGAATCCCTGCTACAAGAGTTATTATAAAGAGAACGAGAAATCCATAACGCACCAGAGAACGCTCCTTGCGATACTTGAACATGTATCTGTGTTTTTTTCTGGAGGTACTCAGATGCGAGACCACATCTTGAAAGATGCCCAGTGGACATATAACTGAACAATAGATCCTTCCGAATACAAAAGTAATCGCCACAGCAACCACCACCACTACCAAATTTAGCGAAAGCAGAGCCGGAATAAATTGAACATCAGCCACCCAGCCAAGCCACCTTTGCAGAAGTCCTGTAAAATCAAGAAACAGCAACAATGCCGCACCAAAGAACAGGACTGCCAACGCTACTCTAATTCTCTTTAACATAATATATCAAACTAATTTAACACATTCCACACCATTGACAAAATCAAGTCGGTACCTCTGTCCGGTAAGAGGACAGATGGCAAATCCATCCCCGTCAAATTCAAGTTTTGCACCGGCACAGCTCATCCAGCCTATTCTGACTGCTGGGTTTCCCACCATAAGGGCAAAATCCGGAACATCCTTTGTAACCACACTTCCGGCACCGATGAAGGCGTAACGACCGATATTATGTCCACAGACCACCGTAGCATTGGCCCCTATCGTAGCCCCCTTGCCGATGAGAGTCTTGCGGTACTCGGATTTTCTGTTAACAGCGCTCCTGGGATTGACAACATTGGTAAATACAGCCGAAGGACCTAAAAAGACATCATCTTCGCAGACGACTCCGGTATATACAGAGACATTATTCTGAATCTTGACATTATTGCCGAGCACTACTTCCGGTGAAATCACCACATTCTGACCGATATTGCAATCGCGGCCGATAGTACACCCGCTCATAATATGGGAAAAGTGCCAGATTTTGGTACCGGCACCTATCTTACATCCCTGATCCACATAAGATGATTCGTGGACAAAATAATCATTATCGTTTTCCATTGAAAAAATCTTTGATAGCAGAGACAATATATTCAAGTTCCTCTTCACTCAATTCAGTATGCATCGGCAGGGAAAGGACTTGCCGACACAGCATCGAAGCATTGTCAAGAGGTTCCGCAACCCTTGATACAGAGGCAAATGCCTCCTGTCTGTCGAGCGTAAGCGGGTAGTATACCATTGAGGGTATACCTTTAGAGGCAAGATACTCCTTGAGAGAGTCCCTCATATCCTCCAGCACTCTCAATGTGTACTGATGATACACATGGCTGCCTGATGGAGACTCCTTAGGTATAATAATCTGAGGAATATCCGACAGATGCCTGTCATAATAGGAAGCCGCATGACGCCTTCTCTGTATGTATTCATCCAGATGTCTTAGTTTCACATTCAGGACAGCAGCCTGAATGGAATCGAGGCGTGAATTGCACCCGGTCACAGTATGCACATATTTCTTCTGCTGACCATGATTTGCTATCATTGCAGCCTTGCGAGCAAGCTCGTCGTTGTCAGTATAGAGAGCCCCCCCATCACCGTAACAGCCGAGATTCTTTGAGGGGAAAAATGAAGTACAGCCGAAATCTCCGAAACATCCCGCACTCACCACTCTCGAATCACTGCAGGTGATACGTCCCCCTATCGACTGCGCATTGTCCTCTATAACAAAAAGATTCTCCCTCCTTGCCACCTGCATGATAGCCTCCATATCGCAACAGCGTCCGTACAGATGCACTGGAATGATTGCCTTAGTTTTAGGAGAAATAGCCTTTTCAATATTGGCGGCTGTAATCTCAAAGGACTCAGCATCGACATCTGTCATCACAGGGGTCAGCCCCAAAAGTGAAATCACCTCAGCAGATGCTATATATGTAAAAGAGGGGACGATTACCTCATCTCCACGTTGGAGCCCAAGTGCCATAAGCGCAATCTGCAGAGCATCTGTACCATTGGCACAAGTAATTACATGTTTGACCCCCAAATATCCGGCCAATGCATCCGCAAACTCCTTTACCTGAGGTCCATTAATAAACGCAGAGGAGTCCAGAACATCGGCAATGGCCCTGTCAAAACTCTCCTTGTCTCGATAATATTGACCCTTAAGGTCGACCATCTGTATCTTCTTTTCCATAATTACCTCCATCCGAAGGGGTGATCTGCCAGAGGAAGACGAGCCAGAGGGTGATAATCCCCCTTGAGTCCGATCGGGACGGCATTGCGTATCTGAGAGACGATTTCGATACAGTTACGGGCCTGGCTGATACGGAATCCCTCTCCTGCCAAAATTTTCTTGTAACTCAGGGTATGAAGTTCGGTGAATCCCTGACTAAACTCGAACTCTTCACCATCGATCACAATACTTCTATACGTCCTCTTCTCTCCGTTTACTGCATTTTCGGGAAGATTGTCGGCATTGATACTGAGAAAATATCTTACTCTGGCACGCTTGAGTCCCAGATATCCGGCCACACGGTCATGACTCTTGACATGGACTATATTTTCACTCACCGGACCGAAAATCCACTGTAGCATATCGTAAAAGTGAACACCGATATTGGTAGCCACACCTCCGCTCTTGCGGTCATCACCCTTCCACGAAGCATAATACCAATTTCCTCGCGAAGTTATGTAGGTCAGGTCGACATCATAAACCTTGTCCGCAGGCCCCTCGTCAATCTTCTTTTTCAAAGCGACAATGGAATCGTGCAGCCTCAGCTGCAGAATATTGTACGCCTTATGTCCGGTCTCCTCCTCAATCTTCAGCAGCGCATCCACATTATGAGGATTGAGAACCAGCGGCTTTTCACATATTACATCCACACCCATCCTGAGTCCGTATCGGATATGGGCATCATGAAGATAGTTCGGTGTACAGACAGAGAGGATATCTATCTGCCTGCCGCTACCCTTGAGTTTTGAGCAGTGACGGTCGAAGAGCTCCATCTCGGTAAAGAATGCAGCGTCGGGAAAGTAACTGTCCATAATTCCCACACTGTCAAATTTGTCGTAAGCAGCCTGAAGAGTATTACCCGTATCCTTGATGGCACGCAGATGTCTGGGAGCGATATAGCCCGCAACACCGATAATCGCAAAATTTTTCACCTCTGACATATAATCGTTAAATGTTAGTCTACAAAGATAGTATTTTATCAGAAAGATTTTATCTTTGTTACATGAAAAAAGAACGCATCATACTCATCACCGGTGCTACATCGGGATTTGGAAAGAGGGCAGCTGAATATATCGCCTCTAAAGGATATACCGTCTTTGGAACGGGAAGAAGAGCCCCCGAAGGCAGTATCGAAAACAATGTCCATCTGCTACGCATGGACGTAACCGACCCAGACTCCGTCCAAAGAGGGGTGGAGAGAATCATAAGTGAACATGGCAGAATCGATGTCCTTATTAACAACGCAGGGAGCGGAATAGCAGGTTCACTCGAAATGGCAAGCACAGAAGATATTCATCTTCAGATGGATACCAACTTCTACGGGACAGTCAACGTAACCAAAGCCGTGCTGCCGCACATGAGAAGGGCTCGCAACGGCAGGATTATCTGCATAAGTTCTATTGCCGGATGCTTCTCTATACCCTATCAGGGATATTACAGCGCATCTAAATTTGCCATAGAGGGCTTTTGCGAAGCGCTCGCAATAGAGGTCAGAAGATTCGGGATAAGGGTGGCAATCGTAGAGCCGGGTGACTTCAAAACAGGATTCACATCAGCCAGAAAGAGTTGCAACCGCACCCTTGAAGAGCCCGACTACGCCGAATCATTCAGAAAGACACTAGCCTCCATCGAGAAAGATGAACAGGAAAACGGGGCAGACCCCATAAGAGTGGCAAGACTGCTGCTCAGACTCTCCACCAGAAAGCACATCAGATTCAGGAACAAAGTAGGACCGTTCATCCAAGTGATCTTTGCCAAGATTGTTCCTATTCTGCCTGACGCTCTGGTAAGCCGTTTGGTAGCGTTATTCTACTCCATCCCTTTCGGTATCTCAGATAGAACATTATCCCGGCAGAAGTAAGTCCGAGAGGAAACGAGAACCATATACCGGCAAGTCCCCATCCGCATACAAAACCGAAAATATATGCTGATGGGAGACTTATCACAAAGTACGCTATGAATGCATAAATAGGGACTCTCTTGACATCATTAATTCCCCTGAGGGCATTCGAATAGTTACACTGCAGACCATCTCCGAACTGATACAGTACAAAGGGCAGCACCAAAGAGGCCACCATCACCCCCACCTCTTGGCTGTCACTGAAAAAACCGCCTATGTAGTCCTTCAGCAGAACAAGAGTCAATGATGCACCCAGAGCCATCACCATAATAATCTTGAATCCTGCATTCACATACCTCTGCATCTGATGATACTCACCCCTGCCACAACAATTACTTGCCAGAACAGCTACAGCTGCAGCCATTCCGTAATATAGCATATACCCTAACTGCCCCACTGTCAGCATAACCTGATGAGAGGCCAGAGCCACGGTACCCAACCATCCTACCATAATTGTACTCAAGTTAAACGAGGCTGTCTCCATACCCATCTGCAGTCCTACCGGCATACCGGTTTTGAACAGAGTGCGCATAGAGGGAATATCGGCAGCACTGGAGTTGAACCCCTCCTTGAATGGTGCATAATATTTTTTTGTCATGAAAACAACAATAAGGGCAACAGCCATCAGAACCCTGCTGACAAGCGTTGCAATCCCAGCGCCTATAAGTCCCATCTCAGGAAAACCTACATTTCCATAAATGAGCACCCAATTGAGGAATACATTTATACAGTTTCCAGCCAGTAGGAAGACCATCGGTGTAACACTATCTGTAACACCCTCCAAAAACTGTTTGAATGTACTGAATATCAGAATAAACGGAATACTGATGAGCAATACTGCATAGTAAGGCCTTATCAAGTGCAACAGCTCCTGAGGCTGTCCCATCAGATGGATATTCAGGTAGAATATGTACATTATCCCTATAAGTACAAAAGAGAGAATAATGTTCAGAACCATCGAATTTTTAAGATCCCTCCCTGCCCCGTGCAGATCACCCCTGCCAAAATTACCACCCACCACAGGTGTAAGACCATAAGAGAAGCCTGTAGAGAAAATTATGACCAGATTGAAAATATTGTTCACAAAACCTGCAGCACCCAGTTCCATAGTACCATAGTGGCCTATCATCATGGTATCGGCAAAACTCAGAAATATGATTCCGAGCTGTCCCACCATAATTGGCAATCCAAGTTTGAAAAGATCTCTATATGTTTTCCATTTCATATCGGTGCCAAAGATAACAAGAATTCAAAAAAAAGAGCCGCCCTGTCCCAGGGAAGCCCTTTTTTCAATTAACCTAAAACTTAACCTATGAAAAAACTATCTGTCTTAAGGTTTAGCAAATGCTGTGCCAAACTAAAGACGAATAGATACAATTTCTCTCGGAAACGCACCCTTTACATCGTAGATAACACCTCTGTCAGATATCATCAACTTCAAATCAAGGGTATGAAAGATAGTGTGGTTTACACAAATCACTATAGCATCATACTTTTTGGAATCTTCATTTGGGAGAGAGTTCACCACCTTGACTCCATATTCAGCCATTGCATCCTCACTATCTACCCATGGATCACAGACTGTGATATTGTCTGTATAAGAGGTGAGGTAGTTATAAATGTTCACCACCTTGGTATTTCTGATATCAGGACAATTCTCCTTGAAAGTAAAACCGAGAATGAGGATTGAGGAATCCTTGACACGGTTTCCATTGAGGGTCATGCTATTAACCACCTGGGAGGCGACATAGTTCCCCATCGCATCGTTTACACGGCGGGACTCTGTCATAATTCTGGGGAGAATGCCATGAAACTGAGCCTTCTGTATCAGATAGTATGGATCGACACTGATGCAGTGTCCGCCTACCAGCCCCGGACGGAACGGAAGGAAGTTCCATTTGGTACCTGCAGCCTCCAGCACATCCAAAGTATCTATTCCGAGGGCGTTCATTATCATTGCCACCTCATTCATAAAGGCGATATTGACATCCCTCTGGGAATTTTCGATAATTTTGGCAGCCTCTGCCACTTTTATTGAAGAGGCCTTGAAGGTGCCGTTGAGCAAGACCGAATTGTAGACATTGTCGATAAATTCGGCAACCTCAGGAGTGGAGCCAGAGGTAATCTTCAGAATATGAGCCACTGTATGTTCCTTGTCCCCAGGATTGATTCTCTCCGGAGAGTATCCTAAGAAAAAGTCCTTGTTCAAGGTAAGTGAACTGTACTTTTCAAGAATAGGAGCGCACACCTCCTCGGTAACACCGGGATAGACAGTAGACTCATAGACCACAATATCACCTTCAGAGAGAACACCACCCACACTTTCACTTGCCTTTTCAAGTGGCCTCAAATCGGGATAATTGTTCTCATTGACAGGAGTAGGAACCGTTACGATATAGAAGTTGCACGGCTTCAGATCCTCAATGTTACATGTACAGAGCATTCCTGAATCCAATGCGCTCCTTATCTCCGGTGAAGAGACTTCCAGAGTAGAGTCTTCAGCTCTGTTAAGGGCTTCGACCCTTGAACTGTTGATGTCAAATGCCACAACAGGGTACTTCTTAGAGAATAGGCATGCCAAAGGAAAACCGACATATCCGAGTCCTATGACACCGATTCTCACATCTTTGATATCTCTTTTCTTCATATATTGATTATTAATTCATCCAAACTTCTTTTTGGAACATGATGAACATTGTTTTCGTCCCTATAATACTTGAAGTTGTTTTCTTTCATCTCTTCAAGCACTACTGTCTCGTCCGGCTTGCCCAGTGCTAAAACCATGACTATTTTCAAATGCTCAGGTAATTCGAGAGCTTCAGAGATTCTCTCCCTCTTAATAGAGGCAATCATACACCCGCCCCAGCCCAGTTCCACAGCCCTAAGCATCATACTCTGGGCAACAATTCCGTCATTGCAGAAATAAGAAGGAGAGATGGATGTATCGTGTAGGATGACAATGTAACCGGTGGGTCTCTCCTTTTCAGAGGGACCTTCCCATTGAGTGAGGAACGCTGCCCATGTCAGCTCTCTGAAGATTACAGAGTTGGTGGAATCATCACAGCTAATAAAAAACTTCAATGGCTGGATATTCATTCCTGATGGGCACAAGCGCGCCGCATCCGCTATCTTCAGGAGGTCTTCCCTGGTAATCCTCTCATCCTGCCTGAATCTTCTGTAGCTTCTATTGCGAAGAAGAGCTTCTGAAACATCCATAGCGCTATCAGATTATTTCATTGATTGAGATAATACGAATATCCTTTCTGGGTCTGTTCCTCTGATCCACTGCAGAGGCTGCAATCTTGTCGATTACTTCGAAACCGGAGAGTGTCTCACCGAATACAGTGTACTGACCATCAAGATGTTTGCAATGCTCGGGGTTGTGAACTATATAGAACTGGGAACCTGAAGATTCGCGTTCAGGGTTGACATAGTCTCCCATTCTGGCAGCAGCCACAGCTCCCTTCTTGTGTGTGAGTCCTTCACGAAATTCTGCAGGAATGGTATATCCGGGGTCACCTTCTCCATATCTGTCAGCATTGAGAGTATCACGTGTAAGAGGGTCTCCGGTCTGGATCATGAAATTATATATGACCCTGTGAAAAAGAAGGCTGTCGTAAAAATGCTGTGCGACAAGTTTCCTAAAGTTATCTCTGTGCAGGGGAGTCTCTTTGTAAAGCATTATTACTATTGTTCCCTCAGTAGTGTTGATCTCGAAGATTGGTTCTTCGTATGAAGATGTTTTTGCTGCTGTTGTATCCATTGTTGATGTTATGTTATTTGTAGAGTCATTGTCTTGATTATCAGTACTTTTAGACGTATTCCTACAGCCACATGAAGCAGTCGCGAGTGTAGTGATGACTAAAAATGAAAATAAAATTTTGCAATTCATACCTGACTTTTACTTATCTTTGGTTAATTTTTTGCAAATATAGTGAAAAAATATCTTTCTTATTTGATTTTTTTATTTCTGTCTGTCCAATGGACTTGTGCGCAGAGTGTGGGACTGGTTCTTAGCGGGGGCGGTGCCAAGGGACTTTCGCATATCGGTGTAATCAAGGCGTTGGAGGAAAATGAGATTCCAATAGACTACATAGCAGGAACCTCTATCGGTTCCATAGTAGGCGGTTTCTATGCCATCGGCCTCTCTCCTGATGACATGATAACGCTCTTCAAATCAGAAGATTTCGAGTCATGGTACAAGGGTTACGGCAAGAGAGAGTTCTACTCTTACCTCTACGAAGGCTACCCTACTCCGGCCATGCTGACGCTCAACATGGGGTGGGAGAAAGGGCCAGACGGTGGTCCGAAAATGAAACTCCCCACCAGCATTGTCTCCCCCTTCCCAATGGACCTTGCGGTAATGCAACTCTTCTCAAATGCATCGGCTGCAGCGGAATATGATTTTGAAAACCTTATGGTACCGTTCTTCTGCCTCTCCTCCGATGTCCAGAAAAAAAGTTCGTATGTGGCCCGCAAAGGAGACCTTGGATCTGCCATAAGAGCATCCATGACATTTCCCGCCTATTTCAAGCCCATCATGATAGACTCTGTCCTTCTGTTTGACGGAGGGTTCTACAACAATTTCCCGTGGGAACAGATGGTCGAGTTCTACAACCCCGATGTCCTTATCGGAGCCAAATGTGTAAAGGGCGATAAGATGATTGTAGACCAGGATGATGTTTACAAACAGGTGGAAATGATGATGACAGTGGATACAGACTACGATATTCCGGAAGAGAATGGTGTGCTGATATCCGGAGTCTACGACTACTCATTGCTGGAATTCGACAAGGTAGACGAACTTGTGAAGAAGGGCTATGACAACGCAATGGCCCAAATGGACAGAATAAAGGAGATGGTAACATCCAGAAGATCTCTGGAAGAGGTTACGCAGAAAAGAATAGCATTCAGACAAAAATGCCCCGATCTGGTATTTGACAGCATCTGTGTCGAGGGAGATCTGAGCCTGGCACAGAAGAGGTTCATTTCCGGAACCATCTCTGGCAAGAGAGATACATTTACGTTCGCACAGGCGGAGAAGGGTTACTACAGACTCCTCTCCACCAAGACTATCCATTCAATCTACCCTACTGCCAGACTGAATGCAGACTCGCTCTTCACTCTGCATCTGGCCACCACTCCTAAGAATTTTTTGACTTTTTCACTTGGAGGCAATATCTCCTCCTCATCGCTGATGCAGAGCTATTTTGGAGTATCGCACACCCACTTTTCCGCCCACCCGTGGAATGCAGCCGTCAACCTCGACATTGGAAGGTTCTTCACCGGACTCGGACTCTACTTCAGGCAGCATATAGGCATAAAGCCTCTCTTCCTTTATGAAGTGATGATAAATATTCACCAGTTCGATTACCTTACAAGCAGCCAGAACATTCTCCTCAACTACTCCCTTGCCGGCAATATCAGAGAGAGGGAATACTACTGCACAGTCAACGCCGGCACTCCAGTATGGTACGACAAGAGCATACTCCTGGAGTTCGGAATGTCGGCCGGTATAAACAAATACAGATATTTTCCCACCGACAGCTATACCAAATACGATACCCCGGACAACACCCTTATCGCCTATCTGACACCCCGCGTAAAGATAGCGCAGACCACTTTGAATTACAACAACTACCCCACTTTGGGAAAGAAAAGATACATCGAAGCAAGGTATGTCTATGGCAAAGAGAAACACATCGACGGCTCTGTATTCGAAAACGAAGAAGATCTCTTCTCGCCTCAGCTACACAGTTTCTTCACATTCAGAGCGCGGTTCGAGGACTATTACGACATATCGAAATGGTTCTCCTTAGGTTATATAGCAGAGATTGTCCTTTCGTCAGAATATAAGATGAATGACTATATCTCCACAGCGATGGTTACCCCCGCATTCCAGCCCACAGTCCATTCAAAGACCCTGATGATAGGAGGATACAGAGCCCCCAACTATCTGGCTGCCGGCATTTATCCTATCTTTAAAATAAACGAATCCCTCTATTTTCACCTTTGTGCCTCCTATTTCCAGCCCTATAAATCGATCAATATGGGTCCCTCAGGCTCTCTGGTCTATTCAGAACCTTTCAGCAGGGGCGGATTCCTTGGAAACGCCTCATTCGTATGGCAGTCTCCTATCGGACCGATCTCTTTAGGCTGCTCATATTATGAAAAGGCAGAGGGAGTAAAGTGGTACCCTTCATTCAATATCGGGTTCCTGATATTCAGAGAGCACGGTTTGGTAAATTGATTTTATGGAACTTAGATCTGTTGTTAAAAAACTTGCATCCGAAACGGCTATATACGGTCTCAGTACTATTCTTGCCCGTTTTATCAACTTCCTGTTTCTACCCCTTTATACATACCACCTGACTACTGCCGACTATGGCGTACTGACGGAGTTCATGGCATACATTGCCGTATTTCAGGTAATGCTGACAATGGGCCTTGAAACCGGCTGTTTCAGATATGCCAACAAGGATGGATACAACCCGTCAAAGGTCTTTTCCGGTGCCATCTCAATGGTGGGAGGTGTCGGCCTCCTATTTATGGTACTCTTGTCGGCATTTTCAGGACCTCTTGCCAAGGGAATGGGTTACGAAGGATTCGAGAACTGCTATTATTATATAGGTGCAATTCTTCTATCAGATTCACTGACCGCAATATTGTTTGCAAGACTAAGATACCAATACAAGGCGTGGAAATTTGCAATTTTCAAGACGATAAAAATATTTACCGAAACCGGCTGCAATGTCCTGCTCTTTCTTTTCTTTCCCAAATATGCAGAAGCTCACCCCGATACATTTCTGCTGGACTTGGTAAGTGCAACACCCGACTTCACATATCCTGTGTTCTCGATTCTCGTGAGCGCCGTAGTTGCCCTGCTTCTTTTTATCCCCGACATTATAAAGACCGGATTCTCCTTCGAGACAAAAACCATCAAGAGTCTTCTCAAATACTCCCTGCCTTTGATGATAGCCGGACTCCCCGGGGTAATGAATGATTTTCTGGACAGACTGCTATTCAGATACTTAAATGTCGATGACACACTCTGGCGGTCGGATTTGGGAATCTACCAGGCAGCGGTGAAGGTCGCAGTGATAATGTCCCTCTTCGTCCAGATGTTCCGCTTCGCCTCCGAGCCTTTCTTTTTCGCAAGAGCAGCCGACAAGGATATGAAGCGCATCTACTCTAAAGTAATGGAATACTTCGTAATGTTCTGCATGTTGGTATTTCTTGGAATTGTATTCTATATAGACATAATACAGCTGATAGTTGGGCGTGATTTCAGGGCAGGAATGGAGATTGTGCCGATAATGCTCCTCTCGTACATGATGCTCGGAATGCTGTTCAACGTCTCGATGTGGTACAAACTCTCCGACAAATCGGGTTATGCCATCGTGATTACATCAGTAGGACTTGTCATCACTGCAGTTGTCAACATCCTCTTCCTCCCCAAATACTCTTACCACGCGGCAGCCTGGGGACACTTCTTGAGCTACTTCACGATGCTGGTAATAAGTGCACTTTTAGGAAACAAGTACTATCCGATACCGTATTCATGGGGAAAGATAACGGCAATTATCCTCTTTGGCCTGGCTATACTGGGAGTTGCCATGCTGATACCCTCCACCCTGCCCACATGGCTGGTGTTTGTCATAAAGAGCCTGCTTATACTCATATATGTGGCGGTATTGGCATTTACAGAATATTATAAAAGAAAAAAAGTCAGAGTATGATGGAAAATTTGAAAATCAAAATCGTTAACACTTCGTCACTTCCTCTTCCCCAATACTCCACCTCTCTTTCAGCAGGGATGGATCTGAGGGCAGATATTGAAGAGCCCCTCACCATTGCACCATTGGGAAGGGTACTCGTACCCACAGGAATCAGAATAGAACTTCCGGAGGGATATGAAGCCCAGATCAGACCCAGAAGCGGTCTTGCAGCCAAACATGGAGTAACAGTCCTCAACACCCCCGGTACGATCGACGCCGATTACAGGGGCGAGATAAAGGTGATACTCGTAAATCTTTCAGATACCCCTTTTACGTTCGAAAGAGGTGAAAGGATTGCCCAGATGGTGATTTCGTCATACACACGTGCAGAATGGGTAGAGACAGATGAGCTGGGTGAAAGCGCAAGAGGTGAAGGTGGATTTGGACATACAGGAGTAAAATAGCAAATTATGACTGACCTTAAGACAATAAGAGAGCTGCACGCGCTGTTTATGGAGTGTAGCGGCGGAGTCACTACAGACAGCAGAAATGTCGCCAAAGACTCACTTTTTGTAGCCCTCAAGGGAGAAAATTTCGATGGCAACAAGTTTGCAGACCAAGCTCTGGAACAGGGGGCAAAGTATGCCCTTGTAAGCAGCGGTACCCCTTCGGACAGGAAGTTTTTCGTTGAGGATACCCTTGAGGCACTGCAGACTCTTGCCATGTACCACCGCTCGAGATTCGATATACCGGTCATTGCACTCACCGGGACCAACGGCAAGACCACGACCAAAGAGCTGATTACAGCAGTCCTCTCATCCACATTCCGTGTAACCGCGACACAAGGAAATCTGAACAATCACATAGGGGTGCCCCTCACACTTCTGAGAATCAACTCAGATACAGAAGTGGCAGTGGTAGAGATGGGAGCCAACCATCCAGGAGAGATAGCCCTGCTTGCAAATATTGCCCTTCCCAATGCCGGTCTTATAACCAATGTAGGAAGTGCCCATCTCGAAGGCTTCGGAAGCTTTGACGGAGTAAAGAGAGCCAAAGGAGAGCTCTACGACTATCTTCAAAGGACAGCCGATTTCGTCTTCTACAACGCCGATGACACGATTATCACCTCAATGGTGGAAGCAAGACCTGACCTGAAGAGGATTCCATACGGTGTCAGCTATTCAGGAGCTGAGATCATACCTGCCCAGCGCCAGAATCCTTTCCTCAGACTGAAACTCAATGACTCCTATATCTTAGAGAGCCATCTGGTCGGCAACTACAATGCCGACAATGTAATGGCTGCGCTGGCTGTTGGAGAGTACATGAAGGTTGCCCCCGACGCAGCAAGAAAAGCGATTGAATCGTACACCCCATCCAATCACCGTTCACAGCTGTTCAGCACACAGGACAACATGCTGATACTCGACACCTACAATGCCAACCCGAGCAGCATGAAAGCCTCGCTCGATAATTTCAGAAATAGTGCATTTGAATCAAAAGGTGTGATTTTAGGAGATATGCGGGAGCTGGGCAAGGAATCTGCTGCCGAACATCTTAAAGTACTCGAGTTCCTCAGAGACTCCTTCGCAGATACCCTTTCGCCCGTCATTTTAGTAGGAAGCGAGTTCTCCTCATTTAAGAAGGATTTCCCCCGATTCTCTTTTTTCACAGATGTGGATGCTTTGACAGACTTTCTGACAAACAGCAAAATAACAGGAAAGACCCTACTGCTGAAAGGGTCTCATGGAATCAATCTGCCCAAGGCAATTAACACTCTCTAAGAATGACAACAAGAATGTCGATAGCTGTAGTGATTCTGAATTGGAATGGTCTGGATTTTCTGACCAAATTCCTTGAGGGTGTGGTGAGAATGACCCCACAGGCAAGCATAATAGTGGCTGACAACGGATCCGATGATGCTTCGCTGGAATGGATAGCAGAAAATTTCACCCGCGAGCAGGTCCGTGTCATTGCACTTGACAAGAATTATGGATTCACAGGCGGTTATAACAGAGCTTTAGCTGCCTTGGAGGGAGAGTTCGACTACTTCCTTCTGCTCAATTCCGACATTGAGGTCACTCCCGGCTGGCTGGAGCCACTGGTCGAATTTATGGATTCTCATCCTGAATGTGGTGCATGTGCACCGAAAATCAGAAGCTGGCATGACAGGGATTGTTTTGAACATGCCGGAGCCGCAGGAGGATACATTGACAGATTTTACTTCCCATATTGCAGAGGTAGAATCATGGACCATGTAGAAAAAGATTACGGTCAATACGACGACCCGGCCAATTGTTTCTGGGTTTCCGGTGCAGCCTTCATGGTCAGAAGCTCTATATGGAAGAGGCTGGGTGGTCTCGACGAATCTTTTTTTGCCCACATGGAAGAAATCGATTTCTGCTGGAGAGCCCAGCTGCAGGGATGGCAGGTATGGAGCGTTCCCTCTTCTGTGATATATCATGTCGGAGGAGGTACTCTTCCTAATAATTCTCCACGTAAAATATACCTGAACTTCAGAAACAATCTTCTGATGATGTATAAGAACCTGCCAGAGAGATGGCGCGACCTGCTAATCTTCGAGCGTATGGTGATTGACGGAGTGCTTGCCACCATATATCTGTTTACAGGAAAGCGTGAGTTCTTCAAGATGGTCATCAAGGCTCACAGCGATTTCAGGAAGATGAAGAAAAACTGCGTTACATCAGAACGCACTGTTAATCTTAAGAGGCCGCACGGCATTCTTTTTATCAGAAGATTTCGTATATTTGTAGGAAACTAAAAATATATCTATTATGTTGAATATCGGTGATGCAATGCCACGATTTGAAGTGGTTGACCAGGATGGTAATGTAGTCTCTTCTGAAGATTTCAAAGGCAAAAAGACTATCATATACTTTTACCCTAAAGATAACACAAGCGGATGTACAGCAGAGGCTTGCAGCATCAGGGACAATTACGACAGATTCCTCGCGGAAGGATACAACGTAGTGGGAGTAAGTAAGGATTCAGCTGCATCCCACAAGCGTTTTGCCCAGAAGTATGAACTGCCATTCACCCTCCTCTCAGACCAATCGACTCAGATTCTTCAAGATTTCGGTGCCTGGGGTGAAAAGAAAATGTATGGCAGAGTCTCCATGGGCACATTGCGCAAGACATTCATCTTCAATGAAGAAGGTATTCTTGAAAAGATTATCGAAAAGGTCGACACCAAGAACCATGCGTCACAAATTCTCGATTAATGCCAATATAATGTTACCATGGTAAAGGTCTTTTGTAAAAATACGGGAACTGTCAAAGAATTCAAAGAAGGGACTACGCTGTTGGATATGGTTCCACATTTTGAATTCGAGAAGCCTTATGCAATCATCTCTGCCAAAGTGAACAACATCTCCGAAGGACTGAAATACCGCGTTTTCAACAACAGGGATGTGGAGTTCCTCGATTATCGCTCGTACAGTGGCAGGAATGTCTACTGCAGGTCACTCTGTTTTCTTCTTTGCAAGGCAGCCCGCGACCTCTTCCCTACATGCAGAATTGTCCTGAGAAGACCCATTTCAAAGGGATATTATTGTGAACTTGTAAAAGGGGACGGCTCAAATGTAAACCAAAGCGATGTCGACAAAATCTCTTCACGCATGAGAACCCTCGTAGAAGAGAACATTCCATTCAAAAGAAACGAAGTACGGATCAGCGATGCCATCAGTCTATTCTCCGAGTTGGGTTACGAAGACAAAGTCAAACTACTTAAGACCAGCGGAGAGGTTTATATCAGCTATTATACACTCGGTGATACGGCAGATTACTACTACGACTCTCTGGTCCCCTCTTCAGGATACTTGAAAGTTTGGGATCTATCGCTCTATAAAGGCGGACTTCTCCTCAGGGTACCGGACCGTCACAGGCCTGACGAGCTTGCACCTTTCCACGAACAGCCCAAGACATTCGAAATCTTCAAAGAGACTCTTTCATGGAACAGAATTATGGGATTGGACAATGTAGGGGATGTAAATGAGGCCTGCCTTGCCGGCAAGGCGACAGATCTTATCGAAGTCGCAGAGGCACTGCAGGAGAGGAAGATTGTATGGATAGCAGAAGAGATCAAGAAACGTTACTACGCCCCGGAGAACCCCATACGCATAGTACTTATTACCGGACCTACAAGCAGCGGCAAAAGCACCTTCTGTAAAAGGCTCAGTGTACAATTGAAGGCATGCGGACTAATCCCAGTCTCTTTCTCCACTGACGACTATTTCGTCAACAGGGTCGAGACACCGCTGCTGCCCGACGGAAGTTATGACTTTGACAACTTTGAAACCGTCGACCATAACTACCTTCAGTCTGATGTCTTGAAACTTCTCTCTTCAGAGGAGGTGGATGTCCCGGAGTATAACTTCGTTACAGGCTTGAGAGAATTCAATGGCAAGAGACTCAGGCTCAAGGAGGGCTCTGTCCTTTTGATAGAGGGAATTCACGCTCTCAATCCCATGTTGCTTGACAAGGTGCAAGACTCCCTTAAGTTCAAGATCTTCATCAATACCATAACGAGCATCTCACTCGATGACCACAACTGCATACCCACCAGTGACAACAGACTGCTCAGAAGAATCGTAAGGGATTATAACAAAGGTGCCTTCTCAGCAATTGAGACGATAGCCAACTGGCCCAACGTCAGAAGAAACGAAGTCAAGTGGATCTACCCCTATCAGGAGGAGGCCGACGTACTGTTCAACTCTTCCTACCTGGTAGAATTCGCCGTCATGAGGAACCATGCTGAGGCTATACTGTCTACAGTTCCTAAAAACTGCCCTGAATATGCCGAGGCTTTCAGACTGCTGAAGTTCCTCCATTACTTCGTTCCTGTCTCCGACAAGGATATACCAAAAACCTCCTTCATGAGAGGATTTATAGGAAGTTAGCAGTGATTTGAAACTAATTTTTTGTATATTTAGCGAATAATTTTTAAAATTGCGCGCTTATTTGATTTTTTTAAATTAGACTTTAGTAAACTTATTTAATTACCTATTTATTATCAGTATGTTTAAACATTTTAACTCTATCAAGATGATCATCGCTATGGTGATGGGTCTTGTTATCGTTGCATCCTGTGAAAAAGAAAAACAGGAAAGCAAGGAAACAACTGTAACTCTCGAACAGGTATCAGTTGGTCTCACATCTGTGAAGTTCTCAGTAACTTCTACCAACGCTCTTTCAGCAGCGTATGTAATCTATCCTTCTCTTTCTGTAGAATCTGCTCCTGCTGCAGGTGAAATCTTTGGAACAGGACATAGTGTCACACCTAACACCACACAGGAAGTTCTTGTAGAAAATCTTGCACCTTCTACTTCTTACACTGTTGCAGCCGTTGCAAAAGGTGAAGACGGTCAGTTCTGCGAAGTGAAGACTCTTGTTCTCGCAACCGAAAAGAGTGAAGATCTCTATACTTTTACTCTTGCAACAGAAGGTGAAATCCTTGACAACGAATTCTCAGTAAAAGTAACTCCTAACGACGAAAATGCTTACTGGAACTTCGAACTTATCGAAAAAGGCCAGTATGACGGCAAGAGCGATGCAGAAATCCATGCAGAATTCCTTCGTCAGGTTAAAGCGATTGCAAGCAACGAAGGTCTCTCCCTTCAGGAAGTCCTTGCAAGAGGTCTTGTAAAGGGAGAAAATGTCATCCCTTGCACCGGTCTCTATCCTAAGACCTCATACGAATTCCTCGTTTACGGTGTTGATCCCAACGAAGGATTCATCACATCAAAGGTAGAAAGAATCGAAGTTACCACCATTGAACAGTTCCTCAGACTCGAAATCGCAATTGAAAACATCACCAATGTTTCAGCAGACGTTACCATCAACGCTTCCAACTACGATGACACCTATTACGCATTTACAGGTTACTGTGACCAGTTCCCCGGAATGTCTTTCGATGAAATCGCTGAAACTACCGTAGCGCAGTGGGGCGAAATGTTCGATGCAGGTTACGGTCTTGCACAGGGTCCCCAGCAGTGGCAGAATATCTCTCTGGTAGGTGGAACAGATTGTTTCGTAATTGCATTCGGCTACAAGCCCGGTGAAGGTATCAACACCAAGGTTATAGGTGAACAATTCAAAACACTTCCTACAGGTGACCCTAACGAACTGGTAGTTGAATTCAACATCACAGACATTCAAGCTGAGAGAGTACTTTACAAAGTCACTCCTTCTGACAACTCAGTATTCTACCTCACAGGTTTCGCTACAAAAGATTCTTTCAGTGAATCAGAATGGGCAGCTGAACTCACCACTACCCTCGAAGAGTACCTCGCAGGATACAGAGAAAGCCGCAATCCCAATGCAATTATGGAAGATGTTGTAGAATCAATCTGCTACAGAGGCAACGGTTACACTGACGGTTGGTCAGGTGGATTCGTAGAATATGAATTCTCTGCAGTTCCCCTCGAACCCGAAACAGATTATGTTATCTTCGCAGTGGCAGTTAACCCTCATACCGGAGCAGCCGGCAAATTCTCTACAACAGAAGTAACCACTCCCAAGGCTGACTACAGCGACTCTTATGTAAACCTCGAATATATGGGATGCTTCAGCCTCGAAACCCTTCAGGAAGGCGGATACTTCACCTCATCTACCCCTCAGGCTGGCAAACTCGTTATGGTACTGAAGATGGATGCATCTGCAGAAGTTGAAACCGTCAAGGTTAAGACCCAATTCTATAGCGAATACTACGATGGTTGCGTGGATTCTGAAATCATCGATATGATTGAACCTTACTGGGATGTTACCTACGAAGGTTCTGAAATCGCAGAGAATCCTTATATCTTCCTCTACTTCTACGACGGTTCATCAACCACTTATGGTCTTGGCGTAGATTCAGAAGGCAAATATTCAAAGATGGCAAGGTGTACTGTTAACATGAGCTCAAGCGAATGCGGTACACTCGAAGATTTCGAAGTATTCGTAAAGGCTAACGAAGATGCAAGACCTTCAAGCGTACTTGCTCCTAAGGGAAACACAGAACTTCCTGCAGCTAAAGAAATGACTTCAAAGTTCATTCTTAAAACAAATAGATAATGAGAACCAATTCATTTGTAAAACTTCTCATCTGTTCTTTGCTTTCAGTTGCCCTTTTCTCATGTAAACCTGAGAACAAGAGCGCAAAACTGATGATTGACCAGACTGAGATCAATTTTAGCGAAGACGGTGGATTCGGTCGCGTTACTTACACTCTTCTCAATTCTGAAGAAGAGATAGAAGTAATCAACCTTCCACAGTGGATTGAAAATGTTACCACTGCTATCAAGGGCGAAGTCTCTTTCGTAGTGGCTTTCAACCCCGGCGCTGAACGTTCAGTAGAACTCTCTCTCAAGGCAGGAGAATCTGAAGGTACCGTGACCATCAAACAGGATGCTTTCAGACCCTACCCTACCCGCGACTTCCTTCTCTACAAGAAGTTCGTTGCCACATATGCTGAATTCTTCCCCGATGAAACGATTATGGCAAGGTTCATTGACCATGGTAAGGAAGGTCAGTACTATGACACCGATAACAGTGGCAAATGTATCACCATGACAGCCAGAGAGTGGGGCGAACAGCAGGCAGGTTACTACAATGAACTTTATCCTGATCAGGAACCTGTTTCAATGGAAGACTTCATGGGATTCGACTACACTCCTACCAATCCCAGCCGTTACTACCTTACCTATATGACCATCAATGGCAATGGTAGAGTAGAAGCATGGTCTGGCGTTGAGGCTACAGGTGGTGGAGTACTTGTAATGCAGTTCTGTGCTGACTCTTTCGATTATGATGAAAATACCGGTATCATGACTTTCGAATCACTTCACAATTCACTCTATACCTGTGAATGTAAAGTTCAGCTTGAAAGACAGACCAACGGACAGATTACATACGAAGTTATCCAGTTCAAGAACGGTGAATACGAAGCTTCAATCGGACTTGGCGACATGTTCATCTACAACCTCCAGTTTGCTTGCTGGAAAGAAGAAGATGTAAAATGGCAGCCTTGCAAGAAGATCGTATTCCACTGTGACATTGAAGACCTCGTAGAATAATACAATATATCCTATTTAAGGTTCTAAATCTTTACTTTAGAGCCTGAAAAGCCAAATTGACTTTTCAGGCTCTTTTTATTTTTACTCTTTTTTTTTTAGGGGGGGTAGTTTTTTTTAATAACTTTGTAGTAATAAGTACGCTTTACCTAATTATTCATTTATTAACACTAGTGAAACATGAAAAAGATTTTCTATTTAATTAGCCTTTTTGCACTTCTTTCAGTATTGACAAGTTGCAATAAAAAAGAGATCGAGAGCAAACAGCCTCTGTCTGATGAAGATAGCGTGTTGTATCTGATTGACTATTGTTCTACATTTGATAAATCTATAATTCCTTCAGTTATTGTTGGAAAATGGTACCCATACTGCGAAGTTTCCAAGTCAGAAATGCAGGATGAGCGTCTTACCTTCCCCCTTTTGTTCGGTAAGCCTTGGCCAGGCAAAGGAACTGCCGATTACACTTTCTCAAATGACAAGACTTGTTTTTACCATTACTCTGCCGATGTCGGACCGGATGAAAACGATTACACCGGAGAGTTCGAATGGGTGTATGACGAACAGTATAGTCTCTTGACTATCCGTAGCAAAGAGGATCCTAACAATATTATCTTCCAATATAAAATCATAGGATACAAAGATGATATGCTTGTCTGGAAATACGTAGATCCCATAAACAGCTGCATCATAAAAGTAATCTTGAGAAATCACATAGCCGTCAACTAATTTGCTCGTAGATATTGAATTAGTTGTTTGTTTTAAATTATATTGCTAATTTTGCGTTACGATGATTATGTAACGTAAAATTAGCAATAAAATGAAGCCCAATAATCCTTTTCTGATAACAGGCTATCATAGCCCAGAATTTTTCTGTGACCGCAAAGTGGAAACTGTCACTATTCTTGATGCCCTTCACAACGGACGGAATGTGACATTGATTGCACCACGCCGTATGGGTAAAACAGGATTGATTCATCATGCTTTTTATCAACTCAAAGAACAGAAGTCGGACGTCGTCACACTCTATATGGATATATATTCCACCCAGACATTGGGAGATTTTGTACGACTGTTCGCCAATACGGTATTGGGTCAGTTGGATTCTATGCCTCAAAAAGCATTAAATCGCATTTCGCAATTTATTCGCAGTTGCCGTCCGGTATTCACTTTTGATGAAATGACAGGTACTCCCAAAGTAACGGTGGATGTATCTTCTGCTGAAGAAGAGAGTACGCTCAAAGAGATTTTTGATTATCTTGGTTCTTCTGAAAAACGTTGCTATATAGCTATTGATGAATTTCAACAGATAGCCGAGTATCCTGAAAAAGGTGTGGAAGCCCTGTTGCGTTCATTCATTCAGTTTTTGCCTAACGTGAATTTTATCTTTGCTGGCAGTAAGCAGCATGTTATGCAGGAGATGTTTGCATCATCCAAGCGTCCATTTTATCAAAGCACACAATTACTTACTATAGGAACAATCAACCGTGATGAGTATGCTGATTTTGCAACGTGGCATTTTGCCAATCACAATTTGGTACTTCCACGAGAACTCTTTTATACGGTTTATGATAAGTTCTATGGTCACACTTGGTATATACAAAATCTGCTTAACCGCTTGTATGGCTATAACAGGAATGTGGAAAAAGGCTTGGTGTCGTATGCGGTGGAACAGATTGTTACTGAACAAAGTTATTCTTATGCCAATTTGTTGAAAGCATATTCTTCCGGCCATGTGCGTCTGTTGAAAGCAATTGCCCAAGAAGGCTGCGTCAAAGAAGTACTCGCCGGAGACTTTATTAGTAAGCATAGGCTGAAAGCTGCAAGCAGTGTCAGGTCAGCATTGAAAAAACTGATTGAAAATGAATTGGTCTATCAGACCGCTGACGGATACATAATCTATGACCGCTTTATGGGCGAATGGCTGCGCAAACAGGTGTTTTGATATAACTTAGGGACTGTCGTTTAATGTTTTCAATTTGGGCGAGGGAAAATGAATACCTTTGCAATCAGGTCTTTACCTGTTCACTTTTCGGTGGCAATATACACTCTATCTATCATAATTCATCAATTTCAATGCCAATATTCATATTTACTCTCCATCGGTTACTCTCTGTATCATCCGATGCTGGATGTTCGGAACTCATAAGCACAGCATTAAAATAACCATTCCGCTTTTTCATTATGTAGTATAATTGGTCTGCCTTTTCTTGCTCAAATAAGACAAACTCCAACAAGTACCCAAGCCGTTGCATTGCTGTCGTTGTGGTATATGGAAGAACCCCTTCCATTTTTGGCATATCAAGTACATCTACCAATTCGGCAAGAACGGTGGCAGCCCTTTGATAACCTCCAATATTTGATGCAAACTGAACAATATCCACTGCTGTCAGCTCTGCTGATGAGTAATTTATTCGACCCATTTCTGCGTTATGGCTTTTAATCAACTCACTTGGTATTTGCTGACGGTAATTCCAATCCAAAAGCGAGTTCTTATTTGAGATTCTTGGTCTTGGTCCTATAGTTACAATCTGAGTCATCATTGCTCTCTGGTGTGAAGCTCCGTATATGGCAGCAGCAGAAAGCAATCCCACATAGTAAGGCTTGCCAAGATACTCCATCAGTTCATTGATGTAATAAGTCGGTGGCACTACTCCCTTTAACTGATATTGGGTAGGGGTGATTACATAAAAACCTTTATATACGTTCTGAATCCTCTTAGACATTGTCAGTCTGTTGATTTCTGTTTTCAGCGTCTTCTCAGAACGTTCAGCAAACACACATCGGATTTGTTGAAAAGAGAATGTGGTAATTCCTCTTTGTTCTTGCTCCTTTATCCAATCATTCAAACTCATATTCGGTTTATTTGTTGCAAAGGTAAACAAAAAACGCTTACCTTTGCAACTTTTTCAATGAATTTTATTATCTAGGGATAGATTTGAAAAAGGTTTAAGAAATATAATCAATTGATTGTCAATATGATAAATATTTCACACACCTCGCAAGACGAGAGTCAGTCCAACTCGCCCTGACAGCCTGATGTTTCACGCTTGGAACGCGACTTTACGGGAGTGGTGGCTCCCGACAAGACTGAAAACGAGAAAATCGGCCCCGAAAGCAGAGCCGATGATATAAAAAGCGATGAGTTTGATCGGAAAAATACGGGAAAGTCTGCCGGTTGACTCAGATGGAATGAATTTAATGACTATCCCTAACTTAGGGACTGTCGTTTAATGTTTTCAATTTGGGCGAGGGAAAATGAATACCTTTGCAATCAGGTCTTTACCTGTTCACTTTTCAGTGGCAAAACTGTTCACTTTTCGGTGGCAATATACAGACACGATAGCCCAAAGCGATAATCATATCTAAATTGTAGTGTGAAACGAGGTAT
>CALZHC010000015.1 GCA_945787505.1 uncultured Alistipes sp.
TCTGATTTCTGGATTCGAGCATCTTTTGGGCATTATTATGGAGAAACTCTGTTTTTATTGGCATTTCTCCATATTATCACCGGAATTATGCTTTTTCAGTTAGATTCAAGCAGAAATACGCATAAAATATGCTCTTCCAATACGTCCAATACGTCCAACACGTCCAATACGTCAAATAACTCCAACACAACCAACACGCCTTAGGTGAGACTCCTTATATTATCGCCGCCAAAAGATCTGCGTCGACAGATATCAGCCTCTGAAGTTGCTTGGCGCTGGCGTTGTAGTCATAATGAAGACGCTTCTGTAATAAGTAACTATGAATCCCCGAATTTTCGCAAAGTAAATTCCCCGTTTTGAGGGATAGAAAAATCTGAATATTGCAGCGTTTTGTACTAATATTTACAGCGACATCAATGAAAATAGGTAGACAGGCCAAGGCCAATACGATGTACAAGGTAAGCATCCACAACAATGGTGGGCAGAAATATGCTTCATCGCAACCATTCACTCTGGACGAGAACGGCAAGAAGCATTATTTCCATAAGCATTGGGGTATAGTTGACGATAATATGAAGTTCCAGGCGAACTCGACATACTTTTACGTATCCTTGGAAGAGCGTCGCAAACTCATATTTCCTTCAGACTGGGACCTGTCAGAGATTGAGGCGCTGTCCGGAACGGGACATCGTGGCGTCATCGAGTATAATGGTGGCGACCTTGATAGAATGTACGGTCCGACTTGGTTTCTGGATAATGTCGCTTTGATATTCAATAAGTTATGAAGAAGAAAAAGGAGACATCCCCTGATGAGGATATCCCCTTTGTGCGGGCGAAGGGACTCGAACCCATACGCCTTACGGCACCAGATCCTAAGTCTGGCTTGGCTACCAATTACAACACGCCCGCTCCGTTTCCATTTGCAAATATACTACATTTTTATCAATACGCAAATTTCTTCTTCAGTCGGAATCTTACAGCACTCCACTTATCTTTGGTGCGTGCCTCCTCCATAATGAAGCCGCACTCGTTAGCCTTGAACTCCAACATCGGGATATCCTCTTCATAGAAACCGCTTACGATGAGAATCCCATCCGTTCTAAGAGATCTGGCATAGGTGGAGATATCCGAAAGTAGAATGTTCCTATTGATATTGGCCAGGATTATGTCGTAGCTTCCGGCTTGAAGCAGAGAAGCATCACCACACAGAACCTTGGTCTTCTCGCCAACCCTGTTCTTATATGTATTCTCTTTGGCAGAATCTGCAGCAATCGGGTCTATATCAATGGCAATAACTGGAGCGGCAGCCTTCATCTTGGCAGCAAGAATGGCAAGCACCCCTGTACCGCATCCCATGTCGAGAACCTTTTTACCCTTGATCTCATCCTCCATATCCAGCATCATACCTACTATAAGGGAAGTAGTCTGGTGGTGTCCTGTACCGAAAGCCATCTTCGGATCGATGGTAATAATGAAACGTGTCGGCTCAAGCCCTTTATGAAACGATGCCTTGATGGTACACTGGCCATTTACCACGACTGGTTCAAAGGAGGACTCCCAGACCTGATTCCAGTTAGTCTGTGGAATCAGGTCGAGAGTGTACTCTATATTAAATAGCGACTGATCTATCCCCGACAACAACACTTTGAGGTTAGACTCCGAAAAATCCTCCTTTCGTATGTACGCCTTCAAGTAAGGATCTTCAGTCATATAGCTCTCAAACCCCAAATCATCGATTTCAGCTGTCAGAATCTCTGCAAACTCTTCACTGAAAGGAGTCAGTTTGAGAGAGAGTTCAATGTAGTCCATCGGGAAGAGATATTAATAGCTTTTAGCAATACCTATAAAATCGTCGGCCTTCAGGGCAGCACCGCCGATAAGACCTCCGTCAATATCCTTCTGTGAGAAGAGTTCAGGAGCATTTGAAGGCTTGCAGCTTCCACCGTAAAGGATGGAAATCTCTTCAGCAAGCTCCCCGAACTTTGAAGCCAGGGTTGCTCTGATGAAAGCGTGGATCTCCTGAGCCTGAGCAGAGGTAGCTGTCTTTCCTGTTCCAATAGCCCAAACGGGTTCATAAGCCACTACGACCTGAGCCATCTGTTCAGGAGTAAGATTAAACAGGACCTCTTCAATCTGAGCCTTTACTATTTCAAAATGTTTTCCGGCTTCACGTTCTTCCAGCTTTTCCCCTACGCAGTAGATTGGTTTAAGACCGTTTTCAAGTGCAAGAGCCATCTTGGCATTAAGAGTTTCAGAGGTTTCACCATAGTATTCCCTCCTTTCTGAGTGACCCAAAATAACATACTCGCAGCAGCAGGATTTAAGCATTGCTGCCGACACTTCACCGGTGAATGCACCTTTGGGCTGATTAGCACAGTTCTGTGCACCCAAAGAGACACGAGAGCCTTTGAGGGCATCACCTACACTGACTATATGAGTGAAAGGGGGACATACTATAAGCCTTACATCTGAAGGCACTTCACCCATTTTTGAAACTATTCCGTTAACAAGTTCCACTCCCTCACATACAAGAGTGTTCATTTTCCAGTTACCTGCTACAATTTTTTGTCTCATTTCTTATTGTTTTAGTATTGATTCCGCAAAGATACTCTTTATTTTCTGCCTTTAAAATACAGATTTGCAAAACTTAAAGGATTTATATATTTTTGCACCCCTTATATAATAGGGAAAAAACCGTTTTGAAATAATTAACACAAGATATGGAAATTAAAGAACTCAACAATGACGGTCTGACAATCAGACTCGCATTCCACTTCGTAGCTGAAGATTACGCCGAAGGAAGAAAGAAAATTCTCAACAGAATCCGCCGCAACGCAGACATCAAGGGATTCAGAAAAGGTATGGCACCTGCATCGCTCATTGAAAAAGCACATGGCGGTGAAGCACTTGTAGAATCCATCAACACCCTCATTTCTGAAAACCTCAACAAGTATATCGAAGAAAACAAACTCACGATCATCGGAGAACCTCTTCCTGTTGAAGACGATGAAAAGAAGAACACATTTGCAAACGGAGAAGAATTCGATTTCACTTTCGACATCGCTCTTGCTCCTAAATTCGATGTTTCTTTGAGCGCAGAAGACAAGATCGCATACTACACAGTACCTGCAAACGAAACTGAAAAAGAGGCTTATAAGAAAAATATCTACAAACAGTTCTCGAAACTTGAAACATGTGATGCAGTAAAGGACGGTGACTTCCTCATCGCAGACTTCATCCAGGGTGACAGAAAAGTAGAAAACTCATATATCTCTACCACTGTTCTTCCCGAAGAGGGAAAAGCACTGTTCATCGGCAAGAAGGCTGGTGATGAATTCGACATCGACGTAGTGGCAGTATTCAACAACGAAACCGACCGTGCTGCTATGCTCAAGATGAAGAAAGAAGAACTTGCTGAAACTGCACCCGTATGGCACCTGGTAGTTAAAGAAGTTAAAAACTATGTTGACGCTGTTCCCGGACAGGAACTCTATGACCAGATGTTCGGAAAAGATGTAGTAAAGACCGAAGAAGAGTTCAATGCAGAAATCGAAAAGAGACTCGTTGAAGAGCTCAAACAGGAAAGCGACTACAGATTTATGCTCGATGCTCGCAAATACCTCATCGACAAAGCTAACATAGCTCTCCCTGAAGATTTCCTCAAGAGATGGCTCTTCACTGCAAACGAAGGCAAATTCACAATGGAAGAAATTGAAAAAGATTTTCCCCTCTTCCTTCAGGACTTCAGATGGCAGAGCATCGCTAACAAGATTATCACAGACAACAAACTTGAAATCAACAGAGAATCTATCAAGGCTGAAGCAATCAAGCTTGCACAGTACCAGTTTGCTATGTACGGAATTGCTAACGCACCTGCTGATCAGCTCGAAAACTTCGCTGAAATGATTCTCAAAGATGAGAAACAGTCACGCCGCCTCTTCGAAAAGGCTGAGGAGACAGCTGTGCTCGCATTCCTCAGAGGAGTTGTAACCCTTGAAAACAAGGAGATCAGCTCAGAAGAGCTCCGTAAAATGAACAACTAAACAGACAAAAAGGATATATGGCTTCGGAATTTGAAAAATATGCTGTAAAGCATCTGAATATCAGCAGCAACACACTCAACGGATACTCTAAGGTATATGCAGGGTACATAAATCCCACCATTATCGAAGAACGTCAGTTGAACGTGGCATCAATGGATGTCTTCTCACGACTTATGATGGACAGGATTATCTTTCTTGGCGTGGGAATCGACTCTGATGTCGCAAACATCGTACAGGCACAGTTGCTCTTTCTCGAATCAGCAGATTCCAAAGCGGATATCCAAATATACATAAACTCTCCGGGCGGCATGGTATATGCCGGCCTGGGGATTTATGATACAATGCAGCTGGTTGCGCCCGATGTTGCAACAATATGTACCGGAATGGCAGCCTCCATGGCCGCAGTACTCCTGACAGCAGGAGAAAAGGGAAAGCGCTCAGTTCTTCCTCACTCCAGGGTACTTATCCACCAGCCATTAGGCGGAGCCGAAGGTCAGGCGTCTGACATTGAAATTGCAGCTCGTGAAATCAAAAAGCTCAAGAACGAGCTCTACGATATCATCTCCACCCACAGCGGTCAGCCCATTGAAAAAATCGCAGCAGATGCCGACAGGGATTATTGGATGAATGCATCTGAGGCTGTTGAATACGGAATGGCAGATCACATATTAACCCGTCAGAAATAACATATATATGGCATCAAGCAATGACAGACGACATATAACTTGCGACATCTGCGGTAGAAATGACATGCAGGTGGATATGTTGCTCACCACAGCAACAGGAGGAATCTGCAAGGAATGTGCATTCAGAATATACTCAATAGTGGATGAGGCTATCGATGAAGGATTCATTCTTCCTTCCGAATTCGGAAAAGAGCCCAAAAAGCAGGTCTCCTGCGAAAAGCTCAATTTCACTCCCAAAGAGATTACTGCATTTCTGGACAGGTTCGTTATAGGACAGGAGGAGGCCAAAAAGTTCCTTTCTGTTGCCGTCTATAACCACTACAAGAGAATCAACGAAGTTTTCAAGCAGAATAAGAAGAAAAAGAAGGCCTCCGGAAAGAATGGTACCCTTGAAAACGAAAAGAGCGTTCTCGAGGTCGAAAAATCAAATATCCTACTTGTAGGACCTACCGGAACAGGCAAGACGCTCCTGGCCAAGAGCATAGCAAAGATGCTCAATGTTCCCTTCGCCATTGTCGATGCGACTGTACTGACTGAAGCAGGATATGTCGGAGAGGATGTCGAGAGCATCCTTACCCGTCTTTTGCAGGCAGCAGATTACGACGTTGAAAAGGCAGAAAGAGGCATTGTATTTATTGATGAAATAGATAAGATTGCCAGAAAGAGTGACAACCCCTCCATCACCCGTGATGTCTCAGGCGAAGGTGTCCAGCAGGCAATGCTTAAACTTTTGGAGGGAACCATAGTAAATGTTCCTCCTCAGGGCGGCAGGAAACACCCTGAACAGAAACTCATCAGCGTCAACACCACAAACATACTTTTTATATGTGGAGGCGCTTTTGAAGGAATCGAAAAAAGAATTGCACAAAGACTCAATACCCATACTGTCGGATATGGAGCATCTGCAAAAAATGCGCGCATAGACATGGATAACCTCCTTCAGTACATTGCGCCACAAGACTTGCGCTCTTATGGGCTCATACCCGAAATTGTAGGCCGTATGCCTGTGGTGACATATCTCCACCCCTTGGACAGAGAGGCATTGCTCAGAATCCTTACCGAACCCGAAAACGCACTTATCAAACAGTACACAAGGCTTTTCGAGATGGAGGATGTAAAGCTCACCATAGATGATGAGGTATTGGAGTTCATTGTAGATACTGCTATCGAATACAAGCTGGGAGCCAGAGGTCTGCGTGCCATCTGCGAGGCTATAATGCTGGATCCCATGTACGAAACTCCAGGCAGCGGAAAGAAAGAGGTCCATATCGGACTTGATTTTGCCAAAGCGAAAGTATCCAATATCACATCTACACTTTAGTCCCATATCTCAATTATAGCTTTGCTTGTTATGAGAAGGGATGCTGTTGATTTCGAAAAAGATCGCACCTCTGATTTATTCAGAAAACTATTTGTACCGACACTTATCGGTTCTTTGAGTCTCTCGGCTGTCACAGCGATTGATGGTATTTTCATTGGACATGGATTGGGAACAGAGGCACTGGCAGCGGTAAACCTCATTGTTCCCGTATGGATTCTGTTCATCTCTATAGGTCTTATGCTCGGCATAGGTTCCTCTGTGGTAATGTCCATCCATCTCTCGAAACAGAATATAAAAGCGGCACGTATCAACCTGACACAGGCGATGATTGCGAGCAATGTCGTAGTCTTCATTATCAGCGTTCTCATACTGATGTTCCCATCGAGGACAGCCATACTGCTTGGAGCCTCCGAGGATCTGGTTCCTCTGGTAAGGGATTACCTTATCGGTGTGACTCCTGGCTTTATTTTTCAGCAGTGGAGTCTCATAGGACTGTTCGCCATTCGTCTTGACGGCTCTCCAAATGTAGCGATGATTTCAAATCTACTCAATGGAATTACCAATGTTCTCCTCGATTACCTATTCATTTTTCCTTTCGGATGGGGTATGCTCGGTGCTGCAGCAGCCACAGGTACCAGCATTTTTGTGGGCGGAGCGGTGGCTATATGGTACTTCATCTTCAAGGCCAAGAAGATAAGACCTATAAGAATCAAGAGCAGCATTACATCCATCAAACTTTCAATAAGGAATATAGGATACCAATGCCGAATCGGTTTCCCGACCTTCATCGGAGAGTTCGCAATGGCGGTAATAACATTTGTCGGTAATTTTACATTCATGCACTACCTTGGCACAGATGGCGTAAGTGCATTCGGTGTGGCATGCTATTACACACCTTTGCTGTTTATGGTGGCAAATGCCATATCGACATCTGCCCAGCCTATAATCAGCTATAATTTTGGAGCCGGAAGGAGAGAGAAGATATCTGAAACGGAGAGAATAATTACTGTATCATCTATGTTTTTCGGTGTGGGAGTCTCACTTGCCTTCGTACTGTTCCCAGAGATTTTCGTTACACTCTTCATAGACAGTAGCACTCAAGCAGCACGGATTGCGATAGAGGGACTACCCTATTTTGCATCAGGTTTCCTCTTCCTGATCCTTGATATCGTTGCAATAGGCTATCTGCAGAGTCTTGAAAAAGTAAAAGCCCCCACAATCTTTTCACTATTGAGAGGGCTCATCCTTGTGGTACCTGCATATATTTTTCTTCCGAAGCTGTTCTCTACTGCGGGAATATGGCTCAGTACCGCTGCTGCTGACTTCATTACATTCCTTATGATATTGCTCTACCTCCTGTTTATGAAGAGGCAAGGTAAGCTATCACATTCTTGAAAGAGGGACGTTCCAGATCTGCAGTAGGTATCAGAAAGAGTAGCTGTCCCCAATCCATGAAATTCAGTGTATGTTCATCATCGATATCATCACTATCGAGCTGCAGTAGAAGTGTATATTTGTCCAAGTCTACATCATCGGCCAAATAGGCGGGCAAGCCAAGCAGTTTGGTATCGTACTCCGAGCCTTGGTCCTCAACGGCTTCAAAGTCAATCTTATGTTCTCTAATCGAGATGGGATTGTCATCATCATCTATAAGTACCACCCTCTCGAAATTTTCATAATCGTTGCGAGGATAATAGAGAACCTTAACATCACCCGGGTTCCAGAAAGCATCTCCTACAGGGTCACATAATAAATCCCCGAGATAATACTCTATCTTTCCGAAGAAATAGAGCATGCCCTCCTTAGGCAGCCTGTTTTCCTTGTCATACGGAGCTGCCTGAGTACAGTTGATCTGTCCTATAAAGGTGTAGTGGACCTTATCTCCCTCCTCGTCCTTATAAACAGGAAAATCGAAACTGTGAGGGAGATCAGGGTCTCCCCACAGTTTCGATTCACCTATATTAAGTTCTCCCTCAACAACGTGATGGATAAGCTTAATAGCATTCATATTATTTCATTAATTTCTTGATTGCATTTGCAAGACGTCTGACACCTTCCTTGATGTTTTCATCAGATGCATAAGAGAAGTTTAGACGGAGGGTATTCTGTCCCTTGCCATCGCAATAGAATACTTCACCGATTACGAATGCTACATTTTCCTGGATAGCAACGTTGAAGAGTTCTCTTGCATCCATATATTCAGGAAGAGTAACCAAGAGGAAAAGACCACCGTCAGGACGAGTCCATCTTACTCCTTCAGGCATCATTTCTGTGAGACATTTATCCATAAGATCTCTCTTGTCCCTATAGAGGTTGATGGTCTTCTGAAGGTTGGTTTCGTAGTAGCCTTTTTCCATGTATCTTGCTGCAACTTCCTGATTGAATACAGGAGTACAAAGGTCAGCAGACTGTTTTGCCACTTCGAGTTTTTCGATGATTTCCTTGCTTGCAAGAACCCATCCGATACGGAAACCGGGGCAGAAAGTCTTTGAGAATGTACCTGCGAGCATTACCCTTTCAGGGCAGAGAGAGTACATTGTAGGCTGAGCTTCACCTTCGAAACGGATTTCCTTGTAAGGGCTGTCTTCGAGGACAAGGATGTCATATTTTTCTGCTACTGCAAGAATTTCCTTTCTTCTTTCAGCTGTCATTGTAACACCTGTAGGGTTCTGGAAGTCAGGAATAGCATAGATAAATTTGGGTTTCTTGCCAATAGCACAGAGAGCGCTTACCACAGCTTCAGCCTCTTCATCGTTCTTGATACCGATGGGCTGTGCCTGATAAGAGTAGAATGCCTGAAGAGCTCCAAGATATGAAGGAAGACCGCAGAGCACTGTGTCACCGGGGTTCAGGAACACTCTTGAAATCAAGTCAAGAGCCTGCTGTGAAGCTGTGGTGATGATGATATTTTCATAAGTACAGTCAATACCTTCTTCCTGGTATTTCTTTGCAATCTGTTTTCTCAAAGCAATGCTACCGGTGGTAGGACCATACTGGAGGAGCTTTTCAGGCATCTCTTCCATGAGTTCGGTCATGATAGCTTTGAGGTCTTCAACAGGGAATGTCAAAGCATTGGGGAAACCGCCGGCGAATGATATGATTTCGGGTTTATTTGCCACATTAAGAAGGTCGCGAATAGCGCTTCTTCTCATATTTTTGGCATTGTTAGAGAGAAAATGTGTTAGATCTATAGCCATTTTATTTTGTATTAAAAAGTTCTACAATATAATTACCTACAAAAGTAACAATTCGTAATGACAAAACAAATATTTTGCTATCTTTACGAACACGAAAAGTAAATTACTATGCACACCATGCAGAACAAACTCTTTCTGATAGACGGTCACGCACTGATGTTCAGGATGTACTATGCTTTCCTGCGCCGTCCCATCACCAATTCCAAAGGTGATGATTCGTCTGTCATATACGGTTTTATGAAATATCTCCTCGAACTGACCTCGAAATATACCCCTTCACATTTAGCAGTCGTATTCGACCCCTCAGGGAAGACCTTCAGACACGAGATGTACTCCGGATACAAGGCCAACAGGTCAGCCACCCCTGAAGTAATCAAGGACTCGCTTGCCCCCCTTGTCACACTGCTGCGCGGTATAGGTGTCACAGTAATAATAAAGGAGGGATTCGAAGCGGATGATGTCATTGGCTCTATCGCCAAACAGTTTGCATCAGAGGAGCTGCCAGTGTACATGATTACCCCGGACAAGGATCTTGGCCAGATAATCGCACCCAACATCTTCCAGCTCAAGCCTGGCAAGAGCGGAGCAGAAAACGAGTTGTTGGATACCGCCGGAATATGTAAAAAATACGGAATTCAATCCCCATCCTCCATAATAGACATCCTTGCCATCTGGGGAGACTCATCCGATAATATACCGGGAGTCAAGGGCATAGGCGAGGTCGGGGCCGGGAAACTGGTAGGAAAGTACCACACTGTAGAAAATATCCTTGAACACCTGGACGAACTGCCTGCCAAACAGGCTGCAAATATCAGGGAGCATAAAGAAGATATGATTCTCTCAAAAAAGCTTGCCACCATCAGATGTGACATTCCCATAGATATTACTGCCGATTGTATGGCACTCTCGTTTAAGAATTCCAAAGAGGCTTCTGAGATTCTTGAGTACTACGAGTGCCGTTCACTGATGAAGATGCTCCCATCCCCCAGCCTATTCGAGGCTTCTGCTGCTGAGAGCTCACCCATTGGTACACCTACAACCCAAGATTATATTTTGACAGAGAAGTCAATAGGAGAAGTTCTGAAAAATGACACCCATGGAAGTGAGATTGCCCTCTCCTACGATGAGAACAGCCGTTTTCTTACAATCTGTCGGGCTGTAAGTCACTCAGAAATTATATGGACATATTCAACTCCAGAAAAAATAAAAGAGGGAGGATATGACAAGGTCCTCTCGTCAGAAAAGACCACTATCATAGGCTCAGGCCTCAAGGAGATCTTCAAATTATTTTTCAGATATGGAATCAATATAAGCGGAAAACTGCTTGATATAGAACTTCTGCACTACCTGATATCACCGGAAACCTCCCACAAGAGCGAAGTTCTCGTCAGGGAATTTCTGAAAATAGAGCCGCAGAAGTACTTCTTGAGTGATAAAGAGGAGCAGCAGGAGCCTGACCTATTTCAAGCGGTACTGCCACTTGCCCACGAGCGTCCCAGCGATTCGATAAGGGTTCTTACATGCCTGAGTATACCAGTTTCCAAGGCTATCAGAGAGTTCTACTCACGCGAGAGTAGTCTGGAAGACCTCTATATGAATATAGAGATGCCCCTGATAAAGATTCTTGGCAAAATGGAGATGAATGGTGTCTCTCTAGATACTGCCATGCTCTACCAATATGGCCAGACGCTAAAGAGAGAGCTCGCCCGCATAGAGAACAAGGTTAGAGAATGTGTAGATGAACCTCTACTCAACCTCTCATCACCGATGCAGTTGGGGAATCTGCTGTTTGACAAGATGAAACTCGACCCAAAGGCAAAGAGGAACAAGCGCGGCCACTACTCCACAGACGAAGAGACCCTTACAGCAATCTCTGACCGTCATCCTATAATAAATGACATTCTTGAATTCAGAGAGGTCAAAAAACTGATTTCTACCTATATAGAGCCACTCCCCCTGATGATTGACCCGATCGACAAAAAGATACACACTACATTCAATCAGGCCCTCACTGCCACAGGAAGACTCAGTTCGGTTCACCCCAATCTGCAGAACATACCTATAAGGAGCCAGATGGGAAAAGAGATAAGAAGGGCCTTTGTCCCTTCAGGAAAGGAGAATACAATTATTTCAGCTGACTACTCACAGATAGAGCTGAGAATCGTGGCACATCTGAGTAAAGACCCCGACATGATAGAGGCATTCCTGCACGGAGCAGACATCCATACTGCCACTGCTGCGAAAATTTACAAAGAAGACCCCACCGATGTTACATCCGAGCAGCGCAGAAAGGCCAAAAGCGCGAACTTCGGCATCATCTACGGAATCTCAGCCTTCGGTCTTGCCCAAAGGCTGAAGATTCCCCGTTCGGAAGCCAAAGACCTGATCACAGGATATTTCGAAACATATCCATCAATAGAGAAATTTATTGAGGAACAAAAAGAGAAAGCGAGGGAATCTGGATACGTTGAGACAATGTTCGGAAGAAAGCGCTACCTCAAGGATATAAAATCAGCTAATGCCACAGTAAGGGCTTTTGCAGAGAGAAACGCTATCAATGCCCCCATTCAGGGAACAGCAGCTGATATAATAAAAATTGCTATGATAAATGTCGACAGAGCTCTCGAGAAGGCCGGACTCCAAACGAAAATGATACTTCAGGTACACGATGAGTTGGTCTTTGATGTTCCTCTGGCAGAACTTGAACAGGCCCGCGAAATAATCAAGTATGAAATGGAGAATGTCGTCAGTCTCTCTGTCCCCCTTGTCGTAGAGTGTAATAATGCAGACAACTGGCTTGAGGCACATTAATTGATGAAACCAATGAACAAGGAAAGAAGTACAGAAGAACAGAGACTCTCCTTTGAAGCTGCACGTGGGGATGTAGGGGCATTTTCACTACTTATCTCTCGTTACACCAATTCATTGAGACACTTCGTGTCAGGATACTGTTCCAACAGTTGCGATATAGAGGATATCTGCCAGGAGACCCTCAGAAAGGCATTTATGGCAATATCTACATTCAATCCTGAAATGAAATTCAAGAACTGGCTCTTCGAGATCGCCAAAAACAGTGCTTTGGATAATGCCCGAAGGAAGAAAAATGCGCTCAAGACTGTTGATATAAACGACATGTCAGACGAATCTCTGGAGAGTAACGACACATCATATATATCCCCTGAGGAAAAAATGATAGAGATTCAGAAATATAACTCCTTTATCAACGCAATAGACGCCCTGCCGCCACTGTACAAGGAAGCGGCAAAACTCAGGCTGGTGTATCAGTTCAGTTACAAGGAGATTGCAAAGGAACTTGACCTGCCGCTCAACACCGTAAGGACCCGGATAAGAAGGGCTAGAAAACTCATAGAAACCAATATAGAATAGATTATCTTACAAGCTATGCCGTTACACTATACTGAAGAACTGATATTCAAATATTTCCCGGAACTGGATGAGAAGACCCGCGAGGCTGTCAAAGCCCTCGGTCCGCTATACATTGAATGGAACTCCAGAATCAATGTCATCTCAAGAAAAGATATAGATTCCCTATACTTGCACCATGTGCTTCATTCTTTGGCAATATACAAATGGCTCCGGCAAAAGGATATAAGACCAACATCCATCATTGATGTGGGTACCGGAGGTGGATTCCCCGGTATTCCGCTGTCGATTCTCCTCCCGGAGACATCATTCACCCTTTGCGACTCCATTGCAAAGAAGATAAAGGTGGTAGGAGCAGTGGCCGAGGCCCTCGGACTCACCAATGTCTCCACAATATGGAGCCGTTCAGAAACAGTAAAGGAGCCTTCAGAGTACATAGTATCACGCGGGGTCAGCAGGCTTGATGAATTTGCATCGATGGCAGGTCATCTTGCCACCAAAGGAATTATCTATCTTAAAGGAGGCGATCTGAAAGAGGAAATTGAAAAATGTGCTGCCACCCTTGAGATTGCACCATCCTCCATAGAGACCTGCTCCATCTCTCAATGGTTTGAGGAGGATTTTTTCAGTGAGAAAGGTATTGTCTATATACCTGTTCTTCAGAAACGATGAAGATAGAATGAAATATTTTTGTTTTTTTTTACAAAACGATTATCTTTGCAGTCCTAAAAAATTGAAAATATAAAAAAACAAGTATATGAAACGCACATTTCAGCCCTCACAGCGCAAACGTCGCAACAAACACGGCTTCCGTGAACGTATGTCTACACCTAACGGACGTCGCGTATTGGCAGCACGTCGTCGTCACGGACGTAAGAAACTGACTGTATCATCTGAAGCTCAGTACTAGAATTCAGAGAGCCAGTCTCAGAAAGTAACCGGTCAGAAACAACTGAGCGGTTTTTTTTATTTGAAATAAAGGATAACAATAACCAGGATATGAGAATCGATATTATCAGCGCAGTCCCGCAGCTATTGGAAAGTCCACTCAACCACTCCATTATAAAGAGAGCAAAAGAGAAAGGAGTGGTAGAGATTAACATTGTAAATCTGCACGATTACGGCAAAGGGAAATTCAGACACATTGACGACTACGGATTCGGTGGGGACTCAGGAATGGTCATAATGCCCGAGCCACTCTACAATGCCATCACAGATCTGACCGAGCGTCGTAAGTACGACTATGTAATTTACACATCACCTGATGGAGAGATTTTGGATCAACCCATGGCGAACTCGCTCTCTTGCGCTGAAAATATCATTATCCTTTGCGGGCACTATAAAGGCATAGACCACAGAATTAGAGAACACCTCATCACTAAAGAAATCTCTATCGGCAACTATGTTCTCAGCGGAGGAGAACTTGCAGCCGCTGTAATAACAGATGCTATTGTAAGACTAATACCGGGTGCAATGAGCGACGAAACCTCAGCCCTGAGTGACTCTTTCCAGGATGACCTTCTGGCACCACCCATCTACACAAGGCCGGCAGATTTCAGAGGATGGAAAGTTCCAGAAGTTCTGCTGAGTGGTAATCCCAAACTCATCAAAGAGTGGCAGGAAGCACAAGCACTGGAGCGCACAAAGCGACTCAGACCCGATCTTCTAAAGAAATAACCGTTCAGGAATCAGATGTTTCACTGCCAGGACAGTATTGTCGGGATTATTTTACATCATTTAATCTGACCTTGTACATTTTGGGCCAATATTTTCCTGTCAGGTATACTGCCCCGTCAACAGGGTTGTAAGCTATGCCGTTAAGAACGTCCTCTCCCTTTCCTCTGTACCTTTTTTCGAGAAGGTCTCTGCAATCTATACGCCCTTCGACTACGCCACTCTCCCCATCTAT
Source organism: uncultured Alistipes sp. (assembly GCA_945787505.1). GTDB lineage: Bacteria > Bacteroidota > Bacteroidia > Bacteroidales > UBA932 > Coprenecus. The sequence goes on from CALZHC010000015.1 coordinate 14,541, forward strand.
TATGATGATATAGTCGAGCCCATAGACATTTGCCCATATCTTGCCGTCAATATATTCAAGTTCGTTGAGATAGGGAACCGGTTTGCCGTCAAATGTCACTGTCACCCTTCTGCGTTCAACGAATGTCATTGGATCCCTATATACTAAAGAAGACGACCCATCACTCATTATCAATGATTTGCCGTCTGTTGTAAGCCCCCAGCCCTCACCATAGTAAGAAAACGAAGAGAGCAGGTCGAATGTTTCGATATCGTAGACGAAACAGGTCTGTTCTCGCCAAGAAAGAAGATAGACCAGCCCGTCCATGGAGACAGAACCCTCAGCGAAAACAGCCGGACCGGGATCTACCCTCAGGAGAGTCGACCCTGTATTAAGATCAACCCTCCTCAAGGATGATTCTCCATACTGTCCGGAACTCTCATAAAGAATTCCGTTGTCAAAGAAGAGTCCCTGCGTATATGCACTTGCGTCATGAGGATATGATCCGATCACCTCAACCTTATAATACTTCACATCCTTTTTCTTTCCGTCAGCAGCACGTGAGCCCGGAAAAGGGAGAAGGAGCATCAGGGAAAGTACTGCAAATGTTATGAATACGCGTCTGGACATCTATTATTCTTCTTTTTTGTTTTTATTCTCTTCTTGTCTCTTGATTGCAGCCTTCACGAATGCAGTGAAGATAGGCTGTGGATTCTCAGGAGTACTTTTATATTCAGGATGGAACTGCACACCGATAAAGAACGGATGATTCCTAACTTCTACTATCTCTGCCAAAGATGTATCGGGATTACGTCCTGTAACACTCATTCCGGCAGCTTCCAAAGCAGCCACATAATCGTTATTGAGCTCGTATCTGTGTCTGTGTCTTTCACTGATTAGCTTCTTTCCGTAAATAGAGTAGGCAAGAGAGCCCTCACGGAGTTCACATGAATATGCTCCGAGCCTCATGGTTCCACCTTTTATGGTTGTGGTCTTCTGATCGGACATCAGGTCAATGATGGGAATCTTTGCATTTGCTTCAACCTCAGCAGAAACAGCTTCGGGAAGACCTGCCATGTGACGGGCAAATTCTACAACAGCCATCTGCATACCAAGACAAATCCCGAAGAAAGGAATATTGTTTTCCCTTGCATACTTGATCGCAGAGATCTTTCCTTCCAGACCTCTTTCACCGAATCCTGGAGCTACCAGTACACCGCACATTCCACTGAGCTTTTCAGCTACATTGGCATCATTGATAAATTCACTGTGAATGGGATGAACTTTCACCTTGCAGTTGTTTGCAGCTCCTGCATGGATGAAGGATTCAAGAATCGATTTATAGGCATCCTGAAGTTCGACATACTTTCCGACAAGTGCTATATCCACAATCTTTGAAGGATGGGTAAGCCTGTCCACGAACTTTTCCCACCTCTCCATATTCGGCTGGGGAAGATCGGACAATCCGAACTTTTCCAGAACGATCTCATCCAGACGTTCCTGTCTCATCAGCAGAGGCACCTGATAAATGGTATCGGCATCTATTGACTGAATGACACATCCTGGCTTGACATTGCAGAAAAGGGCAAGTTTCTTCCTCACATCCAGAGACAATTCATGTTCTGTACGGCAGACCAGCACATCGGGCTGCACTCCATTCTGCTGAAGCTGTTTAACAGAGTGTTGAGTGGGCTTGGTCTTGATTTCCTTTGCAGCTGCAAGATAGGGAACAAGGGTAAGATGTATTACAAGGCAATCCTCTGAGGGAAGCTCCCACTGAAGCTGTCTGACAGCCTCAACGAAAGGAAGCGACTCCATATCGCCGACAGTACCACCTATTTCAGTAATCACAACATCGTAATTTCCCGATTTACCTAAAAGAAGCATCCTTCTTTTGATCTCATCCGTAATATGGGGAACTATCTGTACTGTTTTTCCAAGGTATGCCCCCTGGCGTTCCTTGTCGATAACCGTACGGTAGATCTTACCTGTGGTTACATTGTTTGCCTTGCTGGTATAATGATCCAGAAACCTTTCATAATGTCCCAGATCAAGGTCTGTTTCCGCACCGTCCTCAGTTACGAAACACTCACCGTGCTCGTAAGGATTAAGAGTACCCGGGTCAACATTGAGATATGGGTCAAATTTTTGAATTGTAACACGCAAATTACGTGCAGTCAACAACTTGGCCAGAGAGGCCGATATAATACCTTTTCCAAGAGAAGATGTAACCCCTCCCGTAACAAAAACATATTTAACAGACATAGCTTCGATATTTCTAATATACGGGGGTACAAAATTAGCTAAAAAAACTATCTTTGCAAGTCATTCAAAATTATTTAAAATGAAACAGAAAACAATTAGTTTTATTGTCGACTCCTCCAAGGTTGACAATAGGAAAGAGTATAAGCCTTGTGCATTTATGTCTGATGCTCAGGATATAGCCAATGTACATGCCTCTGCTATTGGTTTTGGATATAATGATTTGATCACCTCTTCTGCAGTTTGGGTCCTCTCCAGGCTGAAAGTTAAATGTTACTCACATCCCAAGTGGGAAGACACAGTAGCCTTGACTACCTGGCACAAAGGACGCGAAGGAGTTATGTCGCTCAGAGACTATGAGTTGACAGATACACAGGGAAACATTCTCATAGCGGCAACAAGCTCTTGGCTTATCATAGATCCCAAGACCAGAAAAATGCTCAGGCCTGACCACATTCTTGGTGAAAGGGGACTTGAAACCTCCTTTGAAAAAGATGCAATTGCCGGTAATTGCGACAAAATAAGAACAAATTTCGGCTCAATCTTGAATAAAGTGATGGAGCATCAAGTAAGATTCTCCGACATAGACATGAATTCACACACCAATAACACGAAATATTTCGAATGGGCTCTGGACGCCATCGACACATCCGTCACCACATCACATGCAGTTCAAGAGTTCCAGATTAACTTCAACCACGAGGCACAGCTGGGCGATATAGTTGAGCTGAGCACGGCTCAAACTGCACCTTTGACCTATTATGTAGAGGGCAACTGCTCAGGCAAAAATATCTTCCAGACCATTATCCAGTTCCAACAATAAAAAAATACCGAAAATGAATATTCATACTTACTACATAGTGATGATCGCTATGTCAATACTCGCTGTTATAGTATTTATTGCACTTCACCACTTCAAGGCCGGATACGGATACTTGAGAAGCTCCAACTGGGGCCCTATGATCAGCAACAAACTCGGCTGGGTACTGATGGAATTGCCTGTCTTCATTTCAATGCTGGTATTCTTCCTCTATACAGAAAGCTACCGTAATCTTACAGTCTCCATAATGACAGGTTTTTTCCTTCTTCACTACTTCCAGAGGTCACTCATTTTTCCGTTCCTGATGAAGGGGAAAAGTAAGATTCCTGTGGCAATAGTAGCCATGGGAGTGACATTTAACCTGGTAAATGTCTACATGATAGGCAGCTGGTTATTTGTATTCGCACCCAAGGAGATGTACACGACAGAGTGGCTCACCGATCTGCGGTTCATCATAGGTTCATTAGTCTTCATATTCGGAATGGTTGTAAATATCCACTCAGACTACATCATCAGACATCTTCGCAAGCCTGGCGATACTGCCCACTACATCCCTATGGGCGGTATGTTCAAATATGTCTCATCTGCAAATTATTACGGTGAGATAACAGAGTGGCTCGGATTTGCAATACTTACATGGAGTCTGCCCGGAGCACTCTTCTGTATCTGGACATTTGCCAACCTTGCCCCCAGAGCATTCTCCCTTTACGATAAATATGCAGAAGAATTTGGTGAAGAATTCACATCCCTGCACCGCAAAAAAGTGTTACCCTTTATATATTAATAATGGAATCAAAACTATTTACACCAGGCAAAATAGGCCCTATAGAAATCAAGAACAGGATAATCAGGGCATCAGCCTTCGAGGCAATGTGCCCCGGTCATAAACCTTCACAACAACTCAAGGATTATCATACTGCAGTGGCAAAAGGCGGTGTCGGTATGACCAGCGTTGCCTACGCAGCCGTATGTCAGAGCGGCCTCTCTTTCGAAAGCCAGCTTATCATGGATCCTTCCAACATCCCCGGATTCAAAGACCTTACAGACTCGATACACCGGTACGACACCAAGGCATGTATCCAGCTTGGACACTGTGGAAACATGTCGCACAAGCGTGTCTGCGGCTGTCTGCCCGTGGGAGCCTCTACCGGTTTCAACCTCTACTCCCCTACCTTTGTCCACGGACTCACAGAGAGCGAGATGATTCAGATCGCCAAGAAACATGGCGATGCAGTCAGGATAGCAATTGAAGGCGGTTTTGACGCAGTGGAAATTCACGCCGGACATGGATACCTCATCTCACAATTCCTCTCTCCTTACACCAACCACAGACGCGACCAGTACGGAGGTTCATTCTCTAACAGAATGAAATTCATGGACATGTGCATGAACGAAGTGATGGAGGCCGCCTCAGACAAAATTGCCGTAATGGTAAAGACAAATACCTCTGACGGTTTCAAGGGTGGACTCGGAGTAAGTGAATGTATAGAGGTTGCCAAAAGGCTCGAATACCTCGGTGCGCATTGTCTTGTTCTGAGCGGTGGGTTCGTTAGTAGAGCTCCGATGTATGTCATGAAAGGAGCAATGCCAATCAGTACCCTGACAGACTATATGCCATGGAAATCTCTCTGGTGGTTAAAGATAGGTGTCAACCTCTTCGGCAAGATGATGATCAAGAACGAGCCGTTCAAGGAGGCCTTTTTCCTCGAAGATGCCCTGCGTTTCAGAGAGGAACTCAAGATGCCCCTTGCACTTGTGGGAGGTCTCCACTCACGTGAAAGTCTCGAAAAGGCCATCAACTCAGGATTTGAATTCACAGAGATGGCCCGTCCGTTGGTACACGATCCAGACTTCGTAAACAAACTCAGGGAAGGCAAGGTGGAAAGGAGCGGATGCCAGCATGCCAACTATTGCGTTGCCAGGATCTGGAACAAGGATATGCAGTGCCACGAAAACTGCACCCTCTCCGCAAGAATGGAGAAAGAGATCCGGAAGAATATAAAATATGCCTCATTATCAAACAAATAAATAATCCACCTATGAGAAACAGACTTTTTATAGCAGCTATTTGGCTGATAGCTATAGTAAGTTGCACAGGAAACGCGCGTACGCCTAAGATGGAAGAGACCAGGAAACTTCAATCACCCGACAAGCGTCTTGAACTCACATTCGGACTTACACGCACAGGTGAGCCTCTCTACGCCCTGAGCTTTGATGGCAAAAGTGTCATCAATGAAAGCCGTATGGGATTTGAAATCGTTCACGAAGGAGGAATAAACGATGTCCAGCCCTTCATGGCAGACTGGACCATCAAGGAGAGCAACACCATCCTCCATCCCTCCGAGCTCAAAAAAGGCTTCTCAATAGACACTGTTACCTATAACAATGTCAACTCGTCTTGGGCTCCGGTATGGGGAGAAGAGAGCATCATTACCGAAAATTACAATGAGATGGCTATTACTCTCCATCAGAAAACAGAAGATGGCCGTGAACGAGATATACTGATTAGATTCAGACTCTTCAATGACGGATTGGGCTTCAGATATGAATTCCCCAGACAGCAGAATCTGGGATACTTCATTATCGGCAATGAGCTTACAGAATTTTCAATGGCCGAAGACCTTACCGCATTCTGGATTGCAGGGGACTACGATGCCAATGAATTCAGATACGAGACATCACATCTGAGTGAAATAGCCACACTTTATCCCGACTTTGACAGAAGCGGAAACTCATGTATCTGTCCAATGCCGGTACCGGGAGTCCAGACACCTGTAATGATGAAAAGCGACAACGGAGGTCTTTATGTCAATATCCACGAGGCCGCTCTTGACGACTTCTCTTCCATGCAGCTGGAAATCAGAGATGGAAAACGCTTTGTTGCACACCTTGTCCCAGATGTATTGGGAAACAGAGGATACATCCAGACACCTCACCACTCACCCTGGAGAACAGTCATTGTCGCCGACAATGCTCCTTCAATTCTCGAAAGCAGACTCATCCTTAACCTCAATGAGCCCTGTGCCATAGAAGATACAGACTGGATTCGTCCTCAGAAATTCGTAGGAGTGTGGTGGCAGATGTTTGCACCCGGACAGGGAACATGGTCATACACCGACGAACCGAATATCAGGCTCGGTATCACTGACTATACCAAGACCAAACCGAATAATACACATGCAGCCAATACAGAAAATGTCAAGAAGTACATCGACTTCGCAGCAAATAATTCAATAGAGGGTGTATTGGTAGAGGGATGGAATGAAGGTTGGGAAGACTGGTTTGGACAGTTCAAAGATTTTGTATTTGACTTTATTACTCCATATCCTGATTTCGATGTAGTCGAACTTCGCGAATATGCAAAGAGCAAAGGAGTCAGCCTCATAATGCACCATGAAACATCCGGTTCTACACAGAACTACGAAAAGTATCTGGATAGGGCATACCAATTCATGAAGGACAACAACTACTCCGTAGTAAAAAGCGGTTATGTAGGGGCAATACTTCCAAGAGGTTCACACCACTATGACCAGCAATCCGTAAATCACTACCTGCACTGTATACGCAGAGGTGCCGACTATCAGGTAATGATCGATGCACACGAACCTGTCAGGCCAACCGGTATGCATAGGACATATCCCAACTATATGGCAGCCGAATCCGGTAGAGGTACTGAATTCGAGTCATTCGGTCCTGTTGGCAATCCACCTGAGCACACTACTATCCTCCCTTTCACACGCTTTATTGGAGGGCCAATGGACTACACCCCTGGTATTTTCCAGCAGAAGATGTCATATTACGATGGTAAATCTCAGGCGCAGATACACACTACACTGACCAAGCAGCTCGCACTTTATGTAGTACTCTACTCTCCCATCCAGATGGTGGCAGACCTTCCTGAAAACTACGCAAGGTTCGATGATGCTTTCACTTTCATCCGTAATGTCCCTACAGACTGGGACTACACCAAAGTTCTCGAAGCTGAACCAGGAGACTACATCACAACAGCCCGCAAAGCAAAAGGTCAGGATAGATGGTTCATTGGGGCCATCACCGATGAAAACGAGAGAACAGCCACCATAGACCTCTCAAGGCTTCCCCTCAAAGATGGAAAAGAGTACACAGCAGTAATATATGCTGATGGAGCCGATGCATCATGGGATGATAACCCACAGAGTTATACCATCTCCACAAAAAAGGTAAACTCGAAGAGCACCCTTGAAATCCACCTTGCAAAATCAGGCGGATGTGCAATAGAACTGAAATAGACAATTAAAGATATGAACAGAAAATTTTATTCAATTATGACTGCTGCTATAATTGCCGGAACTGCCGGATGCACCTGCTCTTCACCAGAGAAGGAACTTCAGTCAATAATAGACAACACCGTTGAAAAATATGAACCTCTCTTCAAAGAGGCCAACCTTGCATATTGGAACGGAGCCATCAGCGGGAAAGCAGAAGACTTCGAAGCATACTCGCAAGCTAATATGAAACTTACTGAGATCCTTTCCGACGCTCAAACCTTTTCGAAACTCAAGCAGATAAAGGAATCCGGAAAAGTTTCCGATCCTGTACTGAAAAGAGAACTGGAGATACTGTATAACATGTATCTCTCGAAACAGGCAGACACGACACTGCTCCATGCCATAATCCAGAAAGAGATGGAGATCGAGCAGAAATACTCAGGATTCAGAGCTCTCTACAAAGGCAAGTCAATAGACGACAACCAGGTCGAAAACATACTCAAGACATCCCTTGACAGCAAAGAACTCGAGAGTGTATGGAAAGCACATAAACAAATCGGAAAAGTCGTAAGCCAAGACATTATAGAAGTTGTAAAACTCAGGAACAAACTGGCTGTCAGCCTTGGTTTCAGGGATTTTTACGATATGAGCCTCACCCTTGGTGGCGCTTCACCTGAGGAAGTCTACGAGCTGCTCGATGAAGTCGACTCTCTCACCTCAGAGAGTTTTGCCCAGGTAAAAAAGGAGATGGACAGAATATTTGCCAAAAAGTATTCTATTAAAGAGTCAGATCTGCGTCCATGGCACTACCAGAACAGATACTTCCAGGAGGCACCGGAATTATATCCTGTCGACCTGGACAGCTACTACGCTGAGGCTGACCTACGTAAGATTACCATAGATTACTACGCTTCAATAGGCATAGATATTACCTCCATGATGGAAGCCAGCGACCTCTACTCCAAACCCGGCAAAAACCAGCACGCCTTCTGTACCGACATTGACAGAAGAGGAGATGTCAGGGTATTATGCAATCTTAGCAACAATGAGCGCTGGATGGGAACCATGCTTCACGAATTCGGACACGCCGTTTACTCGAAAGGACATGACGAAAACGAAGAGCTTCCATACCTTCTCAGAGATGCTGCGGCAATGTTCACCACAGAAGCAGCTGCAATGCTCTTTGAAAGACAGAGCAAGAATCCCCAATGGATGAAACACTACATCGGTATAAGCGACCAGGAGGCTGAAAGAATCTCTGACGCCTGCATCAAGTCAGCCCGTCTGAAACAGCTCGTATTCAGCAGGTGGGTACAGGTGGTGTCGCGTTTCGAGAAGGGAATGTATGCAGATCCCGATCAGGACCTCAACAAACTCTGGTGGGATCTGGCTGAAAAATACCAGCTTCTCAAACGTCCCGATAATTGGGACAATGCCGACTGGGCATCAAAGATCCATATTGCCATCTACCCTTGCTACTACCATAATTATCAGCTCGGAGAGCTCTTTGCTTCACAGATGCACCACTACATCGTCAACAATGTAACAAAAAGTGCAGATCTGAGACATGATACATATATCGGCAATAAAGAAGTAGGACAATGGATCAACGACAACGTCTTCCGTCCCGGAATGCTTTACCACTGGAACGATATGATTCAGAGAGCTACAGGCGAGAAACTCTCAGCCAAGTATTACCAGGAAGAATTCAGATAATATGAATGCAGTAATGGTATGGTATACTAAGCTCTAAGATCTTATGCTTATATAAAGAAAGGGGGTGACTAAAAAGTCTTTATTGACTGATTGGTCACCCTACTTATTTTTAACCATACAGATCAAATCCCGGGATCATTGTAAAACCGTCCGCTTGGGTCTTCTCTTATGTAGAAGAATTTATAAGGTACCCCTTTAATTCCTCTTTCGAATTTGCCGGTACTTTGGTCAATCAAGTAACTCTGAGGTACCAGATAATCAAAAGGTGTAAACTGATAATTATATGAAGACTCCTCTTCCAACTGGAGAGTGAAGACTTCAGGGTAGTTTCCGTTTTGGGCAATTACATGTCTCATACCATCTTGTGGATAGCAAATCAACAGTGCCTCTGCAAGTGGATGCGATGACTCTGAAAAAATAAGATTTGCAGCAGGCCTTTTCCAGCGTGATTCCATGTAATATCTTATAACAGCACACTGATCGTTCACCTCTATAGTTGCTCCAGGTACAAGCCCAACTTCATATTCAAAATACTTGAACACTTTTAAATAGAGTTTGCTAGTAGAATACCTGCCAGTCCGATCCCATCCTTCAAGAGTATATATGCCTGAAGCATTATTTCTTGCTGTCACTACTCCTAATGAAGTAATAACGATGTCGTCGCTCTCTCTTCCGTCACTGTCTGTTATTTTCCAGTTGATATTTGTATTAGGAGCCGATACGGTATTCAATCTTACCGAAACCGGGTATCTTTTTACTGTTGCTGTCCCTGGAAAAGATGAGACATTTAGAAGGGTGTCACCAGAGGCAAAAGATGCCTTTACAGCCGGCTGTACCACTACATTTGCATCTGAATATACCGTCGGATAATCCTTGAAATATGCCCTTATTCTGACAATGCTTCCGGCACTGCGTCTGATACCTGTGATTCTTCCATCGGCTGTCAGATTGATATATGCATTTCCGGACAAGATTTTCCACTCTACATCCATGCCTGAGGCAGGAACAGATGTATAAGTCAGAATAGAAGTCATTCCCTCGTAAATTGAAAACTCAGATGAAATGGAGAGAGAAGGCTTGGCAATATTGAACCTCACACTGTCCCCTGCTCCACACACCGACGATGCTCTTACTATATACCTGCCCACAGACAAAGGGACTATTTCATTGTCAGAGTTGACCGTAACACCAGCTGGATTATTAGATGAATATGTAATCGGCACATCGGAAGGTATTCTCTCGGAGAAGGTCAATGGGATCTTCTGGCCAAGATATATTGGAGAGGGAACGGAACTTTTGTCTATTACGACAGAGCCTGTATTTACCTCGAAAATAACTTTCTGTGTAACATTATTCAGCGATGCACCGAACTCGTATGTACCTATTGTACAATTGTTATGATAATCCCCTTTGGTATTGGTCGCGTAAAGGGTATTTGACGAAATGTATGCCCCATCAGGATCTCCATCCACACAGTTCAGGGAAAAACGTGGAGTTCCCTGTGGCTGAGCACTCCACTCGAGGCTCAAAGGGGTATTGTAACCAGGATAGAGTACTTGGGGAATTTCTACACCGGAGAAACTTCTGTCCTTGACTCTAACAAAAATATCCTTTGTATGTTTCCCTTCCACTGTAGTTACAGTCAGAATACAAGAGCCTACAGACATTCCTGTCACCTCTCCTGAAGATTCGAAAAAGATAATATCAGGTGCACTGCATCGCCATATAAGATTTTTGTTTTGGGCATTTGAAGGATAGAAAATCACATTTACAAATGCACTCTTTGCCACAAACAGTTCCAAGGAATCCGGTTCTACCGCTATGGAATCAATGTATATAAAAGTATCCACTTTGACCTCTGATGAGGATGATACCCCGGATTCATCAGTTGCCTGAGCTATTATCCGACATTGGCCGTCAGATACGGCAGTTACAGTCCCTCTGGTATCAACTGTCGCAACAGAAGGGTCCGTAGACCTCCATGAAAGGTATGGATTCTGTGCGGAAGAGGGAGATATAGTTGCAGTGAGCCGTTTCATCTGACCGACTTGAGTAAATTCCAGTAACCTGGGAGAGAGCGTAATCTCCTGAACAAGGTCCTTCATCCCAGAGACATCAATCCTCCAGCCATTTTCGTTGATTCCGTCACCTGAAAAATTTGTATGACATACATACATTGTATTTCTCAGAACGTCAAAATTGTCAAGCATACGGCCATTGTGCAGATAATATCTGTAGACCAGTGAATCATCCACCTTCACGGTACTACGGTATCTCACCACTATCTCGACATACGAAGCCAAGTCATTATATGGTTCAGGAGGAATATGTTCATTCTCATATCTGTTGCCATCCAGCAGATTCCCTTGGGCATTCTCAGGAAGATACAGATCCACTCCGGTAGTAAATAGAGAGGCTAGCTCATCACCGCTCTTTGACTCCCCTACACCCATTACATCTTGAAGAGTTTCGGCCTTGGAACTTTTGAAATAGTGAACATTGCGGTTGATGTTTTTAAGCGATACTCTCTTTATATCAAACTCTTTGACACTATTGTCAAGACCCGAAGTATCAACTATTATCCTAAACTTTGAAATCAATCTTGAGAGTTCGATTTTAAGATTGCAGTGTTCTCCATCGAAATCGTTTTTAGAGACCTTACCGCTTAAAGGCAAATTATTTGCCTCATCGAGATTATCTACCTGTCTGAAGGTGTGAAAGAGTTCCCTTATTGAGAGAGTATCCCTTATCTTTCCGTCGGTTGTCACATTCTCTGTGTTAGCAATGGCATAGAAATGATATGTCTCTCCACTCTGGAAGGGCATTTTAATATGAAGTGAATCCTTTTCGGAATATTTTGCGTAAACCAGCTTACCCTTTGAGTCATATATCATCAAATTGACACTTGAAATGTCATCCGATGATTCTGAGGGAACCATCTGCAAAGCCAGTTCTTCGGCAATGATACTATCAGCTCCCTCTTTAGTGCAAGAGCAGAAAAGAGGGAGAACAGATAGTGCCAACAACAAAATGACACTCATAACTATCAACAATAAACCATTAAAACTCCTTGTCAAATGTAGGTAGTACTTCCCAAGGCAGGACATCCAGTGATACTGTCAGGCTACCGGGAACAAGCGGTTCGTTTGGTTCGAGTGAACCAGGCCTTGATATGACGATTGAATATGAATATAATTTGTTCCTGCTTACTCCTTCTGTACCGGATGAGAAACCATAGCCGTCTTGATTGATAAGGATCGGATAATAGTATTTCACGCCATCAAGGGTCGCCTCAAGAAGAAGCTTTGTGCAATCTGATATATCGTTCGTCTCATTTGAATATGCATAGAGATAATGTGGTGTAGTGTATCCTGTTTCCCCGATTTCGCTTGATATTTCATCATATATAAGCCCCTGCTGTACTGTCGTAGCGACATCCTCAGCCTTGTACTGACCCTCGTTAAGAACCACAGGAGAGAGAGGCTCAGCTCCATTATGGATGAGTTTAGCTCCATGTGCATTTAAAAGATACAATTTGCATCCTGAAAGTTTCATATCTTCATAAGGGCCACCGCTGAATTTGGTTTTTATGCTCTTTACCTCCACTTTGGCAAGAAACCTTTCAAGTGAAATGGTAATAGCATCTATCACAGCCACATCTTTATCTTTCTGACCGTACATTGTGAAATTTTTGAGTTCCTCTTTGGAGAGAGTAGCTGTAAGATCACAAAATTCCGAAAAGGTGGTAATACCTTTGAAACGAAGTTCATGAGCATTGACTATTACGCAGAAACGCTTTTTACCTGTAGTGGTGGTAAAGGGAAGAGCATTGATATCTGTCAGCTCCGAGCTCGAATAGTGCTTGTAAGACTCGAGTTTGTACTCTTGCTGACTCTGTCCGTCTACCATCTTAAAAGCAAAGATATCCAGTGACTTGATAGTATTATCCTCACTCTGGTCAGTTACTGTGGTTAGCTTCGTTTGGTCTGAAGCAAAAGAGAATGTAACAGTTGCAACCTGAGGTCTTTCAGAGAGGTCTTGTTCAGCAGTCAACTGTTGCTTACAAGATGAAGAAAAAAACAGAAAAGAGGATGCACATAAAAGAGTGCAAATGCCCGCAGGCGAAAAATAATGTTTGTAATTCATGATAAATAGTGTTTTAAAAGTTCCATCTCACAAATCTCACTCACCATTTCAAACACTACTTGGAGGATTCAAGTGCTGTATGCTGAATGATTACAGTGCAAAAGTAAATAGAAAGAAAATATGAAGATATAAATGTGTCTCATTTGGTAAAATATATTTACCTTTGCACGAAAAGGTAGAATGCCTTATCGCTGCGAAAGCAGAGGAAAGTCCGGGCAGGGAAGAGCACTGCACTGTGGAAAGCACAGATAGGCGTAAGCTTATGATACGGGTAGCAGAAAATAACCGCCTCGCAAGGGGTAAGGGTGAAAAGGCGGGGTAAGAGCCCACCGGCCGCAATGGCAACATTCCGGCAGTATCCGCCTGCAGCCTGCAAGGCCAAATATACCAACAATCAAGGGCTGCTCGTCCGATGTTGGGGGGTAGGCTGCTCAGATAAATGATAGGGACCTGTTTACAGGCACAGAACTCGGCTTATAGTTCTGCCTTTTTTAAAAAAAAGAGGGTGATTGGATAATTCCAACCACCCTCTTAAATTATATAGTGTTTCGTTGTTATTTCTTTTCGAAAAATTCTTTTGTACGATCCACTGCGATGAAATCTTCTTTGAAGATGTAAGCTCCTGTGCGTTCAGATCTTTCCATCTTGATACACTTAACAAGGTTTCTCTTGGAGGCTTTGTCTCCGGAGAAAGTTGCGACCGCTTTCTTTGCCATATCTTAAAACTATTTAATCTCTTTATGAACAGTTACTCTCTTGAGGTAAGGATTGTATTTCTTACGTTCAAGTCTATCTACAGTATTTTTTTTATTTTTGGTTGTAATGTAACGTGAGATACCGGGAACACCGGTTGCTTTCTGCTCAGTACATTCGAGGATAACCTGTACCCTATTGCCTTTACCTTTCTTTGCCATGTCTTTATCCTCCTAATATTAATAGATGTTAATTAAACCTTTTCCCTGAGCTGATTTGAGAGCAGCTGCGAGACCGTTCTTATTAATAACTCTCATACCTGCAACGGAGACCTTGAGAGTCACGAATCTTTTTTCTTCTTCCAACCAGAACCTCTTGGTTTTCAAGTTGGGAGCGAATTCGCGTTTGGTGCGACGTTTAGAGTGAGAAACGTTATTTCCAATCACTCTTTTCTTTCCTGTGATTTGACAAACTCTTGCCATTATATTGTATTTTTTATATTATTCAACTTTCGGGGGTGCAAATATCCCTCTTTTTTATCAAAAAACCAAATTTTTATACAAACTTGAACAATCGATTCCATCTGATACTCTGAGGGAATGATCTGTTTTTGTCTGTCGAAAACCATATAAACTTAGGCTTGCCTACTATATGATCTTCGGGAACGAATCCCCAATAGCGGGAGTCAAGAGAATTGTGTCTGTTGTCACCCATCATGAAATAGTAATCCATTTCAAAAGTATAAGTGTTGGCAAGATTACCATCTATGAATATCTCTTTTCCCGAAACCTCCAGCTGATGTCCTTCATACACCGAAATAATTCTTCGATATAGAGGAAGGTTTTCCAATGTCAGCTCTACAGTGTCTCCCTTTTTGGGAATATATAATGGACCGAAATTGTCTCGTGTCCACTTATAATCAGGGCTGAACGGGAAAATCAGCTTCTCTGAATAGACTTCCATTCCTTCATATCTCTCAATGTTGGGAATAACTTCGACAACATTCGGGAAACTTTTTATTTTCTCCAGGCCCTCCTGAGTTAGAGGAAGATTTGGATAACCGGGCAATCTTGAGGAGAAGAGCGTTTCAGAACGAGAAACCCCGATTTCATCGAGAAATTTCACATTGATGGCACTTCCATTTGTAACTACCCTATAAGTATTCTGAATTCCCTGGTGAATTGGAAGCATTTCAGAGTTGACCATCACTACTCCATCTACTATCTGAATAGTATCTCCTGCAACCGCGACACACCTTTTGACATAGTTGTCTTTCTTGTCTACAGGTCTTGTGATTACAGGCCCATACATCCTTTCAGTGTAGGACTTGCCGTTCATGCGGACATGTGTGTAATAATCTTCGGTAGGAGCAGACATAAGTACCGTATCTCCGTGAGGAAAACCGAAAACTACTATATCGTCTCTCTTCACATGTGAGAATCCAGCGAGTCTGCGATAGTCCAACTTGATGAGGTCGGAATATGACTTCCTGCCGAAAACCGTATTGTGAACGAACGGAAGGGAGAGTGGTCTCTGGGGAACTTTGGGACCATACGAGAGCTTGCTTACGAAGAGATAGTCTCCTGTCATCAAAGAATTTTCCATTGATGACGAAGGGATTGTAAAGGCTTGGATCACAAATATATTGAGCGGAGCAACCACCAATATGGCAAAAATTATTGCATCCAGCCAATCGAGAAACACATTATGTTTCTCCCCCTCCTTATAATTCTTTTTCCAGAACGCCCACTTTACTTTTTTGGTGACAAAGAGGTCAAAAACAACTATCAGACCGAAAAGCCACCAATAATCGCCAAGCCAAATGACCCAGGCAAGATAGAGGGCTGCCCAAATAGAGAATTTAAACCATTTGTTCTGTAAAAAAGCTCTCACTACTGTCAATGAACTATTTTACTGAATTTATAACGGCTTCGAAAGCTTGAGGATTGTTCATGGCAAGGTCAGCGAGCACCTTACGGTTCAAACCTACATTCTGCTTTGCGAGAGCACCGATGAACTGCGAGTAGTTCATACCATGCTGACGTGCTGCAGCGTTAATACGCTGAATCCACAATGAACGGAAATTACGTTTTTTCTGTTTACGGTCGCGGTAAGCGTAACCCAAACCTTTTTCATAGGTGTTCTTGGCTACGGTCCACACGTTTTTCCTTGCGAGGAAATTACCGCGGGTTTCTTTCAGAATTTTTTTACGGCGAGCTCTTGATGCTACCGAATTGACTGATCTAGGCATACTTCACTTTTAAATTTTAAGAATGTCAGCGCCCTCCCCCTAATATGAGAGACTTACCCTGCTGTGCATTCAGTTAAACAATAAATTAATTACGAAACGACAATCATTGCTTTTACCCTCTTGTTGTCGCAAGCATCAAGGATTGCAACCTTGTTGAGGTTTCTTTTCTGTTTTGTCGTCTTTTTGGTGAGAATGTGGCTGTGATAAGCGTGTCTTCTCTTCACCTTTCCGGTTCCGGTAAGCACAAAGCGCTTTTTAGCACCGGAGTTGGTCTTTAGTTTCGGCATTGTTTTAAATATTTTAGTTAAACAGTTATTTCTTCTTGTTTGGTGTGAGCATCATAATCATTCTCTTACCTTCAAGCTTAGGCATCTGTTCCGCCTTTCCGTACTCTTCAAGTTCAACCGCAAATCTGAGAAGAAGTTTCTCTCCCTGCTCAGAGAATAGGATTGAGCGTCCTCTGAAGAATACATATGCTTTGACTTTTGAACCTTCCTGAAGGAAGTTAATGGCATGCTTTAGTTTAAACTGAAAGTCGTGCTCATCAGTATTGGGTCCGAAGCGAATCTCCTTTATCACCACTTTGCTGGCATTGGATTTCATCTCCTTTGCCTTCTTTTTCTGCTGATAGAGGTACTTCTGATAGTCAATAATCTTACATACCGGAGGATCCACCTTTGCAGAAATCTCTACAAGATCAAGTTCCTGATCTTCAGCGATTCTCAACGCCTCTGAAAGGGAGTATATACCCTGTTCCGGAATATTTTCTCCTACCAGTCGAACTTTTGAGGCAGTAATTGCCTGATTAATTCTGAGTCCATCCTCATCCGAAGAGGCTTTCTTGGGACTTCTCTGATCCTTCTGAGCATTGCTATTAACGCTCTGATTGTTAGGCTTTGGCGCTCCTACATTAGGACGCTTTTTAATAGGTGTTGCGATAGGTTAATCCTCCTGTAAAATTATTTTGTAACATTATTTATTTCTTCATTGACTAAAGAAACGAAAGCATCCATAGACATCGAGCCCTTATTTCCTTCACCCTGACGGCGTACTGAAACTGTGCCTTCTGCCTCTTCCTGCTCTCCGACAACCAATAAGAAGGGGATTCTCTTAAGTTCGTTTTCCCTGATCTTCTTACCGATAGTCTCGTTTCTTTCATCAATTGAAGCGCGAATATCGTAATTATTAAGAAATTCGCAAACTTTTTTTGCGTAATCGTTATACTTCTCGCTAATTGGCAGTACCACAGCCTGCTCAGGAGTGAGCCAGAGCGGGAACTTACCGCCTGTATGCTCTATAAGTACAGCTACAAATCTTTCCATCGATCCGAAAGGTGCTCTGTGAATCATCACCGGACGGTATCTCTTGTCATCAGCACCAATGTACTCAAGTTCAAACCTTTCAGGAAGATTGTAATCCACCTGAATAGTTCCAAGCTGCCATTTTCTTCCGATGGCATCCTTCACCATGAAATCGAGCTTTGGACCATAGAATGCAGCTTCTCCATATTCCACAACAGTCTTCAGTCCTTTTTCCGCAGCTGCTTCAATAATGGCGTTCTCTGCCTTTTCCCAATTTTCATCTGTTCCGATGTATTTGTCTCTATTTGTCTTGTCTCTCAAAGAAACCTGAGCTACATATTCATCAAAACTCAAGGTCTTGAAAATGTAGAGTACAATGTCTATCACCTTACAGAACTCCTCTTTCAACTGGTCAGGACGGCAGAAGATGTGAGCATCGTCCTGAGTAAAACCGCGAACACGTGTAAGACCATGGAGTTCTCCGCTCTGTTCGTATCTGTACACTGTTCCGAACTCTGCAAATCTCAAAGGTAGATCCTTATAAGATCTCGGTTTAGAACGGTAAATTTCACAATGATGAGGGCAGTTCATCGGCTTGAGAAGGAATTCTTCACCTTCCTGAGGAGTGGTGATGGGACGGAATGAGTCTTGACCATATTTAGCATAGTGACCTGATGTCACATAAAGCTCCTTCTGACCGATATGAGGTGTGATAACAGGGAGATATCCATGAGCCTTCTGAACCTTCCTGAGAAACATTTCCAATCTTTCGCGAAGAGCTGCTCCCTTAGGAAGCCACAAAGGAAGCCCCTGACCGACTCTTGAGGAGAATGTAAACAGTTCAAGTTCCTTACCGAGCTTTCTATGGTCTCTCTTCTTAGCCTCTTCCATCAAGGCAAGATACTCATCAAGCATTGATTTTTTAGGGAATGTGATACCGTAAATTCTGGTGAGCATCTGTCTCTTTTCATCACCCCTCCAATATGCCCCTGCAATTGATGTCAGCTTTACTGCCTTGATTACAGATGTATCACGAAGGTGAGGTCCGCGGCAAAGATCAGTAAATCCACCATTGGTATAGAATGTAATCGTACCGTCTTCAAGGTCTCTGATGAGCTCACACTTATACTCATCACCCTTTTCAGTATAAGTTCTGAGTGCCTCTTCCTTTGAAACATCCTTCCTTACGAAAGACTCTTTCCTGCGCGCAAGTTCAAGCATCTTGTCTTCTATGGCCTTGAGATCACCCTCTGTAATAGTCCTGCCACCTAAGTCGACATCATAGTAGAATCCGTTCTCGATAGAGGGTCCTATACCGAATTTGATTCCGGGATAGAGTGCTTCGAGAGCCTCTGCCATCAGATGAGATGAAGAGTGCCAGAATGTGGATTTCGCCTGCTGGTCCTCCCATTTATGGAGTTTTAGTGATCCGCTTTCATTCAAAGGTCTTTCAAGATCGTATATCACATCATTGAAAGAAGCTGCCAAGACATCAGACGCAAGTCTGGGTGAAATGCTTTCAGCTATTTTATAGGGGGTAATACCCTTTTCATAACTTCTGACACTTCCGTCAGGAAATTTTATATCTATCATAATTACACAAGTTTCTTCTTAACAAACCGCAAAATTACATATTTTATATTAATTTTGTATCAGATTCGTAAAAAAGAAGACAATGAATAATAGGATAAAATGGAGCGAAGCCGCTACTAAAGCCTTTATACTTTCAATTGTAACGGTTGTATATGAAATTATAGGAGTTATATTCCCTACGATGCCTGGCATGATTGCCGGCCTCCTGTCGCTTTTGAAACTTGTTGTCATCATAATCATGCTTCGCAAAATGATGGCAAAAGATGCCATTGACAGAGCACCACTTTCATATGGTGGAACATTCAGGTACGGCCTGGCTGTCTGTTTCTTTTCATCCCTGATATGCTCAGCAGTGATAACATTGCTGTACACAGTGGTCGTTCCGGAAATTGCCGAGCAATTGGTTGAAACTACATTCATGGTACTGGAGCAATCCAATATTGAAACAATGCTTGATTACAACGAACTATCATCAGGAATTTTCAAATACATCCTCTTTTCAAAATTCTTCTCGTGTATAATCAGCGGTATGATCATATCAGCAATTCTTGCTTTTGGAACCAAAACACTTAATAGCGACAATCCTTTCGATGATGGCGAATAACAAATAGACAAAATGGACTTATCAATAGTTATTTCACTATATAATGAGCAGGAGTCACTCAGGGAGCTGGTAGAATGGATCACAGAATCATTTGCCAAGTCGCCCATATCTGACTACCAATACGAAATACTCATGATCGATGACGGAAGCAACGACGGTTCATGGGAAACGATAAAGAATCTTTCAAAGGAGTACCCCACGATACGTGGAATCAGTTTCAGAAGGAACTACGGTAAATCTGCTGCGCTACAGGTTGGTTTTCAAGCTGCAAAAGGTGACATCGTAGTAACTATGGATGCAGACTTACAGGATAGCCCAGAAGAGGTTCCAGAGATGGTCAGAATGATTAAGGAAGAAGGGCTGGATATTGTATCAGGCTGGAAGAAAAAGAGGTACGACAATGTATTAATGAAAAATATACCCTCAAAACTCTACAACTGGACAGCCCGCAAGATATCAGGGCTCAAACTTCACGATATGAACTGTGGTCTGAAAGCATATAGAAGCGAGGTTGTCAAAGAAATTGAGGTATACGGTGATATGCACAGATATATTCCGTATATTGCCAAGAATGCAGGATTCACACGCATAGGAGAGAAAGTGGTCCATCACCAGAAAAGAAAATACGGCAGCAGCAAATTCGGCATGGAGAGGTTTGTAAATGGCTTCCTTGATCTTCTTACAATCACATTCCTTAGCCGCTTCGGGAAAAAGCCTATGCACATATTCGGAGTATGGGGGATAGTAGCATTTCTGGCAGGTTTCATCATCTCTATCTGGCTGATTATAGATAAGGTGATATCACAAGTCCATGGTCTGAAATTCAGACCGGTGACAGACCAGCCACTCTTTTACCTTGCATTGGTGACTATAATAATAGGATTGATGCTGTTTTTAACAGGATTCCTAGGAGAGTTAATAAGTCGCAGCAGCAGTAATAGAAATGAATACAAAATAAAAGAGAGACTTAATAATTAATATTATAACTTGATTATCGACTACTTACAAGCTGCGAAATAATACTTCGCAGCTTTATTTATCTAATTTTGTATAGAGTTTTAAACACTTTATTCACAAGTTATCAACAGAGTTATTAACAAGTTATTAACAATATTAAAAA
>CALZHC010000016.1 GCA_945787505.1 uncultured Alistipes sp.
CTGTGCAGCAAACTGATAGTGATCAGGTTCGTCTGCAGGGTAGAAGTAGAGGCCATCGATTTCACCTTCGTAAACGGCAGAGAGTGAATTACCGTTAGCAAGTTCAGCTTCTACAGCTATAGTGTAGACATGTGTTTCTTCATTAAGAGATACAGTAACTTCACCACTTGTAAAGTATGAGCCCTGCCAGCTGCTTGCTACTTCATAGTAGTAACTGTTGCTTGCATTAACTTTACCTGCTTGATAAGCATCGGCTTCAGCTACATAAGTACCCGGAGCAATAACTTCATCAGATACTGAACCGTAGAGAGCAATGTCGAGTCTATTATCATTGTCATTTCTCAGTATCAAGCTGAATGAAGTGTAATCAGATGATGTCCAAGGGTTACATTCAGCTTTAGTAAATACAACTGCATTACCGCCATCTTCAGGAAGAGTTATTTTATCGATCTGTCCTTTGAAAGTACCCTTCTTCTCATCACCTGAGTTGGTGGTGAATGACATTTCTATAACATATTCGCCCTCAACAATGTCTACATTGATTACTGCATCCTGAAGTGCATAATCATCAAAGTAGCAGAAATTCTTATTCAGATTATTGTTTGCAAATGAATACTCTCCTTTAGGCAGATAGGATTCACCGCTATACCAGAAGAAATCAAGTTCCAATGCATTCTGATCATTTGCATCAGTAAATTTAACGTTGATTTCGTCTGAACCGTAAATAGTGGTTGTAGTATTTACATATTCGATAGGTTCCTCAACCGGTTCTTCTCCACCACCGTCATCGGGAAGGGTAATACCAGGGAAGTCACCTACATAGGTACCGATGATTGTAAGGTTGGTCTCAGTGGTAATAGTGAAGTTAACTTCGTACTTGCCATTCTTGATTTCAGTAGTCAAATCAATGCTAGAGAATGACTGTTTCTGGTTGTCTGCTCCCCAGTATCCGCAATAGGAGTTAGTGAGATAGTGGTCAAGAGTGTTGTTTGTTGACCAGCTTGCTGCAGGAACATAGTCTCCTTCTTTCCATATGAAGTCAAAAACGATGAGGTGGTTCTTGGTTTCATCAGAGAGTCCTACTTCGTACTCCTTACCGCTACTATATCTCTTTGTTGCTTCAACGAAGGTAACTTCAATAGTTTCAGCAGGACCGGGGATAGTAAATTCTTTGATTTCACCTGTATATTTAATCTTGAGAGGTTCACCTGAAGCGAGAGTAGCGTCTACTGTAATAGTGTAAACCTTTCCTTCAAGCTGTACATCTACTGTTCCTTCCTTGAATGCAAGAGCGACGTCTTCACTCGCATAGAAACTACTTTCACTTGCATTAACATTTCCGTATTCTGCTCCAGCGATGTTGTAAGTTCCAGCGGGGATATATTTAATATTTCCTTCAGCGTAGAAGCTGATTTTTGCATAGGGGAAGCTCTGGTCTTCTGTACTGTAGAGACACAAGTATACATTGGTACCGGCACCACTATTCACAGAATATCTCCATGAGTATTCTGAAAGAGCTTCAAATTCGTAGGTATTTGAACCACCGAAATACATTCCGGAAATTTCTCCTTCATATGTAGCTTTGATAGAGCTGCCATCGTTGAGCTTACCGTTCAGGGTTATGTTGTAAATACCAGTTTCAGTATCTACTGTCACTTCAGCTGTAGCTTCTGAGTATGTATATTCATCGCTTCCTACTTCTAGATACTGGACATAATAACAGAGTGAACCATCCAATGTTCCAGAAACTGCATCTTCTGAGAGAGTATAGGTTCCTGCAGGCAGGTAGGTGCTTCCATTTTCAGCTCTGAAGCAGAGAATCACCTTTTCGCTTTCATCGCTATTTCTGAAAACGGTGTAGAAAGCTGAATGTGTGTCATATGTGTATACATTCGCTTTAGCGGTAGTAAGGGTTACATCGATATCTCCACCTGCAGAGTTTGCAAGGGTCTTGTATGTGAAAGGATCTGAAACGAATTTATCGTTTTCACCTTTTACCAATGCGTATACTGCATATTCTGTTTCAGCGTCGAGTTCATCGATTGATACAGTGTATGTAGCGTTGAGGTATTCTGAAGGAATAGCTGCACCTGCTGCATCAATGATAGCTTCTGAGGGAGCTGATGCTTCTGCGCCCTGTGTCAAAAGTTTTACTGAGGTGACATTCTTGGTGATGACTTTGTATTCAACAGTTGAATTGGTAACTTCTACGAGTTCGAACTTGATGTAGGGCTCTTCAGAAGAGATTTCTTCCAAAGTGGTAAATTCGAAAGTTTCTCCTACGATAGCTATACTTTCGTTTTCAACTACTGAATAGATTACATAAGTAGTTTCTGAAGAGAGAGCTTCGTATGTAGCTTCAAAAGATTTGTTGAGCATTTCTGAAGGGATCTCATCACCGTTCTTGCGGATGTATTCTTCATCAGCATTGGCTGTCATACCCTTAGGCTCGCAAAGGATAAATGCCTTGGTTGCCTTTTCTGTGGTAACTTCGATCAATGCGGAATTTTCAGTTACGTCCAGCTGTTTGAATTTGATTACAGGTGCTTCTGCAGGAAGTTCCTGTGTCTTGAATTTAACCTCATTAGAAAGGAGCTGCTGTCCTTCAGCTGAGATAGCAGCTACCACTTTATAATCGGTGTTAGCCTTCAAGCCATTAAGGTTGATTTTGGTGTCGCTGCTCTTGAGTTCTGTTCCCTTTGCGAAAACATCTTCAATAGTAATGGTTGCCTGGAGGTCATTGGTAAGGAGGTATGCACCCTTTGTTGCATTTTCCTGCTTTACATTAATGACTGCACCGTTTGCAGTGACAGATTCTTGATCTAACGAAAGCTCGATAGATAACTTTTTGTCGTTTTCGGTTTGTTTACAACCTGTTACGACAGACAGTAAGATAGCTGTCAGAATTAATAGGTACTTCTTCATATTGTGTTGCTTTATAAATGGATGAACAAATTTAGAAAAAAAAAAGAAAAACACTTGCAAAAAAAATGTATTTTCAGTCAAGATCGTTTCAATTTGTCATGAAAGGAACACCTTCGGTCATGAAAGAACTTCCGTGTCCTTTAATAGCGGCATAGAGGTTATAGGATGTTGAAGGGGTGAGTCCTTCGTATCTTATTTCAGCTGTTGTATTAATCTGATTCTCTTCGAGTTCTATTCCATAATAGTAAATGTAGTCCATTCCACGGGGATTGTCTCCTTTTTCAAAGCAGGCTATAGCCACGCTTACTGCATTCTCCGATGTTACGCTGACTACGATGTAATCGGAACCCGTCTCCTTGATGGTCATTGTAATCGCCGGGTCTCCGTATTCCTGTTTCTCCTCCTTCAGGGTAGTGAATGAGGGAGAGTTGGATAGCAGTTTGGTGCCATCTTCGCCCTCTACTGCTGCGATAATTTTGTATTTGGTATCCGGCTTTAGATCTTCCAATACTATTTCAGTTATCTCGCTTCCGAATTCCACTCCTTGAGCAAGGATGTCTTCTATGGTCACGTTGAAATATTTGGAATCAGAGTACATGTAGCATCCCCTTTTAACCTTGTTCTGGTCCACAACTACCTTTGCAGTTGTGCTGGTGATGGACTCAGTGGGGACATCCAATGCGATTGTCAGACGGTCGTCAGAAGGATTGTCCTGACTGCCGTTTTTGGTACAAGAAGTTATCTGCATTATAGCCAATGCAGATAGTATCAGTAATATACGTTTCATTGTTTTTATTGATTTAACCTTACAAAGGTATTAAAAATTTGAAATACTATCTCCCCTCTACCAACTCTTCAGCCCTTACCATTGCAGGAATAATGTGGTTGCAGATATTGTCTTTTCCTATTTCATTCGCAAATCCTGATTTTGTAAGGTAACTGTATACATTCTCGTTCACCCCGGAGAGCACCACTTTAATGCCCTTTGAGGTACTTCTTTTCCAGAGGTTGCGAAGGTTGTTAAGTCCAGTAGAGTCCATAAACGGAACTTTTCTCATTCTCAGAACACGTACCTTCACGTTCTTGGATGCATCACGATCGAGCTCGTCAAGTTTGCTGGCAAGTCCGAAGAAGAAGGGGCCGTCAATTTCGTAAACCTCCACGCCTTCAGGAATGTTTATGTGTTCGATATCCGCAAGCTGTGCCCTTTCGTCATCCTCTGTCGCTGCAAGGTCTCCTCCTGTGAAGGTGTTGATCTTCGATGTCTCTGAGACACGTTTGACGAAGAGAACGATTGCAAGGAGTACTCCCACTTCGATTGCGACGGTCAGGTCGATGATAACTGTCAGGAAGAATGTAAGAAGAAGGACAGCTACATCTGCCTTGTCACCCTTGAGAAGATATTTGAAGGTTCTCCATTCGCTCATGTTGTAAGCTACCATGACAAGGATGGCTGCAAGACATGACAGAGGGATGTAGACTGCATAGGGAAGAGCAAAGAAGAAAATTATCAGAAGTACTATTGCGTGTATGATTCCGGCAACGGGGGTTCTTCCTCCGTTGTTTATATTTGCCATGGTTCTTGCGAGGGCTCCTGTTGCGGGGATTCCTCCGAAGAGTGGTGTGATGATGTTTGCAACCCCCTGTCCGATAAGTTCCGTATTGGAGTTATGTTTCTTGCCTGTCACACCGTCAGCCACCATTGCTGCAAGAAGTGATTCGATAGCGCAAAGAATAGCGATGGTGAATGCGGGTGAAAAGAGTCCCTTGGCTGTTGCAAAATCTATCTTCGGCATTACCGGTTCGGGCATTGCCAGACCACCCGCCAATTCGGGGAACTTGTCACCTATGGTGGTGAAATGGAACCAGTCAACATTGAGATAAGAAGCTGTTACAGAGGCTGCTGCACCCACTATAATGGCTATGAGGGAACCTGGTACCTTTTTGGTCACCTTAGGCCAGAAAATAATAATGGCAAGACAGACAAGAGCTAAAACAGTCTCGGCAATGTTAATGGTGTTGAAATGTGTTATGTATGCCCACCACTGTCCAAGGAAGTCGGACGGAACGTTTTCAATTCTCAGGCCGAAGAAATCCTTGATCTGGGTAGAGAAGATGACAAGGGCGATTCCGGATGTGAATCCGACTACGATAGGATAGGGGATGAATTTTATGATGTTACCGATTTTGGTAATCCCCATAAGTACAAGGAGTATACCTGCAAGTATGGTAGCAATGACCAGTCCCTGCATTCCATACTGTGACACAATACCGGCTACTATCACTATGAAAGCTCCCGTAGGACCACCGATAAGGAAGTGAGAACCACCCAGCAACGATACGAGGAAACCTGCTACAATGGCAGTTATAAGACCTTGCTGTGGAGTTACCCCTGATGCGATACCGAAAGCAATCGCCAAGGGTAATGCTATTATACCCACAATGATTCCGGCTATCAAGTCGGCTCTGAAGTCATCTTTGGAATAATTTCCTTTTTTGAACAACTCCAGAATTTTAGGTTTGAATTCGATTTGGAATTTGGTTTTCATAAACATCTATCTTTTAAACAAAACGGGCGCAAAGATATAAATTTATCGGTATCTTTTGATATGGATATTGCTACCTATATTAAAAAAGGTATTTTCTTCATCTATGTGCAGTCCTTTGAGAGCCTTGTCACGTCCAATCTTTTCAGCGTGAATCCTTCTACCTGAGCTGCTGTCAATGAAAAACAGAATTCCGGGCACACTCCCTTCCCGGGTGAATCCCATGGCGTCATAGGAGTCGCCTTCGGACCATTCCCTATCGGAATAGGTCATTATATTGAAAGGTGGGGTTATTTTACAAATTCTGATAAATCCTTCTGTTATCTTGCCCATTGCACCGATAACATTTGTTCCTGTCAGTGAGGCGTATCTCTCGAAATTATAGGTAATGCAGGAGTCATCCTTGACAGAGCCTTTTGAAAAGGAGGCTACTGCCACAAGTTCAGGTGTTACATCCATTTGCGTCTCAGACGCAGATGTCTTTACCCTTCTGAACAGGCCCATGTAGATGTCGGCTTTGGTACTTCCGTAGATGTGGTTCTTTTCAAGAAAGGCCTTTGCCTTGGGGGCCTCAATCTTCCTGCATGCACAATTTCTCGCAAAAATCTTTCTTCCCTGTCCCAAAGCTGCAATGATCCTACCCTTTATGATTAAATTTTTGCCCTTCCACAGATCTTCATATATGAAATGGACCTTGCAGGGGAAGAGCTGCTCTCTGATCTGTGTCGCTTTACAGGGAGTCATACTACGATATGATTCTCTTCCCACAGGGATAAAACATTCATTTTTTCCTCTTATGAAGCAAAAGCCGAGGATTTCTCCGGATGTCGTTTCGGTAGCAATAGAAGTTATAAAATTTATTATTTCAAAATAAAAGCTGTTCATTCCACAAAATTACTATTTTTGCAAAAATATAATACTAATCAATAATGAAGAAACTAATATATGTAGTTGTTGCCGCTTTGCTTATGGTGGCAACAGGTTGTAAGAAAACAGAAAGTGGTAATCCTGAACTGTCATTGAATATCACTTCGATATCAGCTCCGGCAGATGGTATGGAGGCGTCAATTCTTTTCGAAGTGAAGAATGGAGTTGCCGGTGAATCAGTCTCTGTCGAATATCCTTCTGAATGCAGTTGGATTTATGGACTTGAATATGACAAATCCGACAAAGGAAACATCAGCTTCAAGATTCAGAAAAGCTATGAAGGAGTTTCCCGCTCTGTAGATATGGTGGTATCATATCCAGGGGTAGAGAGTGTAGTTGTGAAGATCAGCCAGGAAGCTGGAACACCTCTCCCTTTTACCATCACCATTAAGGAGGTCACCCCTACAAACATTCGTGCAGAAGTATCTGCAAAGGATGCAGGTGTAAGCTATATTGCGATGGTTTCCACCAAATCATCAATGGAAGAAGAAGGTCTCTATAAAGATGACGATGCCCTTTTTCAGGATGACATGGAGTACTTCAACTATTTGGCAGACCTTTATGAAAGATCCATAGAGGAGCAGATGACGCATCATATCCATACAGGTGTCTATACTCTTGACTATTTTGCAAGACAGGATGGCAAGGAGTATGTCGTATATGCATACGGTATCGATCCTCAGACTCTTGAAAGGACGACGGACATTATGAGGGTTGATGTCATGACCGAAAAACAGCAGATGATAGATGCTAAGTTCGATATCAATGTCGAGATGGATGGCTGCGATGTCTTCGTAAAGCTCAACACCCAGCACAACGGATACTATTACATGATGGTTATGGAGTGCAGCTATTTCGACAACTTCCCCGGAATGACTCAGGAAGAGGTGGTTCGTGAAATATGGGTTACCAACCTTTACAATTATACAGTAGCTTATGGAATGACATTGAGCCAGTTTATCGCAATGTACTGCAAGAGTGGTTCTTCTCTCGAAGCCCAGTATTCTGCCAAGGCTTCTACTGACCATGTGGTTATTGCCTTTGCAGTGGATGACCAGACCGGACTTCCTTGCTCGGAACTTTCAAAGGAGTATTTCACTACATTCACCCCCGATCCTTCTGACATCCAGATCAAACTTACAGTGTCTGATATCACTGCATATTCTGTACATGTGAAGGTGGAACCTTCAAACAACGACCCTTACACTGCGGGAATCTATCCTGCTGACCGTGTGGATGGAAAGAGCGAAGATGAAATTTTCCAGTATATGTCTACAGAATCATACCTAAATGAAATACAGGGCGGATTTGAAGAGTCAATGTCTGGTCTTGAAGCCAATACCGACTATTATGTGATAGCATGCGGATATAAAGGCGGTGTACGTACATCATCTCTGTTCAAGGTGCCGTTTACCACTAAGGAAGCATCTACTGCAGATATTCAGGTTAATGTTGATTGCAGCAAGTACTGGTCTATGAAGGAGCTTGCAGAAGCAGATCCATATTTCAAAGATTTCACAGAGGATGCTGTTGTTCTTGTTCAGTCATCTTTGGAACCTGAAGGTACTGAAGGAACCATCTATTTTGCTATCTTGGTTGCAAATTCAATCATCGGTGATACAGATGAATCTAATGTCGACTATCTTCTCGGAAATGGTCCCAGCTACGAGATGGAATTGTATACACTCGATTTTGATGTAGAATATGTGGCCATTTCTATTGCTTCTGATAAGGATGGAAACTTAGGTAAACTCAGATATCAGTATTTCACATTGACGGAAAGTGGTGTAGACCATAATGTCGACGAACTTTTGGGTATGCTCCAGAGTCCTGCCAAGGTCTTCTCTGCTGATGTTATGGAGAGCTTTAAAAGTGCTTCTTTGAAAAAAAATAATCAAAAAATGCTTCATAAATTTGCATTTTAGAAAAAAAGGAGTACCTTTGCAGTCCGTTTGAGAATAGCGGACATGATTCGTTAGCTCAGTAGGTAGAGCACAACACTTTTAATGTTGGGGTCCTGGGTTCGAGCCCCAGACGGATCACAGACCGGTCTGAATAGATCGGTCTTTTTTTGTTTTTATCCAGACTGCCCAATTTTTTTATATATTTGCACTATTATTAAGAAACTAAAATAAATACAATGTCTAGGAATTATTTTTTGTCTTTTGTCACTATCCTTGCTACGCTTTTTTTCGTGTCATGTAAGGAAAAGCCGGCAGGTAATGGAGATTCTGAAGTGGTGCTCTCTATGAATGAAGTCAAAGTTGACGGTATGGGAGAGATGAATATTTCAGTAGCTTTCCAAATTAAGAATCCTGTCGAAGGTGTCGCTCTTTCTGCAGAAGTTAAATCAGGAGCAGAGTGGATTAACAATCTTAAAGTAACCGATGGAAATGAAGGCTACATCTCTTTTGATGTGCTTCGTAATGAAGAAAATGAAGCCAGAAGCGGTGAAATCAGCGTTATTTACGATCAGGCGAACTATTTTATCAAGGTTTCTCAAGATGCCGGTACTCCTTCGCCTATAAAAATTGATGTTTATGATATTACCACTACTACATTCACCGCTCACATAAGTCCGCGTGATAAGAAAATGACCTACTTCTATTTCCTTCAGCCACAGGATTATGCCGAAGAGAACGGACTTAATGATGACGATGAAGCTCAGTATGAGGATGACCTCACATTTATAAAAAATATGGCAGCCCAGTATGCTTCACAGGGTTATACCGTTGATGATATATGGAGAATCTGGACACGCCAGGGTGATACTATCCGTCTCTATGATGGTGAAAGGGCAAACAGACCTCTCCAGCTCTATGCATACGGAGTGGATCCTGAAAATGAATGGGCAAGAACTACAGAAGTTATCAGAAACAACTTTACTATGGGTGATTATCCTTCTATCGATGCAACTTTCGATATCAAGGTATCCTGTGATGGTCCTGAGACTTCAATAAGTGTAACCCCGTCGATTACCGGACCCTACTCAGTGGATGCATATCTGACAGACAAACTTGACAAGGATGAAATAGATTATGCGGAATATATCAAGTCAAACTGGCTCAACCTTGTTAACTACTACAAATCACAGGGCTATTCGGTCTCTCAGATTTTAGATGAGTTCTGCTCAACCGGAAATACTGTCTACAAAGTGAGTCTTAGGGCTGAAACCAATTATGTAGCTGCTGCATTTGCAGTTGATCCTGAAACCGCAATCTTCTATTCTGATATCGCTCTTGAAAAATTCACCACAGGTTCTGTAAAACCTTCTGACAATGTAATTGAGCTTGATGTTAAGAATATTACAATGCGTTCGGCAACCCTTATCATGAAACCGTCAAACAGTGATACTTATGCAGCTGCAGTTGTTGAAACTGAGTTGGTAAAGGGAATGGATGATATGGGTATCAGAACATATATCCTTGACAACTATGCTCTGAGTGAACTCTCCGGTGATATAGAATTTGAAATGAAGAATCTCGATCCGAATACTGAATACTATTTCGTGGCATTCGGATACTATGCATCTTCTCCCACTACACAGCTCTATAAGACGACATTCAAGACTCTCGAAGGATCTGACGCTAATTTTACAGTCTCTATGTTCGTTGATTTCTACTGTAATGTAGCAGATGTTGAAAATATTGATGAATCATGGGGCGGTTACGAAGACTACGGAGATTGTTTCGCATACGTAAACGGAACATGTGAAGGAGCTGAGATTGTGAAATGGTACAATCAGTTCTATTTCTACCCTTCAGATCTTTCTGATATTGATTTGATCACTCAGGATGTACTGGGCGGTGGTGTTAAACCTGTCCCTGATATCTTCGTTTTCTACTATGGTGATTCATTTATTTGTCTTGCAATAGGAGAAGATGCCAATGGAGCCAGATCTCCTCTGTTTATCGGAGAGCCATTTACTCTTACCGCGGATGGAGCACAGGCTGACAAAGCTTCAGATATAGTGGATCTTCTGAATAGTCTCTATGGGGCTCCTGCTAAGGCTATTTCTCATTCTACTATGAAGAAGGTTGAGAATGCACTTATCTCTTCTAAACCTATTGAAAGGGTTACTGTTAAGAGGGCAGAAAGTACTACTGAAGAGATTGTAGCCTCATTCAGTAAGGAAATCAAGATGAGACCTTATGTGAAATAACATAGTAAATAATAATTTATAAAAGAGTGAAAAGAGAAAATCTTTTCACTCTTTTTTTATCAATTTGTCTCTATTAAAAAAATATTGTATAAATTAGCTGCTGTTAAACAACTAATATACAAAAGCATGAGGCAAATTTTATTTAAAATTACAGTGTTGATATTTTCATCACTTCTTATTTTTTCGTGTAAAGAAAAAACTATTTTAACACCGAAAATCAATGTGGGAATGACGCAGGTGGTTGTTTCTGCAGAGGGACAGGATGTCTTTATCCCGTTCGTGATAGATAATCCTGTTGAGGGAGTTAATTTGTCCTATTCTGTATCGGAGGCTCAGTGGATTTCAGATCTTGTTGTCCCTCAAGGGGTAAAGGGCGAGATCTCTTTTAAGGTTGCGAAAAATTCAGATTCATCAGGCCGCTCCGCTTCTATTGTACTCTCGTATCAGGGAGCTGAGAATGTGACGATTCAAGTGAACCAGCCCGACTCTTCGCCTGCACCTTTTGAAATAGATGTAAAGGAGTCGTCATATACATCGGTCAAGGTGGATATTTTCCCTCAGGACAAACAGATGAGCTATATCTTCTCTTTCATGGAGAAGAAGGAGGGTGAGGCTCCTCTTTCTGATGACGAACTGTTTCAGGCTGAGATGCTCTTTTTCGAAAATCTTGCAAAGGAGTATGGCATGTCTATGGATGCACTTATGGACTATTATCTCTCTCACGGAGATACTACCAGCGTCTCTCTGGATTATTATCCCGGAAAGAATATTGTGATTTTTGCATACGGTCTCAAGAATGATGGTGGTTGGAAGAGGACAACAGATATCGTGAGGGTGGAAGCATCCACTCAGGCACTGCCATTTATTGATGCCACCTATGATATGGAGGTTGAGGTAAACGGTCCGGAGGCATCTATAAAAGTTACTCCTTCCAACGACTCTCCTTATTACGTATCTGTTTATGATGCGGAAGAGGTTGAGAAATCTGGTCTCTCACTGGATGACTTTGCTATGGCAAAATGGATAGGGACGGTCAATACCTATCTTAATTATGGTTTTACTGTTGAGGATATTGTCAAGGGACTATGTGTTAAGGGTGAGTATTTGTACCAACCTTCCAACCTGAAGGCTCAGAAGAGGTACATGGCTGGGGCCTTTGCTGTAGATCCCTCCAATGGTTACCAGAATTCTGCGCTCTCTTCTAAGGAGTTTACAACCGGAAGTGTAAAACCTTCGAATAATAAGATTGCAATAGAGATTTCTGAAATAACAGCAGTGACTGCCACTTTGAAGTTTACTCCTACCAATGAGGATTCTTATGTAGCTGCGGTCGGTCCACTTGATGTCATGCCCGAAAAAGAGGAAGACATTATAAAGTATATCATTGAGAATGTCAGCCTTAATATTATGAAGGGAGTCAATGAAAAGAAGATATACAATCTTACGCCAGAGCGTGAATACGGTGTATGGGCATTCGGATATTCTGGCGGAGTGGTAACCACAGAGCTCTTCTCTTCAAAATTCAAAACCAAAGAGCAGGTAGTTTCCCCTGTAGTTTTCAAGGCAGGTATTTCCGATTACTATTCTATGTCTGACATTATTGCAAAAGACTCTTCCTGGTCAAAATTTTCAGATTATGACGTCTTTGCCGATATCGTCGTAACTGTGGAGAGCGGAGAGGTAGAGGTAGAGAAATATTATTTCGGAGTATTTAAAACTAAAAATTTTGATTCTTCTTCAACAGAGGCTTATGTAAATTATCTGATTTCTTTGGGTGCCAACAAACAGGGCAATGAGGCTTTTTATGCTTTGAATTACGGGGATGAAGTCGTCGTCCTTGCGCTGATTCAGGATACAGAGGGACGTTTTTCCGATCTATTTGTAAGTGATCCGGTGACTATAACCAAAGATGGCGTGAATAGTGACATAGAGGGCTGTCTGAAGAGGCTTGAAGAGTTATACGGTAAAATAAGTTCAGAAATAGAAAAAAATATTGTACGATGATAATATTTTGATTAAATTTGAAGCGTTAACCAGTTAAATTTTAATGTATGAGTAAAAATTTGTTTCCAGCCGTTATCATTTCGGCATTGTCGTTACTCGTTTTAGTATCTTGTAACAAACCAAAGCAAGAAGTGCCTGTCATAAAACTTAATATGACAGAAACAACTGTAGAAGCTGCAGGAAACTCTCTTTCTGTTGCTTTCGAGATTGTAAACCCTGTAGAGGGTGTCGCTCTTCAGGTAGCAGCAGCTCAGGACTGTGACTGGGTTAGTGGTCTTGTAGTTTCTGAAGGTACCAAAGGTACTGTAGAGTTTACCGTGGCAAAAAACAAAGAGACGCAGACACGTCAGTCTGAACTGACTTTCTCTTATGAAGGTGCTCAGCCCGTGGTCTTTGTAATCAACCAAAGTGCTGCTGAAGAACTTCCCATCACTATCAATGTCAAGGATGTTCAGGCAACATCATTCATTGCTGACATTATCTTGAAAGATAAGGACATGAGATTCCTTTCATTCATTGCAAAAGAGGAGGAATTAGCATCGTTTGCTGATGATGAGGCTCTTTATCAGGATGATAAGGCATATATGGAAATGCTTGCCGAATATTATGCAATGGATATTGATGAAGTATGGGGAGAATACACCGTTGTGGGTGACCAGTTGGATTTAGCTTATTCCGGCCTCAATCCTGAAACAGCATATATAGTATATGCTTATGGTGTCGATTCCGAAAAGGATTGGGCAAGACTTACCGATATTACTCGTGAAGCCGTAAGCACTCCTGCTCTTCCCATGATTGATGCATCATTCTCCCTCAAGGTATCTGTTGACGGAGTTAATGTGGCT
This sequence comes from uncultured Alistipes sp., assembly GCA_945787505.1. Classification (GTDB taxonomy): domain Bacteria; phylum Bacteroidota; class Bacteroidia; order Bacteroidales; family UBA932; genus Coprenecus. The sequence goes on from CALZHC010000016.1 coordinate 13,410, forward strand.
GTTGAGGCTACTCCTTCCATTGACGGTCCCTATATTCTTGATGTATATACTGTAGAATCGGCTGAAGAAGAAGAACTTAGTCTCGAAGAGTTCGTAGGCGTAAACTGGATGAGTCTCGTAAATATCTACATGATGTTCGGATTTACTCCAGATGATATTCTCGGAGAATTTGCTTTCTCTGGAAAAGCTACTTACAATCCAGCCAATATCATGCCTAATACCAAGTATTTTGCAGCTGCATTTGCGGTGGATCCTGCTACAGCATATCAGTATTCAAAACCTGAAGTTTATGAATTTACTTCAGATGATGTTAAACCTTCAGATATGACTTTCGAAATCGAAGTTTCAGAGGTAGGCTCAAGAAGTGCTCATATCAAAGTTACTCCTTCTAATGATGACTACTATGCTTTGATATTTTATGATGATGTAGAATTCCCTACAACAGGTGACCAGGATATTATTGATCATATTCTTGAAAACTTCAACATTGGTGCAGTTCAGGGCGTCTATGAAGGAACTGCTTCAAGTCTGCATCCTGAGACCACTTACGCTGTTCATTGCTTCGGATATGCCGGAGGTCAGGCTACAACAGGTCTTTTCTCTAAAAAGTTCACTACTGAGGTTGATATTCCTTCTGATGTGAAGATTACCTGTGGAATTGACAGTTATTGTACTACAGCTTCGGTTATAGCTCTTGATCCCTCTTGGAGCGATTTTTCACAAAATGATGTATTTGCTGATGTTAAAGTAAATATCCTTGAAGGTGGTGAGGTTAGTGAATATTATTTTGGTGTCTTCTCTTATGAGGATGTAGAAGCAAATGAGCCTGACGTGTTTGCTGATTACCTCCTATATCAGGGTGCAAGTGCATCAGGAGCAGAAGCTATCTATATCCTGTACTATGGAGATGAAGTGGCAGTAGCTGCGCTCGTTAAGGATACTGAAGGAAGATATTCTGATATTGTGATCAGTGACAAGATTGTAATTACTGAAGAGGGTGCAACCGGAGATCCTCAGGCAATACTTGACGTGATGAACGCTCTCTATGGCGGAAGCGCTGCACCTGCAAATGGATTTGCTCCATCAGTGATGAAACATATTCAGGAGATCGCTTCTCCTCTGTCAGTCAAGAATGCTCAGCCAAGAGTATTCAAGACCCGTGAGAAGAGGATTGAAGAGATTGATCTCTCTTCTATGAAGAGCGACTCACTTCGTAGAAATATGATAAAGAAATAGTCGTATTTTCCATAAAAAATAACCTTGGGGGCGTAATGAACCGCCCCCTTTTTCTATTGGTATGTTAAAAAAGTTTGTACAGTTATTTGCATTGGCTCTTTCAGGTTCTCTTTTGTTTTCATGTACCCCCAAAGAGGATATAAAGACTCCTGAGATAAAATTGAGCAGCACTGTTTTTGAATCATCATCTATGGGAGGAGATTTCTTTTTTGCTTATAAAGTTCTAAATCCTGTGGATGGGGCCACCCTTAGTGTGACTGCTTCTGATTCGGTTGTTGTTACTTCCATAGAGTATGACCCTCTGGCTGCTGAGGGTGAAGTACGATTTGTGGTATCTGCCTCAGGAGTGACTCAGGCAAGAAGCGCTTCTCTGGCTGTTGCCTACCCCGGTGCTGAAACAGTATATTGTTCAGTGATTCAGGATGCTTCTGAGAAAGAACCTTTTTCAATCAAAATTACAGATGTCTCTGCCGGATCAGTTACTTTCGATATTGAGGCTGCTGATCAAAATCAGCCTTATGTCTTTTTGGTCGCCTCGTCCCTTTACCTTCAACAAAACGGCCTGGATACTGATGAAAAACTTATTGCTGACGATATAGCTTATTTCCAGAATATTGCCGATATCAATGATGTACCACTGAGCGATGTTTTTGCTTCTTTTGCCAATTCAGGTGATACTACCGGTTGCGTCATGAACGGTCTGGAACCCGAAACCGAATATGTTGCCTATATGTATGGCGTAGATATAGAAAAGTGTGTTGTTACCACTAAACTGGTAAAGGAGGTATTCACCACCTCTGGTGTTTCTACCGAAGATGTGCAGTGGGATGTGGCTCTCTCTTTTGTGAGCAATGTGGTGAATCTGGATATTTCAACCGAGTATGAAGGATACTATTCTTATAGGATATATACGAAATCTTCAGTAGAGGATGCCTATGGTAATGATTACCAGCTGGCGTTTTCCGAAGACTGGAGATATACGATGCTTATGTGGGTAGAATATGGTGCTACTATGGATCAGATACTTGAGCTGTTTTGCTATAAGGGTAACCAGTCACTCTCTTCAGAGGGATTCAAAGCAGGAGTACCATATATATTGGGTATTTACGGTGTAGACTCTCTCTCTGGTTATGTCTGTACAAATGTCTATACATACGAATTTGAAATAGAGAAACCAGAAGCTTCAGAAAATCAGATAGATATATCTGTATACAATATTACTCAGAATACAGCTGAAGTGAAGATTAGTGTCTCTAATTCTGATCCTTATACAATGGCACTGCTTTCAGAGTCAACAGTGGAGGGTATGGAAGAAAACGATCTGATGGAGTATCTCTATACGATGTTTTCTCTGACTACTTATAGTGGGGACCAGTCTTTTAAGGTGATGGACATCTATTCTGCAACCTCTTACTATGTCGTTGCTTTTGGATATGATGCCGGTATTAATACCACATCGCTTTTCAAGACCAAGTTTACTACTCTCGAAGAGGGGGATGATGGAATAGTCGTCGATATGAATATCGGTAATTACTATTCTGTGGCTGAAGTTTCAAGACTCGATTCCTACTGGCAAATCTACGATTACAAGGATGCCCTGCTACCGTTTGAAGTTACTGTAAATCCCTATGGAGCTGAGGAGAGTATATACTATGGAATCTTCACCTCCGAACAGTTTGAAGGAATAACAGACAATATGATCAAGAAGCTCATAAAGAATGGAGGACCCAAACAGTATCGTTCTGTTGCTGCTCTATCTTTTGATCAGAGCTATACAGCGGTAGCCGTGGCTGTCGATCCCGATGGTATTTATGGCCCTCTATATAAAAAGGAGTTCACACTCACGGCTGATGGGGTCGGCGATCCTCAGGAGTTCCTTGATCTGATGGAAACATGGAACAATCCGAATCAGGTCATTGCGCCCATGTATCCAAAAGCCTGCGTAAAAGGAGATTCAAAGGATTTAGAGGTAAAAAATTTAAAAAAGGTTAAAAAAATAGTACTTGACTGATTATTTTTTCTATCTTAGCGAAGTTTAAATACTAGATTTATGAAATTCAAAAGCTTTTTATCGGTAATAGTTATTTTACTATCATCGTTCACTTTGTTTGCACAAGAGACACATGTGAAGTGGAACTCTAGCGTAAACAAATTGGATGATTCTCATTTTGAACTTGTCTTGACAGGTCAAATTGACTCACATTGGCACATTTATGATACTACTTACACTGGCGGTCCTAAGGAGACTTTGATGACTATCGAAGTTCTGGGTGATTCCAACAAACCTGCTGCGAAGAAGGTTGGTCCCCTTCAGATTTCAGGTAAGATAAACAAGTATTATGATGATGTCTTCATGGTGGATGTTGCATACTTTGAAGATTGTGTCGTTTTTACTCAGCAGGTCGAACTTCTTGCTGAAAGAGCAGACTTCCTTGTAAATGTAGAATGGCAGGCTTGTGATTCTGTCAGCTGTGTTTTCGGTGATGAGGAACTGAAAATAGCAATTGATAGAAACGGTGCGATAGCTGAGGATACAATATCCCAGGCCGGAACTGTAAAGGTCGGTGGAGGCAATCTTCTCAGCATGATTATCGAAGCTATCATCTGGGGTCTTGTTGCTTTGCTGACTCCTTGTATCTTCCCTATGGTCCCCATGACAGTATCGTTCTTCATGAAAGGTTCTCCGGATCCTGCAACAGGAAGAAAAAGAGCGTTCCTCTACGGCTTCTTCATCATTATCCTCTACACTCTTCCTATTGCGGCCCTGATTCTCATTACCAGGATCTTCGGAGGAGATGCAGTTACTACTGACATTTTCAACTGGCTTGCTACCAACTGGCTGCCTAACATCATATTCTTCATAGTGTTCATTGTCTTTGCACTCTCTTTCTTCGGTCTCTTCGAAATTACACTTCCGGGATCTGTGACCACCAAGACAGACAGCAAGGCTGACACTAAGGGATTCGGTGGTATCTTCTTCATGGCACTTACTCTGGTTCTGGTATCATTCTCATGTACCGGCCCTATTGTAGGTAATGTCGTTATTCGTTCGGTTTCCGGTGAGTTCTGGACACCTATCGTTACCATGCTCGCATTCTCTACAGCATTTGCTCTTCCTTTCACATTCCTTGCAATGTTCCCTTCACTCTTGAGCAAAATGCCAAAGAGCGGTGGATGGCTCGGTTCTGTAAAGGTGATCCTCGGTTTTGTTGAAACTGCTCTTGCATTCAAGTTCCTCTCTATGGCTGACCAGGCTTACCACTGGAATATTCTCCCCAGAGATATCTATTTGGCAATTTGGATTGTGATCTTTACTCTCCTGTTCATCTTTATGTTGGGATTCATCCGCTTCAAAGGTGTTGACAAAGTTAGAAAGTGGTCTGCTGCAAGAATCATATTCACGATTATTGTATTGGCGTTTGACATATATTTGATTACCGGTCTCTTCGGAGCTCCTCTTAGAGCTCTCTCAGGTTACTTGCCTCCTGAACAGCAGAAAGGCTGGTTCTATGACAAGACAGTTGCATATGAAATGGAAGACTACGATATAACCAAGGTGAAATATGCCGACAAACTCAAACTCTCGCATGGTCTTAACGGATTCTTTGATCTCGAGCAGGCAAAGGCCTATGCTAAGAAGGTAGGCAAGCCTCTCTTTATCGACTTTACCGGTCACGCATGTGTGAACTGCCGTGAAATGGAATCAAGGGTATGGGCTGATCCAAGGGTTTTAGATATTCTCAGAAACCAGTATGTTATCTGTGCTCTGTACTGTGACGATAAGATGGAAGTACCCGAAGAAAACTGGATTGAGGCAGGTGGAAAGACACTCAAAACTCTCGGAAAGATTAACTCATACATAGCATTCTCTAAGTATGGCGCCAATGCACAGCCATATTATATCCTTGAATCACCTGATGGTAGGAAACTTGCAGAACCCAGAGGTTATAACCTCGATGTTGAGGCCTTCATCGAATTCCTTAATGGTGGTATTGAAAATTTTAAAAACAACTAGAATAAAAACTATTTAACAATGAATCTTAAAAAAATTTCATTTGGAGCTTTGATGCTCGCTATGGTTTCGATGTTCTCTTCTTGTAACAATGTTAACAAAGAGAAGGAACCAGATGGTCCTCAGGCCTCTGATGTAGTGTTTCTTGATGCTGCAGCTCAGAATGTTACTGAAGCTACATTAGAATTTGCAGGTGACTGGCAGATTATCAAAACCGGTGATAACTTCACAGTATCTCCCCTTTCTGGTTTTGCAGGTGCAAACAAACTGACCTTCACTACCACCAAAGCGAATGAATCGTTCACTGAAGTTGAAAGTACTATCGTGGTAAACGTTGGTACTGAACATATCAGATACCATGTTTTCCAGCGTCCTGCTCTCGGAGCCACTTCTTCTCCCCAGTCTGCTACATTTGCAGGCAAAGGCGGCGAACTGGATCTTATTGTAAAGGCCTCTGCTCCTTTCGAATATTCTAAGGGTGAAGGTTCAGATTGGTTTGAAATCAAGTCTGTTGCAAAGATTGACTCTACCCTTCTTGCAGACGGAAAGACCTATTCACAGGCAAAAACATACAAGATCAGCATCTCAGCAACTGAAAATGCAGGAAGCTATAGAGAATCTACAATCAGCCTTAAAACTACTGATGGTCAGAGCCTGGCAGAAATTCCAGTACAGCAGATCGGTAATGTTGATTATGCTAAAACATTCTATAGAAGAAGCCTTGGTGTACGTTTCACCGCTACATGGTGTGGATACTGTCCTATGATGGCAGAAGCATTCAAGCTTGCGATGAAGGAAGAAGAAGGACGTATTGTTAACCTCAATATCTACGGTGCACAGAGTCAGGATCTCACTTATAGGTTCGTGAACGAAATGCAGAACTACTATAAGGTTGAGGGCTTCCCTACAGGTGCCATGAATGATGTTGCACAGGTGGCAAACTACTCTTCTGCTACTACAGCAAATATCATTAAAGGCCTTGCTAATGAAGCTAAAAATAACCTTCCTGCTAACTCACAGCTTGCGTGTGTATCATCTCTTGATGGCAGCAAAGTGAACCTCGAGCTCTTCATAGCAACCAAAGAGGCTAAACAGTGCAAGCTTCACGTATTCCTCGTTGAGAACGATATCGTACAGAGTCAGACCAACGGTGGTGCAAACTATGTTCATAACTATGTTACCAGAACTGCTATGACTGCAGCACATATGGGTGACGATTACAGCTTCGAAGCAAACTCTATCAAATACATTCCCCTTTCTGTAGATGTTCCTTCAGCAGTACGTGACCAGAATAACCTTGCTATTATCGCTTATGTAACCTATGAAGGAAGTTACAAAGGCTCTGTTCCCAATGCTGATTATATGAACTTTGGCAATATTGTAGATAACGTTATCTACTGTCCTGTTGGATCACTTGTTGATTATAAATACGAAGAGTAATATGAAAAAAATAGTAATTGCAATTATAGCACTTTGTCTGCCTTTCCTTGCATCAGCACAGAAGAGTCTTCCTAATGTGAATGTTACAGACCTTGAAGGAAATGAAGTGAATATTCGTTCTATTCTTGAAGATGGTGTTCCTGTGGTACTCTCTTTCTGGTATACCACCTGCAAACCTTGTCTTCAGGAGCTCGGAGCGGTCAATGATGCATGGTCAGACTGGCAGGAGGAAGCTTCTTTCAAGTTTGTGGCTGTTTCGACCGATGACTCGAGATCAAGCTCAAAGGTAGCACCTATGGTAAAGGGTCGCGGATGGTCTGAGTTTACTTTCCTTCTCGATGTAAACGGAGATCTCAAACGTGCTATGAATGTTCAGACTCAGCCCACAGTATTCCTTCTTGACAAGGACGGCAAGATCGTTTATACTCATATAGGATATACTCCGGGTAATGAAGAGGAACTTTTTGAACAAATTCTCAAACTTCAGTAATTTGTTATGTATAGAAAATCAATAGTCTCTATATTGGCTGCAATGGCTCTTGTCCCCTCCCTCTTCGCGCAGAACGAGGGAGAGGATAAGGGTACTCTCTCTTCAAGTTTCGAAACTAACACTACCTACTACTTCAACGATGAAAAGACAGGAGCTATGGCTCCAGACATGAAGTTCGGTTCCAACAACTACTTAAAGGTAGATTATGTTAAGGGTGGCTTCTCTTTCGGAACACAGGTAGAGCTCTATCTTCCTGCACTTTCAGGATATTTCCCCATGTCCCTTTCAGGTCAGAGAATGGCACGTTATGACTACTATGCCGGTTTTAACTCAAAAGGATGGGACATTAGGGTCGGCAGCCTTTTCGAACAGTTCGGAAGCGGCCTTATTCTCAGAACTTATGAAGACCGTACCTTGGGTGTGAACAATGCCCTCAAGGGTGCAAGGGTTGCATACACTTTTGGTGATTATCTTACTGTAAAGGGCCTTTACGGTCTGGTGCGTCAGGATTTCGATTATAACTACAACACATCTTCTTCTGTCGCAGCAGCAGACCTTTCTTTCTCCATTTCCAATGCAGCCAAGCTTGACAATATTGATCTCTCTGTTGAAGGTAGTGTTGTCAACAAGTATGAATCTCTCTCAGGAGAGGCAACATCTCCCCTTACGACCGGTTATTCTGCAAGACTCAACTTTGGAACCCATGGCTTTATCCTAAAGGGAGAATATATGGACAGAAAGAGCGACCCTGGATTCTACAATGCAAATGATACCTCTCGTAACCGTGCAATTCAGGTTGAACTCGGTTACTCGGGATATGGTTTCGGAGCTCTTGCCACTTTCCGTCAGTTGAAGAATGCTTCATTCCAGGGCTACAGGGGCAAGACTGAAATGTTTACCCTTATCAACTATGTTCCTGCTTTGACACAGCAGCACACATATATGCTTGCTACAATGAACCCCTATTCTCCTCAGGCTGATGAGATCGGTGGACAGGTCGATCTTTTCTACAATTTCAAGAAGGGATCTGTGATCGGTGGCAAGAAGGGTATGAAGGTTCACGCTAACTTCTCGACTTTCTACGGAAAATACCTTGAAGTGGGTGAACTCTCTGCAAATTCATCACTTCTTTTTAGAGACCTTACCATTGACCTTGAACGTTGGTGGGGAAAGAATGTCAAGATGATTCTCTACTATACCTGGCAGACATTCAACCCTAATACTATCGGAAAAGGAAACCCTGAAAATCCTTCACTCCTTTGGGATTCTCATACAGTAGTTGCTGACGTTACTTATAAGATCAATAGGAAGAACTCGTTGAGATTCGAAGTGCAGCATTTGTATACACAGCAGGATCACAAGGGTTGGGTTGCTGCTTTGGTTGAGTACAATTTAGCTCCGAGGTGGAGTGTCAGCGTCCAGGATATGTGGAACTATGGTGAGACCAATACTCACTACATCAACGGTAGTGTAGGATACTCTTATGGAAAGGTAAGAGCTGCCTTGAATGCAGGTCGTTTCAAGGAGGGATATCTCTGTTCAGGTGGTGTTTGTCGTATGACTCCTGCCTATACCGGTGTCAACCTTTCACTTATTGTAATGATGTAAATATTTAATTACTGATGAAAAAGAATATTTTTAAATTCATTCTGCTTTTTGCAGCTTCTATGTTTGCTCTTGTTTCATGTCAGCAGAAAACAGGAGGTCCTGACGATGGTCCTGATGATGAACCTACTGTTACAGACATACAGTACATATTCTCTTCTGTTGAGGGTGAAAGTGTAGAACTTCCTCATAAATTTGAAAACAACTGGATGATTGTAAAGTGCCCCGATTGGCTTCAGGTTTCTCCCAAGAGCGGTTTTGCAGGAGATGTAAATCTCAAGTTCACATCTCTCAAGTCAAATGACTCCTTCCATGAAATCGAAGATAAGCTCGGTATTCAGGATGGTGAAAAGATCTCAACATATGTGGCAATAATGAGGGGTCTTCAGGGTATTGCCTCTATCAATTCCAGCTACACTTTCAAATCTCAGGTAGAGTCATCTCTTCCCATCGAGATTGAGGGAACTCTTCCCTTCGAAGTGACATCTGCCCCATCTTGGCTCGAAATTGTGAAAGAATCCGCTACAGACTCTTTGATTCTTTCTGACAAGAAGACAAAGTCTCAGTACGTGGTCACAACTCTCAAGGCTACTGTCAAAGAATCGTCAGAAGATTTTAGAGAAGACAAGATAGTTCTCGAAGCTACTAACGGATATAAAATCGAGATTCCTGTCGATCAGATGAGCTCAAAGGCTCCTTTCAAGCGTAATATCTTCTTCAGATTTACAGCTACATGGTGCGGCTATTGTCCTATTATGGCAAGTGCAATGCACAGAGCAATTGATGAAGATCCTGAAAGATTTGCAATTGTAAACTTCTACGGTAATTCGGAAGGTGGTCTTACATTCCCTGATATGGCTGCTATTTCAAAGCAGTATGGTGTAACAGGTTATCCTTCAGGTGTTTTCAATAACTATGTTGATTGTGTGAACATTAAGGAAGACAGACAGGTTGAACTTTATACCCAGCTTAAGAACGAGGCTCTTGAAACTCAGGAACTTTGGGCTATTTCCAACATTGGCGGCAGCCTTACTGTAGCTGACGGCAATGTAAATGCTTCTATCAAGATCAAATCAAATGAAGCTAAGAAATACAGAGTGATGGCCTTCCTTGTTGAAAGTGGTTGTGTACAGGCTCAGTCGAATGCATCAAGTGACTATGTTCATGATAATGTAGCTAAGATTGCCCTTACTGAGAATGTTATGGGTGACGATTATATCTTCACAGCTAACGAAGAAAAAGTTCTCGAATTCTCTGCTGCTATCCCTACTACTGTAAGAAAGAATGATAATCTATCTGTTGTGGTAGTAGTTCTTAGAGAAGGTACATTCTCTGGTGATGTCAAGGGAGCAGGATATGCGAACTTCTTTGGCTACATCGAAGATAACTGCCGTACAATCAAAGTAGGTGAAAATCTCGATTACCAGATGGAATAATTTTTATCCTTGATTTTTGTATGGTCGTCCGCATTAATTTGCGGGCGACCTTTTTTTGGGGATATTTTTGTAAATTTGCGCTTTGTGAATTATATTTGAGGATTAATCAAAATAAATAGAATATGAATCATAATATCCAGTTTGTTTCAGCTGATGAAGCCGTTAAGGTGGTCAAGTCAGGTGATCATGTACATCTTAGCAGCGTTGCTTCGGCTCCTCAAATTCTTATCGATGCCCTCTGCAGGCGCGGTGATTCGGGTGAGTTGAAAGACGTCCGAATCCATCATCTTCATACCGAGGGGACAGCACCATATGTCAATAAGGAGTATGAAGGAATTTTCTTTCACGAAGCTTTCTTTGTAGGTGGAAATGTAAGGAAGAGTGTTCAGGCCGGATATGCAGATTATATTCCTATTTTCTTAAGTGAAACCCAGAAACTATATAGATCAGGTGTTCTTCCCTGCAATGTGGCAATGGTTCAGGTCTCTCCTGTAGACAAGCATGGCTATGTATCATTGGGAACCTCTGTTGATGCTACTCTTGCGGCAATAGAGTGTGCAGATTATGTCATCGCGGTGGTTAATAAGTATGTTCCAAGGGCATTTGGTGATGCAATGATTCCTGTCTCAATGATCGATTTCTTTGTTGAAGACGATAAGCCTCTGACACCTGCCCATTTCTCAGATCCTACAGAAATTGAGGCAAAGATTGGTATGAATTGTGCATCTCTCATTGAAGATGGAGCCACCCTTCAGATGGGAATTGGTGCTATCCCCAATGCGGTCCTCAGCCAGCTCTCCGGCCATAAGAACCTCGGTATACATACTGAGATGTTTGCAGATGGTGTGCTTCCTTTGGTTAAAAGCGGGGTTATAAATGGAGCTGCCAAGGCTATTGACAGGGGAAAGATAGTTTCTACGTTTCTGATGGGTTCTCAAGAGGTTTATGACTTCATAGATGACAATCCTATGGTGGCAATGATGGATGTGGCCTATACGAACGACCCCTACATAATTGCCAAGAATCCCAAGGTTACTGCCATCAACTCCGCTTTGCAGGTTGATATTACCGGGCAGGTCTGTGCAGATTCGCTTGGAACCACTTTTTATAGTGGAGTAGGCGGTCAGATAGATTTTATCTACGGAGCTTCCATGTCACAGGGAGGTAAAGCAATTATAGCTATGCCCTCAGTTACCAACAAGGGAGTCAGCAAGATTGCACCTATTCTCACCCCGGGTGCCGGTGTCGTCACTACCCGAAATCACATCCACTGGTTCGTGACAGAGTACGGAGCTGTTGACCTGTATGGCAAGTCTCTGCAGGAGAGAGCAAAGCTTATAATCAGTGTAGCCCATCCTAACCATAGGGAGTCACTCGACAAGGCCGCATTTGAAAGGTTCGGCTCTCACTACCATTTTTTAATGTAATTTCAAGATCGTTTATATAATAGTTAATATGATTTATTCACACGAAGTGCAACAGATGTGTTGCGTGGCAAAAGGGGCTAATCACGGTCCCGCACCCATTCCTGAAGAGGGAAAATGGGTAAAAAGTAAGGAAATTACCGATATCTCCGGTCTTACACACGGTATCGGTTGGTGTGCACCTCAGCAGGGAGCCTGCAAGTTGACTCTCAATGTAAAGGATGGTATTATTCAGGAAGCGCTTGTTGAAACAATCGGATGTTCCGGTATGACTCACTCAGCTGCAATGGCTTCTGAGATCCTTCCCGGCAAGACTCTCCTTGAAGCTCTTAATACAGACTTGGTATGTGATGCTATCAATACAGCAATGAGAGAACTTTTCCTTCAGATTGTCTATGGACGTACTCAGAGTGCTTTCTCAGAAGGCGGTCTTGCTATAGGCGCAAGTCTTGAAGACCTCGGTAAAGGACTTCGCAGTCAGACTGGTACTATGTTCGGTACTCTGGCCAAAGGTCCCAGATATCTTGAAATGGCTGAAGGATATTGTTCAAGAATCGCTCTTGACAAGGATAATCAGATTATCGGATATGAATTCGTGCACCTTGGCAAATTCATGGATGAAATCAAGAAGGGAACAGATGCCAATGAGGCTCTCAAGAAGGTAACCGGTACTTACGGCCGTTTCTCTGAGGAGCAGGGTGCAGTGAAATTTATTGATCCACGTAAAGAATAAGGAGAGATTGGTATGGCAATAAGAAATGTTAAATTTGAAAGTCAGGACAGAAGAATGAACCAGATTCTCTCTGTTCTCAATGCTGAAGGAATCAAAAGCATCGAAGAAGCCAATGAAATCTGCGAACAGTATGGTCTCGATCCTTACAAGACTTGTGAGGAGACACAGCCTATCTGTTTTGAAAATGCAAAATGGGCTTATGTAGTTGGTGCAGCCATTGCACTTAAAAGAGGATGCAAGAATGCTGCAGAAGCAGCAGAAGCTATCGGAGTAGGTCTCCAGTCTTTCTGTATCCCCGGTTCTGTTGCCGATGACCGTAAAGTAGGTATCGGACATGGAAATTTAGCTGCCCGTCTTCTGAGCGAAGAGACCAAATGTTTTGCATTCCTTGCAGGACATGAATCTTTTGCAGCAGCTGAAGGCGCTATCAAGATTGCAGCAAAAGCTGATAAGGTGCGTAAAGAACCCCTCAGGTGTATTCTTAACGGTCTGGGTAAGGATGCAGCCCTTATTATCTCGCGTATCAATGGTTTTACATATGTAGAGACAGATTTTGACTATTTCACCGGTGAGCTTAAGATCGTAAGGGAAGTTGCTTACAGTGACGGTCCTCGTGCCAAAGTGAGATGTTACGGTGCGAATGATGTTCGTGAAGGGGTAGCAATTATGCATAAAGAGGGTGTGGATGTATCTATTACAGGTAATTCTACCAACCCTACCCGTTTCCAGCATCCAGTTGCAGGAACCTATAAAAAGGAATGTATGCTTCAGGGCAAGAATTACTTCTCTGTTGCTTCCGGTGGTGGTACAGGACGTACTCTTCATCCCGACAATATGGCGGCAGGTCCTGCTTCATATGGTATGACAGACACAATGGGCCGTATGCACTCGGATGCACAGTTTGCTGGTTCCTCTTCTGTTCCCGCTCATGTAGAGATGATGGGATTCCTTGGAATAGGCAATAACCCTATGGTGGGTGCAACAGTTGCAGTGGCTGTCGATGTGGCTACAGCTTTGAATAAATAGTTTTAATTTTGATAGGGGAGGATTGTCCTGCGGGACTCTTCCCTTTTTTATATTGTTTCGATGGATTCTCCAGAAAAAGCTCTTCCGATTATCCTGTTCGAGGATATCTCCATTTTCAACAATGGGAATCTGATTATTGACTCTCTTAATATGTCTGTCAATAAGGGGGAGTTCATTTATATCGAAGGAAAAGTAGGTAGTGGAAAGACATCCATTATCAAGTCTCTCATTGGCGAATTGCCGGTAAAGGGAAAGGTGGCAAGGGTAGGAGAGTTTGACCTTCTCAGGCTCAAGAATAGGAAGATACCATATCTCAGGAGAAAGATCGGTGTGGTATTTCAGGATTTTCAGCTATTGATGGATAGATCAGTGTATGATAATTTAGCTTTTGTTCTCAAGGCAACAGGAATGAGCAATTCAAGGGATATCGACAGTAGAATCAAGAGCGTCCTTGAAGGTGTAGGCATGTCTCTGAAGGCTCACAAGATGCCTCACCAACTCTCGGGTGGAGAACAGCAGCGTATTGCAATTGCAAGGGCTCTGCTGAATGAGCCGGATATTATTTTAGCAGATGAACCTACCGGAAATCTGGACGATGAGACGGCAGAAGGCATAATGAATCTACTGTTGAATATCAATAGGGAAATGGGACCGGCTGTCATAATGGTAACACATAACCGCTCCATAATATCCAAGTTCCCTGGTAAGAGGTGGCTCTGTGAAAACTGTTCTTGTAATTTGATAAGGGAAGATGCATGAAACTGAATGATAGATACGATGCCATTATTGAATGGTTCAGGCTCAACAGACCATCAGTCCGCTCTGAGTTGAATTTCTCGAATGGATTCGAGTTGTTGTGCGCTGTAATGCTTTCTGCTCAGTGTACCGACAAGAGAGTCAACATGGTTACTCCGGTGCTTTTCAGTAAGTATCCTACCCCGAAAGCGCTTTCGGAGGCCTCTTTTGAGGATTTGTACGCTATTATCAAGTCTGTTTCTTATCCCAACAGCAAAGGAGAGCATCTTATAGGGATGTCAAGGATGCTTGTGAGTGATTTCGATGGAGAGATTCCTGACAGTGTCGAAAAACTCATGAAACTTCCGGGTGTGGGAAGGAAGACTGCGAATGTGGTAGCTTCTATTCTGTTTAACGAGCCGGTTATTGCAGTCGACACTCACGTCTTCAGGGTGTCCCACCGTATCGGTCTTTCTAAAGGCTCTACTCCTGAGAAGGTGGAGAAGGATCTAACAACCCATATTCCTGCCGAATATAGGGCCACTGCGCATCATTGGCTCATTCTCCATGGCCGTTATATCTGCACAGCCCGCAATCCAAAATGTCAGGAGTGCGGTATTTCCCAGTGGTGTAAGGAGTATGAAAAAAATAAAGTAGAGTATGATAAGTGACAAATGGCAAAAACTTATTGATGAATTTTCTCTTTTTCTCCAACTTGAACGCTCACTCTCCAAGAGTACTGTCATCTCATATATAAGCGACATCAAAAAGTTTGCTCAGCGGTCAGAAATAGAGGACCCTTTGGCGGTAAGTAGGGAGAATCTGTCGGAGTATACCTATTTCATGATGACAAATGGCTTCTCAAAAAGAAGTCAGGCGCGTTTTGTAAGCTCCATAAAATCTTTTTACAATTATATAGAAGTTGAGGGAATCAGTTCTGTAAACCCTGCTCAACTGCTCGAACTCCCCAAGATTAATCCCGCTCTTCCTTCAGTGCTTACAGTAGAGGAGGTAGATGCAATAATAGATAGTGTTGACCTGTCTGAACCTTTGGGTCACAGGAACAAGGCAATTCTTGAGACTCTTTATTCTACAGGAATGCGTGTGAGTGAACTTGTTATGTTGAGGGTATCTGATATTTTTCAGGAGGAGGGATTTGTAAAGGTAATAGGGAAGGGGGATAAACAAAGAATTATTCCAATTAACCCCACTGCGCTGGATTATATCAAAAAATGGCTTGAATCACCCTACAGAGTGGTCAAACCCAGATATCTCGATTATGTTTTTACTAATAGTAGAGGTAATCACCTTACGCGGGTGATGGTCTATCTCATAGTTAAAAATCAAGCAGCAATTGCAGGCATTGAAAAAGAGATATCGCCTCATACTTTTAGACACTCCTTTGCCACTCATCTAGTGGAAAACGGTGCAGATCTGAGAGCTGTGCAGCAGATGCTCGGTCATGAAAGCATTCTCACTACACAGGTCTATACTCATGTCGATTCTGCCAAGTGGCAGAAAGGGATACTTGATCATCATCCCAGAAATGCAAAGAAATAACTTCCATATAGCTTATTGTGGTTTCGACTGTGCTTCATGTCCTTTATATCCTTCCGGATGTTCCGGATGCAAGGGGGATGGCAAAAAACTGGATTTTTGTGACAGAGGCTGCCAAATCAGAAGATGTGCCCGAGAGAGGTATTGTGACCTTTGCGCGAAGGAGTGCCCAGACTATAAGAGCTGTACTCTTTTCGATGTAATAAGAAAAAAGAGCAGTTCCTATTAGTCAGAACCGCTCTCTTGGTAGCTCCGGGCGGAATCGAACCGCCATCTAAAGTTTAGGAAACTTCCATTCTATCCGTTGAACTACAGAGCCATTGAATAATTATGCAAATATATTAAAATTCTCGATTAATCTACTTTTTAATACACTTTCTGCCTTAAAAATCATATTTGCAATTGCTGCTGAAGAACTTCTGCCGTGTCCTATAATCACTACTGATGATACTCCGAGTACTGCAGTGCCTCCATAGAGTTCATAATTGAACCTTGAGAGGTAAGCGTCTTCTATCTCTCTCTTGCAAACGATGTTGTACAACGCCTCAGCCTGTTTTAGAAATAGATTTCCAGTGAAGCCGTCCGTTACCACTACATCTGCGCAGCTGTCTGTAAATATGTTGTCCGGTTCGATGTTGCCTATGAAGTTGAAATCGGAACCTTCAGAAAAGAGTGTATATGCCTCTTTTACATTGAGATTCCCTTTGCCGCTTTCCGCTCCGATGTTCAGCAGTCCTACCTTGGGCTCCTTTACCCCCAAAACGCTTTTGGAGTAGATATTTCCCAAAGCTCCAAATTGGAGAAGGTTATCAGGTCTGCAATCGGCATTGAATCCTACATCCAGCAGGAGGACCTTGTTTCCATTAATCAGAGGGAGTTCCACTGAAATGCATGGACGGGAAATCTTGTTGATCATGTTCAGTGTAAGTGAACACCCTACCATCATCGCACCCGTGTTACCGGCACTTGCAAAGGCATCTATATCCCCTGATTCTAGAAGTTGGAATCCTTTCACTATGCTGGATTCCCTCTTCCTGTGGAACGCTGATACCGGGTGGTCTGTAAAGAGGATATTGTCCTTACAATCAATAATAACAAATCTACCGGGATCAAAACCTGCATTGTTACAGATCCCGGTAATAATTTCCCTATCCCCGAAGAGCCAGATCTGAATATCTTTGTGCGCAGAAGCGTCGATCGCTCCTAACACAGCGTTGAGCGGGGCAAAGTCCCCACCCATTGCATCAAGACCGATCTTCAACATCAGTTATGCAAAGAATTATTCAACATTCTTTGCCACCATGAGGCGACCGCGATAGTATCCGCATTCAGGGCATACTCTGTGGTACAATACAGCAGCACCACAGTTTGAACATGTTGCCATTGTAGGAACAGTTAACTTATCGTGTGTTCTACGTTTGTCTCTACGCTGTTTAGAGAGCTTGTGTTTAGGATGTGCCATCTTATTTTAATTTTAATTATTTTAATATATTCTTCATTTTCTCCATCATTTCAGGATTGCATTCTCCATCATGATGTACTTTTCTTATAGGAAGGGATGTACATACATAGTCATAGATCAACTGACTCAGGTCGATATCGGCCGATGTCCTGTCAAGCACCACAACATCTTTCTCCTCAGAAATCTCCTGATCGGCAATATCTGAAGTATCAGACAAATCTGAGAAGAGGACATCAAATGTCTCGTCAATCTTGACAGGCAGGTCCAGATTATCCAGACATCTGTCGCACATCACTGTTACTGTCCCGTTAATTAACATGCTGAGTCTCATTGCAGGACCATTCTTTTCAAGTGTAGCCTCGACTGTGATTCCCGCATCGGAAATCATGTCATTTTCAAACGCCTCAAAGAAACCTCCGTCAAGTATGAATGTATACTTGTGACTTCCGTTTCCCAATCCTTTGGTCTCAATCTTACAAATGTTACTCATCTCTCCGTAAATTAAGGGGCGACAAAGATATAAAAATTTTCAGTATTATCAACCTTTTCTGCGTTTTCTTTCTGTTTCATCCAGAATAATCTTCCTCAAACGCATTGAAACGGGTGTAACTTCTACCAATTCATCTTCCTGTATGTATTCAAGAGCCTCTTCCAGTGAGAATCTTATGGGAGGAGGGAGCATCACTTTGTCATCGGAACCTGAGGCTCGCATGTTTGTGAGCTTTTTAGTCTTACAAATATTGATTGCAAGGTCGCTCGCTCTGGTGTGTTCTCCTACCACCTGACCTTCATATATATCCTCTCCGGGTTCGATAAAGAAGCGACCCCTGTCCTGAAGTTTGTCCATTGCATAGGCTACAGAGAGGCCTGTCTCGAGTGAAACCAGTGAACCGTTGTTGCGCTTTTCGATTTCTCCCTTGAAAGGTTCGTAACCTTTGAATCTATGTGCTACTACGGCTTCTCCCTGAGTTGCTGTCATCAGGTTGCTTCTCAGACCAATAAGACCTCTGGAGGGGATGTCAAATTCGAGATGGGCCCTATCTCCCCTTGTCTCCATGTGCATCAGGGCAGCCTTTCTTCTGGTGGAGATTTCTATGGCTTTTCCTACCATATCTTCGGGAAGGTCGATAGTTAGGGCCTCTATAGGTTCGCATCTCACGCCATTGATATTCTTGTCAAGGACTTTTGGCTGACCTACCTGAAGTTCGAATCCCTCTCTTCTCATCGTTTCGATCAGTACAGAAAGGTGAAGTACGCCACGTCCGTATACTATGAACGAATCTGCTGTAAGACCCTCTTTCACTCTGAGCGCAAGATTCTTTTCGAGCTCTTTTTCAAGCCTTTCCTTAAGGTGTCTTGAGGTTACGAACTTTCCTTCACGTCCGAAGAAGGGTGAATCGTTGATAGTAAAGAGCATACTCATCGTAGGCTCGTCAACGGTGATAGGGGGGAGGGCTTCGGGGTTTTCATAATCTGCTATAGTGTCTCCGATTTCGAAGTCTTCAACTCCTACAACTGCACAGATATCCCCGCATGTCACCTTTTCAACGCTCCTCTTTTCGAGTCCTTCAAAGACGAGAAGATCTTTGATTCGCTGTTTCTCGATGATGCCATCCTTCTTGCAGAGTGAAATCTGCTGACCTGTCTTGATTTCTCCTCTTGCCACTCTGCCTACAGCGATACGTCCTACATAAGGGGAGTATTCGAGTGATGAAATCAGCATCTGAGGAGTTCCTTCCATGTATGGAGGAGCGGGAATCTCTTCCAATATGGTGTCGAGCAGGGGAATGATATCTGTAGAGGGTTTCCTCCAGTCTGTTGACATCCATCCCTGTTTTGCGCTTCCGTAGATGGTCTTGAAATCGAGCTGGTCTTCCGTTGCGTTGAGCGAAAACATCAGGTCAAATACCTGGTCGTTCACCTCATCGGGGCGACAATTGGGCTTGTCGACCTTGTTGATGACAACGATTGGTTTCTTTCCCATCTCGATAGCTTTCTGAAGTACAAACCTTGTTTGGGGCATTGTGCCTTCAAATGCATCCACGAGCAGCAGTACGCCGTCCGTCATGTTAAGCACTCTCTCTACCTCGCCACCGAAGTCAGCGTGGCCCGGAGTGTCTATAATGTTGATTTTGAATCCTTTGTAAGGTACTGATACATTCTTTGAAAGGATTGTGATACCACGTTCCCTTTCCAGATCGTTGTTGTCCAGAATCAACTCCTTGCCCTGCTTGTCATTTCCGCGGACAAGTTTCGCCTGATATATCATTCTGTCGACCAGGGTAGTCTTTCCGTGGTCGACGTGGGCGATAATTGCTATATTTCTAATGTCTTGCATAATTGAGGCGCAAAAATAATCTAAATTTGATTATATTTGTAGGATAATTTAAAAAATATGACAGAGAAAATCATTATACTCGATTTCGGGTCACAGCTAACGCAGCTGATAGGCCGAAGACTTAGGGAAATCAATGTCTATTGTGAGATATATCCCTTCAACAAGATACCTGTTCTGGACGATAGTGTGAAAGGTGTCATTCTCTCGGGCAGCCCCTTCTCGGTCAGGGATCCCAAGGCTCCCAAACCTGATTTGGACTCAATAAAGGGCAAGTACCCGATGATGTGTGTCTGTTATGGCGCACAGTATATAGCCCATACTTACGGTGGCGAAGTAAATCCTTCACTTGCCCGTGAATATGGAAGGGCTATGCTGACAGTAACTAAAAAGGATTCTCTTTTATTTAAAGGTGTTCCTGAAGTTTCTCAGGTATGGATGTCCCACGGAGATACCATTGCATCTCTTCCTCAGGGGGCAGAGGTCATAGCCTCTACAGATGATGTTGTAAATGCTGCTTACGCAATAGAGAAGGAGAATATATATTGTGTTCAGTTTCATCCTGAAGTAGTTCATTCTGAGTTCGGTGCGGCAATGCTCTCAAACTTTGCGCTCGGAATCTGCGGATGCAGGGGTGACTGGACAGCAGACTCTTTCATAGATAGTTCCATCGCTCATATAAGGGAAACAGTCGGAGATGACCATGTAATCCTGGGACTTTCGGGAGGTGTAGACAGCACGGTAGCTGCGGTTTTGCTCAATAGGGCGATAGGCAGCAACCTGACATGTATTTTCGTAGACAATGGATTGCTTAGAAAAGATGAGTTTAGTTCTGTTCTTGCCTCATATAAAGATATGGGACTCAATGTAATAGGCGTTGAGGCTGCGGATAGGTTCATGAAGGTGCTTGATGGTCTTGGTGACCCTGAAGCCAAAAGAAAGGCGATTGGCAAGACTTTCATAGATGTATTTGACTCTGAGGCCAAGAAGATTAAAAACGCGTCATGGCTTGCTCAGGGAACCATATATCCCGATGTTATCGAATCGGTTTCCGTAAACGGCCCCTCTTCCACAATCAAGTCACATCACAATGTCGGTGGCCTTCCAAAGGAGATGAATCTCAAGATAATCGAGCCCCTGAGGACTCTGTTCAAGGACGAGGTAAGACGTGTGGGCCGTGCCTTGGGAATTAAGAACTCTTTGATTTCAAGACATCCTTTTCCGGGCCCGGGTCTGGGAATCAGGGTACTTGGAGAGGTGACAGCTGAAAAACTGGAAATTCTCAGAAATGCTGACGCCATATATATAGATATGCTCAGGAATACTCCTGCGCCTGAGGGCTGGAAGCCTGCATCAGGTGCCAGTGCAACCGGTGGAACTGAAAGCGGTGAAGGATATCTTACACTTTACGACTGTATTTGGCAGGCCGGTGCCATTCTCCCTCCTGTCAAGAGTGTCGGAGTGATGGGTGATGAACGCACATACGAGTATACAGTGGCTCTTAGGGCTGTAGTATCTACAGACGGTATGACAGCTGACTGGGTTCATCTGCCCTACGAGTTCCTTGCTAAGGTTTCCAATGAAATCATAAATAAGGTTAAGGGGGTCAACAGGGTATGTTACGACATCTCTTCGAAACCGCCTGCAACTATCGAGTGGGAATAATTTCATAAATCATATAATGAGGAAAAGAATTTTTTTCATAATTGGAGTTCTTTCTGCAACCTTGTGTTTTTCTAACCAAATAAGAGGACAGAGAATCGACAGTGACAGGTTCAGAGAGAATATTGAGAAGGTAAGGGAACTGTGTGATAAGAACCTTTACACCTCTGCTGAGTTTGAAATCGAAAGACTTAGACCCGTTATGGAATTTATGACATATCAGGAGAGGATGGAGATTGATCTCTATTCTCTCCTTTGTGGTGTCAAGATGAAACGGGCAGATGTGGACGCATCGTTCTCAGAGTTTGAAAGCAGATATGGGAATGCGGCCGGTATGCAGGGAGCAAGGCTTCTCTATGCCGAGTACTATTTCAATCTTAAAGAGTATTCCAGAACATTGGAGATCCTTAACGGAGTTAACTATTCTTTTCTGGATAATAATCAGAAACAGGATTTTCTTTTCTTCAGATCATTTTCATATCTGAGAGTTGGCAAGACTTCTGAATCCCTGTCAGGCTTTACGGAACTTCTTTCATTCAAGAATACACGTTATTTTACAGCATCGACCTATTATTCCGGTTATATCCATTATCTTCAGGGTAATTTCAAGACAGCCATATCATTATTCGATAAGGTCAGAAACGATGTTGCCTACAGTTCGATTTG
>CALZHC010000017.1 GCA_945787505.1 uncultured Alistipes sp.
AGTCATCGGAAGCAGTACAGGCAATACAGTTGGGAGGACTCTTCGGCAGAGGTCCTGGCAACAGCATAAAAAGGGATACACTCCCCAACGCCTACGACGATTATATCTTCTCTATTATTTTGGAAGAGTACGGATTAGTTGGAGGAATTATTGTGATTTTTTTGTATCTTTGTTTCTTTTACAGAAGTATAGTGATCGCATCATCGTGCAAAAAGGATTTTTCGACAATTCTAGTCTTGGGATTGTCTTTCCTGATTACGATACAGGCCTTTTTGCACATATATGTAAACATCGGTCTGTCGATTGAGACAGGACAGACACTGCCTATGATCAGCAGGGGTGGAACCTCATTGGTGATTATGAGCAGTGCTTTCGGTATGATACTCGCTGTAAACAGAACTATAGAACTGAGCATGATTAAGAAAACACTGGAAGAAACAAACAGAAAATAGTGGGTTATGGGAATTAGAGTTATTATAAGTGGAGGAGGGACTGGCGGCCACATCTACCCCGCCCTTTCAATAGCACAGGCACTAAAAAGGAGTGTGCCTGACATAGAGATCCTTTTTGTAGGGGCAAAAGGCAAGATGGAGATGGAAAAGGTACCTGCTGCGGGGTTTCAGATCAAAGGTCTGCCAGTTGCAGGTCTGAAGAGGTCTTTCTCCCTTTCAAACCTCTCACTTCCATTCAAGCTCTGCAAGAGTCTCTCTGAGGCAGGCAAAATCATCAAAGAATTCCGCCCCGACATAGTAGTAGGAGTGGGTGGATATGCCAGTGCACCTGTACTTTGGAAGGCTTCCGGAATGGAAATCCCCTGCATCATCCAGGAACAGAACTCTTATGCCGGACTGACAAACAAGATTCTCGGTAAAAGGGCGGAAAAGATTTGTGTTGCATACGACAATATGGAGAGATTTTTCCCAAAAGAGAAGATCCTGATGACAGGAAATCCCATCAGGAAAGGAATCAGACCTGCTACTGCCGCTGAAAAAGAACAGGCCCGCACTTTTTTCGGGCTTAAGGAGGGACTCCCCGTCATATTGGTAGTGGGTGGCAGTCTGGGATGCGGCACACTCAACCGCACAATGTTCTCCCTTGCAGAGAGAGATCCTCAGGAATATCAGGTTATATGGCAAAGCGGAAAAGGGTACCGGGACTCCGTCATACGCTTTTTTGAAAGTAGGAACCCCGGATTCAATGAAGGAGAGATGCGCACCCTTGGAAATATCCACAACTGTGACTTCATCTCCAGAATGGACCTCGCCTTTGCCGCTGCTGACATTGTTGTGTCAAGAGCGGGTGCAGGCACCATTTCTGAACTTTGTGCAGCAGGCAAAGCCACTATTTTTGTTCCCTCACCGGTAGTTGCAGAGGACCACCAGAGACATAATGCAATGGCACTTGTGAATCAGGATGCAGCAATTATGATAGAGGATGACAAGGCAGCACAGGAGCTCATACCCGCAATGGAGACACTTGTGTCTGACACTTCAAGAATAAGAATGATGGAGGAGAATATACTT
Source organism: uncultured Alistipes sp. (assembly GCA_945787505.1). Lineage (GTDB taxonomy): Bacteria > Bacteroidota > Bacteroidia > Bacteroidales > UBA932 > Coprenecus. Next base: position 1,524 of record CALZHC010000017.1, read on the forward strand.
AAACTTGCAAAACCGGATGCATCGGATGTGATAGCATCAGTAATAACAGAAACATTATCATTGGAGAGAAATGTATAAGTCAGTATATCTAATAGGAATCGGAGGTATAGGAATGAGCGCCATCGCTCGTTACTATCACCATCAGGGATGTCAGGTCAGCGGCTACGACAGAACCCCCTCAAATATTACCGATGCACTTGCTGCCGAAGGAATTGATGTACACTTCACAGAAAGGACCGACCTTATTCCTTCTGACAAGGAATCTACATTGGTAATCTACACACCGGCTGTTCCGGCACAGATGAAGGAACTCAGGTATGTATTCGGAAACGGATACCGCACAGTCAAGAGGTCACGAGCCCTTGGTGAGATTACCGATGGAAAAAAAGCCCTTGCGGTGGCCGGCACCCATGGAAAGACCACTACCACTACACTCCTTGCACATATCCTTTCATGCACAGAAGCAGGATGTAATGCATTCCTTGGAGGAATCTCACGCAATTACAACACCAATCTCCTTCTCTCTAAGGGAGATACAGTAGTTGCAGAGGCAGATGAATTTGACAGATCTTTCCTGCAGCTCTACCCCAAGACGGCAGTAATAACCGCAATGGATGCCGACCACCTCGATATCTATGAAACCCTTGAGGCTGTCATAGAGGCTTTCGTTGCCTTCGGTTCACAGACTCAGGAAAATCTGATAGTCAAAAAGGGACTGGAACATCATTTCAACACGAACAACATACATTGCAGACTCTACACCTACTCTGCAGAGACTCAGGCTGACTTCTATGCAAATGACATACATGAGCACTCTGAAGGTGTGTTATCATTCACTCTGCACCTTAAGGATGAGGTTATAGAAGATTGCATATTAGGAGTTCCCGGAAGAGTGAACATAGAAAACGCAGTGGCCGCTGCGGCCATAGCATACACCGAAGGGGTCCCTCTACAGACCATCAAAGAGGCATTCCTGACATTCAAAGGGGTAGCAAGGAGATTTGACATAAGATACTCCGACAGCAACATCATATACATTGACGACTATGCACACCATCCCAATGAACTCAGTGCCACACTCAAGGCGATAAAGGAGATATACCCCTCAAGAAAGATAACCGCACTTTTCCAGCCGCACCTATACACCAGAACAAGGGATTTCTATAAAGAATTCGCAGCGAGTCTCTCTCTTGCAGACAGAGTATTGCTGCTTCCTATATATCCGGCCCGTGAAGAGCCCATTGAGGGAATTACTTCAGAGATCATCCTTGACAGAATCACCATCAAGGAGAAATCCATTCTCCCTAAAGAGAGGGTATTGGAAGAGGTTGGCAAGATAGACTCCGGAATAGTTGTAACCTTCGGAGCGGGAGATATAGACAGACTTGTAGAGCCAATTGAAACAATGTTAAAAACCAGATGCTGAGAAAAATTGCAACATACCTATTTTGTGCAGTGGCAATCGTGCTTTTTCTTCTTTACCTGGCCTATGGGTACAGGCTGGTAGAAAAAAGGCGTGGAGAGGAGTTGTGCACATCCATCAAGGTAACAGTTGCAGACAGCTCAGTAAATCGTTTCATATCAAAGGAAGAGATTGTCAAACTGATAAAGAAGTCAGAATATAACCCGTTGAAGAGGGTCAGGAAGGAGATTCCCCTTGCCGATATAGAACGGCTGCTTATGACCAAAAGTGCCATCAAATCCTCCAATGTATCAATAGCAAATGACGGAGTGCTCAGGGCAAGGGTAACACAGAGAAGACCCATCCTCAGAATCCAAGGTGAAAACAGTGGCTTCTACATTGACAATGAAGGATACATTTTCCCTCTTGTGGCCTCATACACCTCTTATGTGCCCATAGTCACAGGCCACATTCCAATTGAATTCAACAACAACACCCGAAACACACTCGGTGGTGTACACGACCAATGGGTAAAGAAGATAGTGACACTTGGAGAATATATAGACAATGACCGACTTTGGAATTCAATGATACAGCAGATAGAGATAGATAAAGATGGTGTGGTCACTCTATATACTGTACTTGGAGATCAGAAAATAATTTTCGGGAAAATTAAGAGAATTGAGGAGATTGATTATAAATTTGCAAAATTGAATACTTTCTATCAGGAGATTGCTCCGACAGTAGGCTGGGACGTCTATTCTGAGGTCAATCTCAGCTATTCGGATCAGATAGTTTGCAGAAAAAGAGCGATTAAAAAGAAAAGTTAATATATATGAGTCAGTATATAACAGCCATTGATTTGGGGACTTGCAAAGTTTCAGCGGCAGTCGCACAGCGGAATCCTTCAGGAATAAAGGTTATCGGTTACGTCGAGAAACCCTCCTCTGGTGTAATCAAAGGTGAAGTAGTCAATATCAAGAACTTGAGCAACGTGCTATGCCCCCTGATTGACGAACTGAGGAACCAGGTAAACACTGCTCCAGACGAGTACCCTATTGTCATAAAGAATGTCTATGTAAGTATCTCCGGTAATAGCATAAAGTGCTGTGACCAGCAAGTCAAGACCACCAGGAGCGAAGATGCAGGGCTCATAAGTGCCAAAGAGATAGAGGAGATGGAAGAACGCATACTGAAAGAGTTCAATGAACCCAAGAAGAAGATATATCATATCATTCCCCAGTCATACAATGTCGATGACCATATCGGATGCAGTGAGGCAGAGGGTATGGACGGATGCGAAATCGAGGGATTCTATAAGATCTTTTCTGGAAAGTCCTCTTTGGAGAACAATACAAATAATGTAATCAGCAGGTGCGGTCTTACCACCAAAGCCTTGGTTTTCAATCCGATTGCAACAGCAAAAGCAATTCTGTCCGATGAAGACAAGGAGTTAGGTGTGGCAATGGTTGACATAGGAGGAGGAACCACCAAGATCCTAATCTGCAAAGACCATATCATCCGCCATTGCGCCGTACTTCCATTTGGGGGCAACCTGATTACCAAAGATATCATTGCCACATGCAGCGTGGCTGAAAAATATGCAGAAAAGCTCAAGACGCATCATGGAAGCTGCCTTGGAGAAGAATCTGCAGAAAACAGAATTGTCGAGGTTAGCAGCGACAATGGTGACACAAAAGATATCTCACTAAAAAGCCTCAACTCTACCATCGAAGCCCGAATGTCTGAGATTATCATGACTGTGATGCACATAATAGAACAGACAGGATATGCGGACAAATTAGGAGCCGGATTGGTAATCACAGGCGGAACAGCCAACATCAACCACCTTACAAATCTGGTAAGACACCTTACCGACATGCATGTAAGGATTGCCATTCCCTCCAGCAATCAGATCACTTCGAACTCCAAACAGGATATCTTCAAGTCTGGTGCATCTACTGTTGTAGGACTTCTGCTGACCGCATTCGAGGAGGGGGCTTCGGACGAAGGATTCGAGGAGGGACAACAGCCAACAGACGATTTCATCGAAAAGGACATTTGGGGCCATGAGCTTAACAGCGACAACACCACCAACGATCTCAACGGTGAAAATCGCAATACATCAGGCAAAAAAGAGAATGAACAGGAGAAAGGTCACAAGAAAAACAAAATTCGCAATAAGAGATTAAAGGAACTTATGGACTCTCTTTTCGGAAATACAAAAGAAACAGATAATGAAGCATAGTCATGGAAACAGATAACACACTACCATACATAATACCTGAGAACAAGATTATTAAGAGGAAATGCCGTATCATGGTAATCGGAGTCGGTGGAGGAGGAAGCAATGCTGTCAACAGGATTCTGAAAGAGAATATCAACAATGTCAAATTCATGGTCTGCAACACCGACTCTCAGGCTCTTGAGAGTAATAACGCAGTCATGAAACTTCAGCTTGGTTCAGAACTCACACAGGGTCTGGGTGCAGGCTGCGACCCTGAAAAGGGCAAGAATGCAGCTTTGGAATCCATTGATGAGATCAAAAAGATGATCGATCCCGATATCAAGATGATTTTCATAACAGCCGGCATGGGAGGCGGCACAGGAACAGGAGCAGCCCCCATCATAGCCAAACTTGCAAGAGAGATGGGGCTGGTAGTCATCGCCGTGGTGACCTACCCTTTCAGAGATGAAGGACACGAGACTCTTCAGAGGGCATACGACGGAGTTCAGGAACTTAACAAATATGTCGATTCCATCCTTATTGTCGACAACGAGAAGATCTACACGATGTATGGGGATCTTTCTATAGATGATGCTTTTAAAGAAGCTGACAACGTAGTGGTTACCGCAGTTAAAGGCATATCGGAAATAATCACAGGAGAGGGATTCATCAATGTCGACCTGGCAGATGTGACAAGGGTGACATACAGGAGCGGAATGGCACTTATGGGTATAGGATTCGGACAGGGCGAGAACAGGGCCGTTGAGGCCATCGAGAACGCCTTCACCTCACCTCTGCTAAATGACTACGACCTCAGAACTGCTCAGAACGGCCTTATAAATATCTCCAGCCGCAGGGAATCCAAACTCACCGCTAAAGAAATGAAACTCATAATGGACTACTTTGACCAGTACGCTGGAGGCAACATAAAACACTTCAAGCGTGGTATAGTCTACGATGATAACCTCAAAGAGGGAGAGGTGAAAGTTACTGTAGTGACCACAGGATTCAAGATGCACCTGATTCCCCCCATCCGATATAAAGGCAAGGAAGATGTCATCAAGCTAAAATCAGGCAATGATGATGAAGAAGGAGCCATAATCCTCTCACCGATAGGTGATTCGGAAGCAGCGGAGACAGCTCCATCATCGCTATTTGCATTCAAGAAGGAGGATATAACACCATTCACCCAAGAGAGCGATCTCTTCGTTTTCGAAAATGAGCCGGCATTATATAGAATAAAAAGAAACAAATTAAACTGACAATATATGGAACAGAGAAAAGTAAGAGTGAGATTTGCTCCGAGCCCGACAGGAGCCCTTCATATGGGAGGAATGAGAACTGCCCTCTACAACTATCTTTTTGCAAAACAGCATGGTGGAGATTTCATTCTAAGAATTGAAGATACAGACTCCAACAGATTCGTCCCAGGAGCAGAAGAGTACATCATAGAGTGTCTTAAATGGTGCGGGGTTATGCCTGATGAAGGTGTTGATGAAAATGGAAAAGTGGTCGAGACACCCTCTGAAAAACATCCTCACGCACCATATAGACAGTCACAAAGAAAGCCCTTATATAGACAGTACGCTGAAGAGTTGGTTAAAAACGGCTTCGCTTATTATGCATTCGATACCCCTGAAGAGATAGATGCCGTAAGGAAGGAGTATGAAGCCACAGGACGCACTTTCATCTATAACCACACCAACAGGATGAACTTCAAGACATCCTTGAACATGGACCAATCCGAAGTAGAACGCCGCCTGCGCGAAGAGAACCACTGGACAGTCAGATTCAAGAATCCACAAGATAGGGTTATCAAAATGCACGACCTTATCCGAGGCGACATAGAGATGAACACATCTACGCTCGATGACAAGGTACTATGGAAAGCAGCCGACCAGCTTCCTACGTACCACCTTGCAAACATCGTAGATGACCACCTTATGGAGGTGACCCATGTGATACGCGGTGAAGAATGGCTTCCTTCACTTCCTCTTCACTACATGCTATACGAAGCATTCGGATGGCAGGATACCCAACCGGAATTCGCACACCTTTCACTCCTTCTCAAGCCGGATGGAAAAGGCAAGCTCAGCAAGCGCGATGGAGACAGACTCGGTTTCCCCGTATTTCCCCTGCGCTGGACAGCTCCTTCGGGAGAGGTTTCCAGAGGCTACAGAGAGGATGGATACTATCCTGAAGCATTTGTAAACCTAATAGCGCTCTTAGGATGGAATCCTGGAATAGAACAGGAATTATTCTCTTTGGAAGAACTCACAAAACTCTTCGCCCTCGAGAGAGTTATCAAATCAGGTGCAAGGTTCAACCCCGACAAGGCAAAATGGTTCAATCAGGAATACCTCAGACGCAGGACAGACAAACAGCTGGCACAGGAGTTCAGACCACTGCTCCGTGAACACGGAATTCGGGATGAACAGTTCAGCGACTGTTATGTAGAAACAGTAGTAAGCCTGATTAAGGAGAGAGCACACTTCGTCAATGAGTTCTGGGATCTCTCGTCATTCTTCTTCGAGGCTCCTTCTGAATATGATAGCGCTGCCAAGAAGAAACATTGGAAAGAGGAGATGATACCTGCAGTAAAAGAGGTTGCAGCCCTTGTGATCGCAAGTGACGATTTCTCAGCAGAACATCTGGAGCATCTGATTCATAACCACATCGAACAGAATGCCCTCCCTATGGGAAAAATAATGAACATGCTAAGAATCTCCCTTGTGGGAGCATCCAAGGGGCCAGGAGTTGCCAACATCATCGCACTCATCGGAAAAGAAGAGTTTGAAAGAAGAATCAACAAGGCACTATGCTAATATAAGGCATGGGGCTGAACTGAAAAAGGGTCTGTGCAGAAATACCTGTTTCCAGCACAGACCCTTATAAATTGTATAAAAGGCTACCTATCAGTCTATAATAAGCATAGCATCACCATAAACTCCGAATCTGTAGCCCTCTTTTAAAGCCACATTGTAGGCATTCATCACATTCTCGAATCCTCCGAAAGCCGCAGTGCTCATAAGCATGATAGAACACGGGAGATGAAAATTGGTCACCAGAGCATCAGGAATAGAGAACCTGTAAGGAGGGAAAATAAATTTGTTGGTCCATCCTTCAAAAGGTTTGAGACGGCATGTTGTAGTCACAGGAGTCTCTATTGCCCTAAGTACAGTTGCACCTATCGAGAAAATCTTGTTTCCGCGATCTTTGGCAGCATTTATGGCTTCAGCCGTTTCATCGGAGATAAAGACCCTTTCAGAATCAATCTTGTGTTTGGAAAGATCCTCAACATCCACCGCCCTAAAGTGCCCAAGACTCAAGTGAAGAGTTATAAACTCAGCCTCTACACCTTTGATCTCCATCCTCTTAAATACCTCTCTGCTAAAGTGGAGACCTGCCGCGGGGGTAGCTACAGCACCCTCTTTTGAAGCGTAAATAGTCTGGAACCTTTCATCATCAATAGGCTCGGCATTGGGACGAATATATCTTGGAATCGGCATCTCGCCCATTGAGTAAAGGGTTGACTTGAACTCATCATAAGTTCCGTCAAAAAGGAACCTGAGAGTCCTGCCCCTTGAGGTGGTATTGTCGATAACCTCAGCTACCAGTGAATCATTTTCACCAAAATAGAGCTTGTTGCCTATTCTGATTTTACGCGCCGGATCTACCAGTACATCCCACAGGCGTTGGTCTCTGTTGAGTTCCCTCAGAAGGAATACCTCAATCTCAGCACCTGTCTTCTCCTTATTGCCACGCAAACGTGCAGGGAACACCTTGGTATCATTGAAAACGAATACATCGCCTTCATTGCTGTAGTTGATGATATCCTTAAATATCTTGTGCTCAATCTCACCGGTCTTTCTGTGAAGAACTAAAAGACGGGACTCATCCCTATACTCAGCAGGATATTTCGCAAGCTGCTCCGGCTGGAGATCGTAATTGAATTGTGAAAGTTTCATTTCTGTTCAACAAATATTAGAGTACTGAATATACGTACGAAAATCAAGAAAGTTTCATAATAAGTTCATCAATTGACAAAGAATTTTCAATTGTAAATCCGCCAGAAGCAGTCCGGACCAAAGCAGTAAGATGTCCTCCGGTACCCAACGCCTCGGCAAAATCCCTTGCCAAAGACCTGATATAGGTACCTTTGCTGCATCTGACACCAATCTTTAGAGTAGTATCAGCATAGGAAATCCTCTCCAAATCATAAATTGTAACCCTTGAAGGACGAAGTTCCACATGCTCACCATTGCGAACCTTCTCGTAGGCTCTGACACCATCAACATACTTTGCTGAATAGACGGGAGGAAGCTGGTCAATCTCCCCTTTGAATGACTCAAGTACGGAATCAATGGCCTCTGTGGTAATATGGTCCACAGGATATGTCGCATCAATGTCGGTCTCCAGGTCAAAGGAGGGCGTAGTAGCCCCGAAGCATATATCTGCAATATACTCCTTTGGCTGGGCCTGAAGTTCCTCAGCCACCTTTGTTGCCTTTCCGACACAAATCACCAGAACCCCCTGTGCGAGAGGATCAAGTGTCCCGGCATGTCCGACCTTGAGTTTCTTTATCCTGAATCTGTTCTGAAGCGTGAACTTGATCTTGCGTACAACATCTGCCGAAGTCCACTTGTAAGGCTTGTCAACGACAATAACATACCCACCGGGATGCGCCCCAGGATCAAAGACAAACTCCCCGACACTTCCCTTGTCTACAACTGCGAAATCCAACATATTATCTATTTGCAGCAAGCGATTTTTTCCACTCTGCGCTGATGCCTTCCCCCTTCAAAAGATCCTGCAAGATAGCTGTCCACAATCCTCAGTGCAAGATCTTCAGGAATGAATCTGGCAGGAAGAGAAAGAATATTGGCGTTATTGTGCGCCCTTGCCAAAGAAGCAAGTTCCTCATTCCAGCATAGAGCAGCTCTGATACCCTGATGCTTGTTCAGTGTCATACTGATGCCATTTCCTGAACCGCAAAGTGCAATTCCCATCTCACACTCTCCTCTCTCTATGCTCTCTGCAAGAGGATGAGCTACGTCAGGATAATCCATACTATCGGTGGAGTGAGTTCCGAAATCCTTGATTTCATAACCTTTTTTCTGGAGATATTCCTTGATTACCTCCTTCATCTGATAACCTGCGTGGTCACAAGCCATTCCCAATACCATATCAATCTGAATTTTAAAAGTCAATATTTTTGTTAACCGCGCAAATATAGCCAATTCTATTGTTTTGTAAAGAGTCTTTCTTATCTTTGTGCGATTATAAAAAATGAAACTATGAATAAAAAAGGAAGAGTACTGGTAACAGGAGCGGCCGGATACATCGGTTCTCACACAATGGTAGAACTCATCAACGCCGGATACAGCGTAGTAGGAGTGGACAATTTTTCTAACTCATCACCGCAGATGATCAAGGGAGTAGAGGAGATAACATCCACCAAAGTCCCATTCATTGAGGCAGATTGTTCATCAAAAGAGGATTTTGCAAGGATCTTCGAGGCATACCCTGACATAGAGGCAGCCATCCATTTTGCCGCATTCAAAGCAGTGGGCGAAAGCGTTCTCCAGCCTATACGGTATTTTGAAAATAATATACGTTCACTACTCTATCTGACAGAGCTGATGACCTCAAAAGGCAAGAGGGCCAACATCGTCTTCTCATCTTCATGTACAGTCTACGGAGAGCCCGACCCGGAGAATCTTCCCATTTCTGAAGAGGCTCCCGTCAAGCCTGCAACCTCCCCTTACGGAAGGACTAAGCAGATGTGCGAAGAGATCCTCAGGGACTGCGTTAGAGCATATCCTGAACTAAAAGTGACCGCCCTCAGGTACTTCAACCCCATCGGTGCCCATCCGAGCGCACTGATTGGTGAAATGCCCAACGGAGTACCACAGAACCTCGTTCCTTTCATCACACAGACTGCAGCCGGCATCAGATCAGAGCTCAAAATATTCGGCAACGACTATGACACCCCTGACGGAACATGTATCAGGGACTACATCTATGTATGCGACCTTGCCAAAGCACATGTATCGGCAGTTGACAGAATGCTCTACTGCGAAGAGTGTCCTAAATACGACATATTCAATTTGGGCACCGGTCGCGGACTATCTGTGCTTGAACTCGTGAACACATTCATGGAAGCAACAGGAGTCGATCTTCCATTCTCATACGCACCGCGCAGAGAGGGAGATATCGTAAAGGTTTGGGCAAAGCCGGACAAGGCTAACTCTATCCTCAAGTGGAGTGCCGACACTCCCGTAGACCAAGTCCTCAAATACGCATGGAACTGGGAAAAACGAATCAGGGAAATAGAATAGGATAGAGAACTGCGATACACGGAATCCGCCCGGTACGGTATGAAGAGAATTATAGAGGAGATATTCACAAAGGAGAACGAGAGGTATAACCTTAGGGGACTTGGCTTTTTCAAGACTCCAGAGCATGAGGCTGCACTCTGTCTGAAAGAGTTCCCTTTCGATCCATTGGAATCACTCTCGTCATACCGCGAAAGGATCCTTGACAAATACTACCGCCTCCGGGGCTTTAGCCTCTTCTGCAGGGAGCACATACGGGATGAAATGTTTGAAAAAGGCATCTTCATCATAATGAAGAGAGAACTTGTCCAAAGGATAAAAGGCAGCAAAAGGACTGATACTGACAAATATCTTGCCCCTGAAAACGATTCCGTCTCGTTCCTGCTTACAGAAAAACAGTTTCAGGAGATCTACGCTCTCAACTTCGGGTGTATAAGAGCTACATTCAATACACCCGAAGAATTGAGACAGTACTGCGACTCTTTGCTCAACACATACTTCCCGCTCGAAGAGAAAAGCGTAATCTCAGAATTCATAAACAACACCACCCCTTTCTGGGAGAAATTTTACATCAAGATCAGGCCCATTTGCTCAGCCATCTGTTTCAGAATGTCAGGCGCCGGATTCCAGAATTTTGCAGATGATTTCTGGAGTGACACCTGCGTGGTTATAAACCGTTTCATAACCTCTGAATCCAGACCATCCAATCTCAACGCCCGTTCGATAATCTCCTATGCAGTAGGTATTCTCAAGAACAAAAACAGAGAGTTGGGAAGACTAAGGCGCAAGGCAAACATCGACATAGATAACCTAAAATATAAGCTGACTGATGAGGATGAAGAGCTATTTTTCAACAATCCGGCAACTCTATCCTCAAATTTCAAGTCACATGATTTCCATTTCAGCACTAATATAGACATCCAAGACCAATATGCAGTCAGGGGATATTTCGTTGTAATATTGTACAACGAAGAGCATCCTCTTCACAACGAACTGACAGAAGGTCTTCAGGATAAGATAGCCAACCTCTTTCTTCACTATATTGACGGTATTTCATACGAAGAGATAGTGCATAGAAATAAGGGAGACATCACGGAGAAAGAGATGGCAAAAGAGGCAGCCAGACTCAGACAGGAGATAAAAAGAGTCAAGGAGACCCTCTTGAAACGTTATTATAAATTAATGGAGAAATACAGATGAATGGTGGACATCCAAATATGGAGAAAATTTCAGACTACCTGACCAACAGGCTCTCTATCGAAGAGGAGATCTCTGTTCAGGAGCACCTTCACTCATGCTCCGAGTGCATGGAGAAGGTTAGGAGAATGCGTTCTCTCCGCGATTCCATATTCGACGGGCAGGATAAAACGGAAGAAGAGAGCACATTTATCAGGATAGTCAAATCGACGGCGTTCAAGGCAGCAGCTGCTGTCATAATACTTGCCGGAATTACTCTTTTTATCAGGGAAAGCCTCAGGACCACCGAAGAGGTTACCATTCAGTACCAGATATTTCAGGAGAGGGAACAGATCGACCCTCCCCTATACATAGATACATTCAGCACCGAAGATTCATTATATTACATAGAACAATACGGAGAAGATTTCGAAGAAGGAAAATAGACAAGTCAACAAGTGAGAGAGATATGTGTTACGGAGAGACAATCTATGCTTGCGCTATAGCAAGAATATTCGGAGATAATTTTGCTGCCGCAAGGCAGTTCCTTACATTCGCACAATACCCTAGCGAACTATTCGAACTTTCAAAGAACCAGCTGAAGGAGATTTTCGGCAATGAGAACAGATACTCTAACAGTATACTCTGCTGCGAGGAGTTGCTTCGCGAATGCGAAAAAGAGGTGGAGGAGTACAGGAACCAGAACATCTCCATAATATATATAGAAGACGGAGAATATCCAAGTAAACTAAAAGAGTGCGCTGACGCGCCTATAGTCCTTTTCTACAAAGGTAGCGCACATCTGAACTTCGAAAGAGCAGTAAGCATCGTCGGCACCAGAAATGCAACACCCTATGGTATAAGCGCATGCAAGCAGATCGTCCGTCATCTTTCGGAGACGGGGGAGCCTAAACCGGTAATAATAAGCGGACTTGCTTATGGGATAGACATCTGCGCTCACATTAGCGCACTCGAGTCGGGACTCCCTACCATTGCAGTAATGGGAACAGACATACACACCATATACCCTGCCCTTCACCGCCGCTACACAGAACATATATGCAGCAATGGAGGACTTCTTACAGATTTTCACAAAGGTTCAAGTATAAGAAAAGTGAACTTCGTCAGAAGAAACAGGATTATAGCCGGTCTTTCGGATGCTATAATCCTGATTGAGTCAGGAGAAAAAGGCGGGGGACTGATTACAGCCAAGATGGGATTCTCGTACGACAGGGATGTCTACGCACTTCCCGGCAGAATCGATGACCAATATTCAAAGGGCTGCAACCTTATGATAAAGTCAAATATTGCAAAGCCTATCACCTGCGCTCAAGAGCTTGTCTGCGATTTGGGCTGGCAAAACAAGGAAGATAAGGGGGAAAAATCCATTCTTGAAAAAATATCTTCACCAGATGATAGTTTAAAACAAAATATTCTGCTATCTTTAACCGCCAAAAAAATGAGCTCTGTCGAGGAGTTGTGTGAAATAACAGGGGCCAACTGCAGCGAAGTGACAGTAAAATTAACAGAATTGGAGCTGGATGGCTTGGTCTCCTCTGATACCAACGGGCTGTACACACTGGAGATACAATGATATTTGTAGATACACATACACATTTATACGACGAAGCGTTCGATGCGGACTACTCAGAGGCACTCGAACGGGCACGCCAAGCAGGAGTCACTACTCTGATATATCCAGGAATAGACTCCAAAGTCCACGATCGTATGGTAGAGAAAAGCGCCCAAAGCAAAGGGATGGCGCACTACGCTGTCGGAGTTCACCCGACATCAGTGGTTCTCGACTGCATGAGCGAACTCGGGTTCGTTGAGGATATACTCAAGAGGAATCGTAATGAGATTTGCGCCATTGGTGAGATTGGCCTTGACTGCTACTGGTCTCGTGAATTTCTGGAACAGCAGAAAGAGATCTTCTACCGCCAGATGGTCCTTGCATCAGAATACGATCTGCCGGTACTGATACACATACGAGATGCATACGATGTACTTTTCGAAGTACTTGATCGCCTTAAGAAAGAAAAAGTAGTAAACAGAGGGATATTCCACGCATTCTCGGGAAGCTTGGAGACATATACCAGACTCAAGCGCTACGGCAATTGGCTATTCGGAATAGGAGGAGTTGTAACCTACAAGAAAGCATCGATAGCTCAGACACTAACCCATATTCCTCTGGAAGATCTGGTACTTGAGACAGATTCTCCATGGCTTACGCCCGCCCCGCACAGGGGCAAACGCAACGAACCGTCATACATACCGTACATTGCCTCCAGAATCGCCCAAATCAAACAGATAGGTATAGAAGAGGTCGCTGCCACAACCACAGAAAATGCTATTAAAATGTTCAATATATGAAAAACACATCCATTCTGCTGATTTATACGGGAGGAACCATTGGGATGAAACAAGATCCCGAGACATTCGCATTGCGTCCTTTCGACTTTTCGCAAATACTCGAAGAGGTGCCCGAACTCAGAAAGTTCGGATGTACCATTGATACATATTCCTTCAATCCCGTAATCGACTCATCTGATGTAGATACGGCATTTTGGGTAAATCTTGCACTTCTGATAAAGAACAACTACACGAAATACGATGGATTCGTGGTACTCCACGGAACAGATACTATGTCCTTCTCAGCATCTGCAATGAGCTTCATGCTTGAGAATCTTGAAAAACCGGTAGTCTTCACCGGCAGCCAGCTTCCCATAGGTATGCTCAGGACAGACGGAAAAGAGAACCTCATCTCCTCAATAGAAATTGCAGCTGCAAAGGGTGCTGACGGAAGGCCTATGGTGCCCGAAGTATGCATCTGCTTCGAAAGTTACCTTTACAGAGGAAACCGAACTACCAAGTATAATGCGGAGAACTTTAGAGCCTTCAGATCTGCCAACTACCCGGTTCTTGCAGAAGCTGGCATCCATATCAAGTACAACAAATCGTTCATCAGATACCCTCAAGTCTGGGGAAAAGAGCTCATCGTACATACCAATCTTGATCCTTCAGTTGTAATCGTCAAAGTAATCCCCGGAATGACCAGAGAGACACTCAAGGCACTCACCACTATACCTGGCTGCCGGGCCATTTTGCTTGAAACTTACGGTTCAGGCAACGCACCCTCAGGAGAGTGGTTTACGGATGTAATCCGGGAGGCGGTCGAAAACGGCAAGATAGTACTGAATATCACACAGTGTCACGCCGGAAGCGTGGATATGAAAGCCTACTCGACTGGCATAACCCTGCTTAAAGCAGGCGTAGTTTCAGGTGCAGACAGCACTACAGAAGCCGCAGTGGCCAAGTTATTTTTTCTGTTAGGTCAATATTCTGATAATAAGAGTATTATAGAAAACCTTCAAAAAAATATGCGTGGAGAAATTTCTGAATAGTATTTTATGTAAAAAATTATTCCTAAATTTGGCGATATTTTGGAAAGGAGAGATGGCCGAGTGGTCGAAGGCGCACGCCTGGAAAGTGTGTAAGCTCCAAAAGGGCTTCGCGGGTTCGAATCCCGCTCTCTCCGCAACAAACATAACTAACTAATATTTGTTAAATTACTAATCAAAATTTTTATGAAAAAATTCTTCATGGTTTTGGCAGTAGCCGGTCTTATGACCTTCACTGCAAAATATGCATCTGCTCAGGAAGATACCGCTGGAGCAGCTACAGAAGAAGTTGTTTCAGCTGAAGCTACAGAAGATGTTGTAGCATTGGAAGAAGCTCCTGTAGAAGAAGTTACAATGCATCAGGCCCTCAAAAAGACCTTCATCGAAGGAGGTGCAGGATTTATGGCAACAGTTATCGCTTGTCTTATCCTTGGTCTTGCTATCGCAATCGAAAGAATCATCTATCTGAACCTTGCAAGCACCAACACCGAAAAGCTCCTCTGCAAAGTTGAAGCAGCTCTCCAGAAAGGTGGTGTAGAAGCAGCAAAGAAAGTTTGTGCTGACACTCGCGGACCTGTAGCCTCTATCTTCTATCAGGGTCTCCTCAGAATGGATCAGGGCGTTGAAGAAGTAGAAAAAGCCATCACTTCTTATGGTTCAGTTCAGATGGGTCGTCTTGAAAGCGGTCTTTCTTGGATTACCCTCTTCATCGCGATCGCACCTATGTTGGGATTCATGGGAACCGTTATCGGTATGATCCAGGCATTTAGCGAAATCCAGGTAGCAGGTGATATCTCTCCGACCCTCGTAGCAGGTGGTATGAAAGTCGCTTTGATTACTACCGTCGGCGGTCTTATCGCAGCTATTATCCTTCAGATTTTCTATAACTACCTCGCAGCTAAAGTTGACTCTATCGTATTGAGCATGGAAGACGCTTCTATCTCACTCGTAGATATGTTGGTTAAATTCCAGAATAAATAACAACCCAAGACTTTCATAATATGTCTAAATTCCTTAAAGTATTAATGTACATTCTGCTTGCTCTGTCAGCAGTGGCAATCGTTGTGTTCTATGTTCAGAACAACACCGGTTTGTTCAGATTGAGCAACATGGCAGAAGCGATGGGAACGACCAATATGATTGATGGTCTCTTGGGATGGGCATATGTTCTTCTCTTTGCTTCAATCGCGTTGGTAGTGATTCTCTCCATCGTCAATCTGGCAGGAAACCGCAAGGCCCTTATCAGAACCTGTCTGCTTCTTGTAATTGCAGTCGTGTTGGTAGGAGCTTCCTTCTTCCTGGCAAGCGGAGATCCCGTTGCAGTCAACACATCAACTCCACCTACTGCTGGTGAGTTGAAATTAACAGACACTCTCCTTATCCTCACCTACATCCTCATGGGAGGTGCAGTTGTAGCTTTGATTTGGGGAAGTATTAAGAAACTTTTTCAGCACTAACAGTTAATTATGGCATCTAAAAAAACACCTGAAATAAACGGTGGTTCAATGGCTGATATCTCCTTCTTGATGTTGATATTCTTCTTGATGGTGAGCACAATGGACCCTGAAACAGGACTTTCAAGGCGTCTTCCTCCTATGCCTGACAAGAATGCACAGGTTGAAGACTTGAAAGTGAACCGTCGTAACATTCTGGACGTCAAGATCAACTCCAAGAATGGTGTTATGGCGGGCGGTAAGGTGATTCTTTCTGATGCTCAGCTCGAAGAAATCGTCGTAGAATTCCTCACCAACCCGACAGATAATGAAAAACTTCCCTCAAAGAAGATCGAAAACATTCCGGGCTTCGGTGAATACCCTGTTTCTGAAGGTGTCATCTCATTGCAAAATGACCGTTCAAGTACATACGATAAGTATATCGAAATACAGAATGTCATTGTGCGCGCGATTAACATCGTGAGAGATGATTTCTCTAAACAGAACTTCGGCAAGGTCTACAACGACCTCAAAGAAGAGCAACAAGAAATTGTCAGAAAGGCCATACCTAACCGTTTCTCAGAGGCTGAACCTAAAGATGTATCAAAGAAATAATTGAAGGAGTAAATTACTATGGCAAAATTTCTTAAAAAAGGTGGAAAGGATACACCCGGTATCAGTACCGCGTCACTCCCCGATATCGTCTTTATGATTCTCATGTTCTTCATGGTATCTACCAGCATGCGTCAGACAGACCGTATGGTAAATGTAAAACTCCCTGAAGCCACTGAGGTGACTAAACTCGAAAGAAAGGACCTTTCCTGCTACATCTATATCGGAAGCCCCTTACAGCAATATCAGAGTCAGTTCGGTACAGACTCAAGAATTCAGTTGAACGATTCGTTCAAAACCACTGACGACATCCGCCACTTCATCGCAGCGGAACGTGAAGCTCTCAGTGAAGTGGACCGCGAGATGATGTCAGTGTCACTGAAGATTGATGAAAGCACACGAATGGGTCTTGTAACAGACGTAAAACAGGAACTCCGTCGTTGTTCTGCTCTGAAGATTATGTACGCTGCAAGAAAGAAAGTAGCAACTGTCTACTAATCTTATACTTGACAATGAAAAATGGGTGGCTCATCAAAGTGGGGCACCCATTTTTTACTAATCAAAAAACATTGAAAACCTAAAATCAAAATGACTAAAAGAAGATTATTTTTACTCATTCTCATACTTGCGTTACCTCTGTTTCTTCGCGCTGAAGGAGGAAAGGCGAAATATGTTTTCTATTTCATAGGCGATGGAATGGGCATAAACCATGTAACATTGGGTGAATACTGGAGTGCTTACAATCAAGGGGCTTGGGGCTCATTTCCTTTGAATTTCTCCGCATTTGAGTCAATCGGCTTTGCGTCATCTTTCTCAGCATCCAACCTCATTACAGATTCGGCTGCAGGGGGAACAGCCCTTGCTACCGGAGAAAAGACCAATAACGGAATGCTCGCGATAGCTTCCGATTCTACTACCATATTAAAGAGTGTGGCTACTGCAGCTTCAGAGAACGGATTCAGAGTAGGAATCACCACTACAGTTGGACTTAACCACGCTACACCGGCCGCTTTCTATTCACACAATATAAATAGAGAAAACTACTATCAGATTGCATCCGAGATCTGCACCAGCAACTTCGAGTTCTTTGCAGGTGGCGGTATAATCGATTACAAGGGAAAGCACAACTACAAAAAATCTATCTACAAGGATATAGAAAAAAGTGGCTACACCATAGCATTCGGATTAGACGAATACCATCAGATTATGGAAAACAGACCTGAAAAACTTCTGATGGTACAAAAAGATATAAATGTTAACTCTTTCACTCCTGCACTTAGGGCAACCAAAAAAGATATGCAGCAGAAAGACCTGATTTCCAGTGCAATAGAATTCCTTTACACTGAAAATGGAACAGGTTTCTTCCTAATGTCTGAAAGCGGCATGATAGACTGGTTCTCGCACGGTAACCGAGGAATGGAGGTTGCAGCTGAAGTCTTGTCTCTGGCAGAGGCAGTTGATGTGGCTTTAGGTTTCTATAACGAGCATCCTGACGAAACACTTATAGTGATTACAGCAGACCACGAAACGGGAGGACTATCACTCGCATCTGAGAGCGGTTACCAGATTTTCTTTGACAAGTGGACTAAAGACCCGGCATCAGACAGCGATGCACACATAGGATGGACTACTACTTCCCATTCTGCTGCAAATGTCCCGATTTTTGCAGTAGGAGTCAACAGTGAACTCTTCAGGGGAAGGATGGATAATACCGATATCCCCAAAAAGATTTGTGAAGCAATGGGGATTACATTATAGAACAATTATTTAAAATAGATATGACACTCAAAAGAGAGAGAGTTTCGGAACTTCTCAAAAAAGTTCCAGGTTCTGAAGTACTTGCCAAAGGCTGGGTAAGGACTAAAAGAGGAAACAAGAACATAGCCTTCATTGCTCTTAATGACGGCTCAACTATCAACAATATCCAGGTCGTATGTGAACTCAAGAATTTCGATGAAGAGATGATGAAGAGTATCACTACCGGAGCCTGCATCAAAGTAACAGGAGATCTTGTTGAGTCACTCGGCAGCGGTCAGAAGGTTGAAATATCAGCAAAAGAGATCGAAGTCTACGGTACGGCAGATCCTGAGAAATATCCCCTTCAGAAGAAAGGACATTCGATGGAATTCCTCAGGGAAATCGCCCACCTGCGTCCCAGAACCAACACCTTCGGAGCAGTCTTGAGAATCAGGCACGCCATGGCATTTGCCATTCACAAATTTTTTAATGACAAGGGATTCTGTTACCTTCACACACCCCTTATCACAGCCTCTGATGCTGAAGGAGCCGGTGCTATGTTCCAGGTAACCACACTGGACCTCCAGAATGTTCCCAAAACAGAGAATGGAGAGGTTGACTACTCTGCAGACTTCTTCGGCAAAAGGACTTCCCTCACAGTGAGCGGACAGCTTGAAGGAGAACTCGGCGCCATGTCACTTGGAAACATCTACACCTTCGGACCTACCTTCAGGGCTGAAAATTCTAACACCCCTCGTCACCTGGCAGAGTTCTGGATGGTAGAACCTGAAATGGCATTTTACGAAATAGAGGATAACATGGAGCTCGCAGAAGAGTTCATCAAATACCTCGTAAAATATGCACTTGACAACTGCGCAGATGACCTCAAGTTCCTCAACGACATGTTCGACAAGGAACTTATAGAACGTCTAAAAGGTGTGACAGAAACAGAATTCAAAAGACTCACCTATACTGAAGGTATTAAAATTCTTCAAGAATCAGGTGAAAAGTTCGAATATCCTGTTTATTGGGGAGTAGACCTGCAGAGCGAACACGAAAGATATCTGGTTGAAAAGCACTTCCGCCGTCCTGTAATCTTGACTGACTATCCCAAGGATATCAAAGCATTCTACATGAAACAGAATGATGACGGCAAGACAGTACGCGGAATGGATGTACTCTTCCCTAAAATTGGAGAGATCATAGGAGGTTCTGAAAGAGAAGCGTCATACGAAAAGCTGATGAACAGAATTAATGAACTTCACATGGACACCACCAATCTTCAGTGGTATATCGATACCAGAAGATTCGGTACCGCTCCCCACAGTGGATTCGGTCTGGGTTTTGAAAGGCTTCTGCTCTTCGTTACAGGTATGAGCAATATACGCGATGTTATTCCCTTCCCCAGAACGCCCAAGTCTGCAGAATTTTAAAACAGCGCATATATTATGTTGATAATCGGTATAGCAGGCGGAACAGGATCCGGCAAGACAACAGTAGTAAATCAGATATGCAACTACTTCAGCAAAAATGAAGTGGTCGTAATACCTCAAGACTCCTATTATAGAGACAACAGCGACCTTCCTATGGAAGAGAGGCGGAAACTGAATTTCGACCATCCTGATGCCATTGATTTCAAACTCCTGATAGAGCACCTTAACGCACTGCGTCACGGCCACTCAGTCGAACAGCCTACATACTCATACATCACATGTACCAGATCCAAAGAGACTGTCACAGTACATCCCGCACCTATTATTATAGTGGAAGGAATTCTGATTTTCACCAACCATGAACTCAGAAGGCTGATGGATATACTGGTATATGTAGATGCCGATGCAGACGACAGGCTTCTAAGAGTAATTTCAAGGGACATTATGGAGCGAGGCAAGAGTGTTTCCGATGTCATGAGAAAATATCAAGAGACAATCAAGCCGATGCACCTACAGTTCATTGAGCCTACCAAAAGGTACGCCGACCTTATTCTTCCCCAGGGAGGACATAACAAAGTCGGAATTGATATGCTGATTGCAACCATAGAAAAGGCAATTCATTGAAGTTACGTAACAAGATAAATAAGGATGACAAGGCTGGACTCTATCTCACGATTATTGTCCACCTTGTCATTATTATTGTATTGCTGAGCTACTCGATTGCAAGACAAGTGGTTCCTGACAACAGTTTTGTCATAGACTTCTCAAGAGAAGAGGAGAGGGAGAGACTGGTCAAGAAGCAGCAGATAAAGGAAGAAGTAGCCAAAGAGCTGGACAAGCTGCTTGCAATGCAGGCAAATGAGCCGGTATCGTCGCAGGTAAGGAATGTTGCTACTGAACGGAGCTCCGCAGATCTGAAGGATGACAGGAACACCGATGCCAGGCAGCTCTATGAAGATGCGAAAGAACTTCAGAAAAAACTTGACAGAACAAGGAAAAGCGCACAGGAGCAGGATAATGGTGACAAGGTGGTATCCTACACCAAAAAAGAGAAAGATTTAGCAGGGAATAAATACACCGGTCCATCTGTCCTGTCTTGGACACTTGATGGCAGGAAACCCCTCTCCCTGCCTGTTCCTGCCTATAAATGTCAGGAAAGCGGAGAAGTTTACGTAATTATTCTCGTCAATCAAAAAGGTTATGTGGTAGGAACGAGAATAAATGAATCTTTATCGTCTGATAATACATGCCTTAGGGAAGAGGCTCTGAAAGCCGCAGGTCGCTCAAGGTTCAATACCTCATTATCAGCATCTAAACAACAGACGGGAGAAATTGTTTATAGCTTCATTGCACAGTAATAAATTTTGTGTAATTATTTTGTTTTTGTTATTTTTGCAGAATTAAAACTAACTCTGCTAAATATAATGAAAGCCTTATACCCGATACTCTGCTTGACGCTTCTATTGTCATTCCCTGTCACCGTAAAAGCGCAAAAGATAGAAGTAGCTGATATAGAGGGGTTTTGCGAATTTTCAAGACATCTTACCCTGGAACAGTTGGAACAAAAGGCTCTGGAAGACGCCAAAATCAAGGCTCTCAGAAAGGCAGACATCCCCGAGAAAATATGGAGTGTGACAGACTTGATGAAAGAAGATGACGGAACCTCCTTCAATCAGGTTCTTACTCAGATGACCTCTGTAGAACTCAACGGCATGGTCCAACTCACTGAAGATCCTGTCTACGGGGAGAGAGAGATGTACGGAAAGAAGTATATAGTAGCGACCATTCCCAAAGCTGTTATTCACAAGGGCGAGGAACCGGACAGAACTTTTGTTGTCTCCATGGATGGCCTTCAGAAAGTCTATAACGAAGGAGAAAAGGCCTCCTTCAACGTTACAATATATGGCAAAGATGCTTACCTGCATATATTTTGGTTCAGCAACGACAACGGAAGCTGCATCTACCCCAACGATTATGAAAAGAAGAAGAAATTTGAAAAGGAAGTAGAGCACCCTTTTCCGATGAATGCATATTACACACTTGAAAAAGAGAATCCGGATGCACCATTCGAAAGCTGCAATATATTTGTCGTAGCTACTAAAGAGGATATTCCATATACAAGTAAAGATGTTTCATTAAACGGTATCCTGAAATGGTACTTCTCGATTCCCGCATCCAAACGCTTCGCCTATAGGGATTCATTCTTAATACGTTAACAATAATATTTCATATTTATCACAAAACCTTAAACCTTTTTCAAAATGCTTAACGATTTCAGATTAAAAGTTTTTTACACTTGCGCTATCAAGGGCAATTTCACTCGTGCAGCTAAAGAACTGGGGATTACCCAGCCTGCTGTAAGCAGCCATATAGCTGAAATTGAAAATGATATCCACGATCTTCTCTTCATCAGAAAGAGAGGGGAGGTAATCCTGACCCCTAAAGGCAAGATTCTTTTCGACTATGCTGAAAAGATACTCCACCTGTATGCCGCTGCATACAGAGAACTCGTTCCTACACTTACTGAAAAACGCAAAAATCTGAAAATTGCCGCACCAGGGCTGATTGCCCAGAAGATTCTTCCTCAGTTGGTTGAATTCTACAGCAAAGGCAACCCCTCGGCAAATATCGTAATAATCGAGAAAGAGGATGCCGAAATGGAAGAACTT
Source organism: uncultured Alistipes sp. (assembly GCA_945787505.1). GTDB lineage: Bacteria > Bacteroidota > Bacteroidia > Bacteroidales > UBA932 > Coprenecus. The sequence goes on from CALZHC010000017.1 coordinate 23,952, forward strand.
CTCAATGATGACGAAATCGACCTCGCATTCACATTCTCACCGGCCGGAACCAGAGAATCCAAACTTTTTGCCAAATTCATGGTAAATGGTTCTATTGATCCCATGGTATCAGTTTACTGTGTATACGACAGCGAAAACAAAAAGAAAGAGATGATTGAAAAATTCATCCTCAGCTGTCAGACATTCAGATAGAATTATCGTTTATTTTCACATCAAGAGCCATATTTTTCAAATGAAAATTACTACATTTGTAAAAATATGGCTCGATTGTTATACTACATAGTCTCATCACTGCTGTGGTGCTTTTCACTTCTCCCGCTCAGAGTACATTATTGTTTTGCGCGGGTCTTCTCTTTTGTATTGGGAAAACTGGTCAAATACAGATACTCTACTGTAATAACCAATATTTCGAGAGCATTTCCAGACAAATATACATGGGAGGTCTCTAAGATTGCAGATGAATTCTACCAATATCTATGCGACATGGTGGCAGAGACTCTATGGAGTTACACCGCATCCGACGAACAGATTGGCAGACTTGTAGGTGTGGAGGGTTCAGAGGAGGTCAACAAGATTCTTACAAGTGGGAAGAATGCCATAGTCATGCTGGGTCATATAGGAAATTGGGAACTCTTTACCGGTCTTCCGAATCTGAGAAAGAATTTCAATTTGGAGATGGAGAACAGGAATCTTGTTTTTGTCTACAAAAGGCCGGAAAGCAAAGTTGCAGACATGCTGATCTCATCAATTAGGAACCGACATCAAGCATGTTCCGTAGTAGAAATGAAATCCATTGTCAGGAAGATACTTACAGAAAAGAACGGAGGAAATCTCTATTTTCTGCTATGCGATCAGAGTCCGGATAAGGGAACAAGTCCCATAATGGTAGATTTTTTGCATCAGCCGACATATATGATAGAGGGTCCGGAGTCAATTGCAAGAAAGCTATCGCTTCCAGTGCTTTATTGTGGTATTGTACGTAACGGACGTTCCGGAAACATAGCCAAGTTCAAGCTTATTACAGAAGATGCATCCAGAACGGAAAAGGGTGAAGTGACACGCATGTTCGCACAGATGCTTCAAAAGGATATAGAGCAGAACCCCTCGACATGGCTATGGAGCCATAGGAAATGGAAGCGCTATCCCAATAAGGATTATTAATGTATAATATTGATTTTAAACAGATAACAATGAAACAAAAAACACTTTACGCAATAGGTGCATTGATATTGTCTCTGTCGGTATTTTCTGCCGGTGCATCAGTGGCAGATGACAAAACCACACTATTCTATACTCTCCCCTCCACTACCATAAGGGTGGAAGCAGAAGCCATATGTGAAGAGTACACTCCCGGAATCTATGCAGCATACGCCAAAAAATATCTTGGGGTCGATGTGAGCAAAAGTCCCTCAAAAAGATTCATCCTTTCTCAAGTCCGCCTAACCCCTACTATCGAAGCGGACTACTATAGAGGCTATATCGTAAAGCTCAACAGAAAGACAGAACTTCCGACATTTATGCAGTTTACCTCACAGGGACTCATCATGCTTCAGGAGAACCCATCTTCGGCAAGCAATACCTGGAGATTCCCCTCCTCACAGAATAATCTGTCAGATGAGATAGTCTACAACATGACAACTACCGAGACCATTCTGTACAAAAACATCAGATCTAATGACGGGACAACCGACAAAGTGGCAATGGTACAGAGTCAGGTAGTTGAGAAATCACTTGAAAAGAAAGCATCTGAAACTGCGAATATGATTTTCACCCTGCGAAAAAAAAGGATGGAGATTATTACCGGTGACACAGACGCAACATTTGGTGGAGATGCCCTAAGGGCTGCAATAGAGGAGATTACACGCACTGAGAACGCTCTCATCACACTCTTTACAGGAGAGACAGAGCTCTATAGCGTATCATATACGTTTGATATTATACCGGAAGAGGGCAGCCAGGAAGAGATCTCTATCGCGCTACGTATGAGTGACGAAAAGGGTCTGTTGCCTGCATCTGAATTAGAAGGCCGCCCCATTGTTATAGAAATAAGGCCTGAATCAATTCCGGATACCGATCTGAGGTACGATTCATCATCTACCAAATATTCCAAGGAGGTTAGGGAACTGAACTACCGTATCCCGGCGATATGTGCAGTAAGACTCTTTGACGGTGATAACACTCTTGTCCAGACCAGGATTCCCATATACCAAAAAGGCAAGATAGTAACCTTTCCTATTTCATTGATACAATAAATTCAATATAATCAATAAGTTAAGTACTATGACAATCGCAAATCTAAATCCTGAACGTGTATGGAAACACTTCTATGCACTCACACAGATTCCACGTCCTTCAAAAAAAGAATCCAAAGTAGTCGAATATATGGAAAACTTCGGCCGTTCACTCGGTCTTGAAACCATAAAGGATGAAGTTGGAAATATAATAATCAGAAAGCCGGCAACTCCAGGCATGGAGAACAGAAAAGGTGTAATCCTTCAGGGCCACCTCGATATGGTTCCCCAAAATAACAACGACACCGTCCACGACTGGGAAAACGACCCCATCGAGACATACATTGACGGAGACTGGGTAAAGGCAAAGGGCACTACACTTGGTGCGGACAACGGAATAGGATGTGCCGTAGCCATGGCTGTCCTCGAATCCAAAGATCTCGTACACGGTCCCATCGAAGCTCTCTTCACAATAGACGAAGAGACCGGAATGACCGGTGCGAACGCACTTAAGGGTGGAATGCTCAATGGTAAAATCCTCATCAACATTGACTCCGAAACCGAAGGCGAACTATACGTCGGATGTGCCGGCGGTCTCGACACGGAAGCGACATTCAACTATTGCCAACAGGAAGCTCCTGCAGATAATATTACCATAAAAATCACCGTCAAAGGGCTCCGCGGAGGTCACTCAGGCATGGAGATTAATCAGGGAAGAGGCAACTCCAATAAAATAATGACCAGAATTATCCTTCCTCTTGTCAGGGATAATGGAGCACTGCTTGTCAGCTTCAACGGAGGAAACATGCGTAACGCCATACCTAGAGAGGCTGTTGCAGAAATATCCATCGCAAAGAGCGCACTTGAGCTTGCCGGCAAACATATCAATGCAATCAAGGATGCTGTAATTGATGAGTATTCTCCCGTTGAACCCAACATCGAAATCTTCTTCGAAGAGGTCGATTCTGCAAAGAAAGTAATACCTACATATGTTGCACTTGCTGCACTGAGAGCTATTAGCGCATGCCCTTGCAATGTTGACAGAATGAGCCTTGCAATGGAAGACCTCGTGGAAACCTCTAACAACCTTGCAATCGTTCAGACAGATTGCTGTACAATAAAGGTTATTACCCTCATGCGTGGTTCTACAGATTCAGCCAAATTCGCACTTGAGGAATCCATCAGGTCTGTATTTGAACTTGCAGGTGCATCTGTTGTATTCACAGGCGGATACTCTGGTTGGAAACCCAATATGAACTCTGAAATTCTCAACATCATGAAAGAGACATACAAGAACCTTTTTGGAAACACTCCGGAAGTCAAAGCCATCCATGCCGGTCTCGAGTGCGGCATCCTCGGAACCAACTATCCCGATTGGGATATGATTTCATGTGGCCCTACCCTTATGTCTCCCCACTCTCCTGACGAAAGACTCAACATTCCTTCTGTTGAAAAATTCTGGAATTTTATCGTTGAAGTGTTGAAGAACATTTTGTAATTTAAACAATTATCCATATATTTGCAGCCCTTTCGGAGAATTCCGGAAGGGCTATTTAAATAACTAAATAATAATTAATATGTTAAAGCAGTACGAAACCGTTTTCATTGCAACTCCCGTTTTATCTGACGAACAGATAAAGGAAGCGGTAGTAAAGTATCGCGAATTCATCCTCTCAGAAGGTGGTGAAATCGTGAACGAAGAGGATTGGGGACTGAGAAAACTCGCATACCCTATCCAGAAAAAGACCACAGGATTCTATCATTTGTTTGAATTCAAAGCTGATTCTCAGTTTATTGCCAAACTTGAAACTCAGTATCGTCGTGACGAAAGAATCATCAGATTCCTTACTTTTGCCATGGATAAGAACTCCATCGCATACTCAGAACGCAGACGTAACAATAAAAAAGAAGAAAAAAAGGAGGAATAAACTATGGCTGTAAATAATGAAATCCGTTATCTTAACCCTCCTACAGTAGAGGTAAAGAAGAAAAAATATTGTCGCTTCAAAAAAGCGCATATCAAATATGTAGACTATAAGGATGCAGAATTCCTGAAACGCTTCCTCAACGAACAGGGTAAGATTCTTCCCCGTCGTCTCACCGGAACATCACTCAAATTCCAGAGAAAGGTAGCTCAGGCTGTTAAACGTGCAAGACATCTTGCTTTGCTTCCCTATGTAACAGACTTATTGAAATAAGGAGGAAAGAGTATGGAAATTATATTGAAACAAGACGTTGCCAACCTCGGCCACAGAGACGAAATCGTAAAGGTTAAGAACGGATACGCAGTAAACTACCTCATTCCTCAGGGAATGGCTATCCTCGCCACTGAATCTGCAAAGAAAGTTCTCGCAGAGAACCTCAGACAGAGAGCACACAAGGAAGCCAAGTTCCGCGCTGATGCTGAAGAACTCGCTGCAAAACTGAACGAACTTGTACTCACAATCTCAGCAAAAGTTGGAAACAACGGAAAGATCTTCGGTTCTGTTAACAACATTCAGATTGCAGAAGCTATCGTAGCTAACGGTATTGAAGTTGACCGCAGAAACATCTCTATCAACGGTTTTGATAACATCAAGGAAACCGGTGAATACACAGCAACTATCAGATGTTACAAAGACATCAAGGCTGAAGTAAAAATCACAGTAGTAGCAGATGCTGAATAATCTCAGAGTATTCTGATGATAAGACTGAAGGAGACCGACTCTAATGAGTCCGGTCTCTTTTATTTTATTATTATCATATCAATCAAAATTTTTTTTATTTTTGTACCGAATAAAAGCAAGTTAGCATGAAAAAGTTTTTATCAATTTTTACCGCAGCATTGTTCTGCATGATCACTATCTCATCTTGTTCAAGTAAAGGTAGTGAATTCACTTACTATTCTTTTAACAATAGTATGAAGATCTCCTCTTTCAACCACAACTCTGACGTGTCTCAGATAGATAAAGCATTCAGCAAACGCATGAATATCAGGTATGACAGCGAGACACAGGCAATAAACGAGTGGAAAGCATTTCTTTCAGAGATTGACGACTCATCAGTAAAAATCAATGAAGGAGACTATTACAAAGTCACACTAGCAAAGATGGGGATTGTCGGAGACTACTTTGAACCGATAGAGATTTTGGAATCAGTAGAGTGGGATAATCAAGGAAGGCATCAGCCTGCTATCCACTAATTAGTTAATAATACCGGCCTAAGAGGAACATGGGGGGGGGTGACTAAAAGTCGAAAGACCGATAGTAACCCCTTTGTTTTTAGGAGACACTTACCGCAAAGTTTATTGTCTTTGTCTTCAGAATTAACCTTACTTTCATGAAACTATCTTATAGAACCAAGCAGTGGTTATCTGAATGTGCAGACCACACAATAAAATTATGGCGCTTCCCTTCCTTGGATTCACTACTGTACAATATGAGGGAACGATATAGCGGATGCACACTGGGGGGGGTAGAGCACAGACGTAAACTCGGTTTGGAATAGAGCGGTCATTATGAAAGATCACTCGTCCAGCATCAGCGACATAGTCAACTGTGATGAACTGAAAATCATACAAGCCAGTTCGGTGATGGATAGGGAGAGTGCTTGAGAAACCGGTTCATCAGAACGTCTTGCCTCTCCTGCACCAATGAAGAACCACGCATTATTATGATGAATATCCTCATCACCATAAACCTTAAAGCACTCCCGATGCTCCGGATTGGCTTTTGAATAGATTTCAAGAGCCTTACCTGCGTTGATAATGCGAACCATCGCCGGTCTTTCACGATCTGGGAGATGAGCCTGCTCCCCTGCCAAATCAAAATCCTTTCTGACCACATCATACCAATGGTCGTCCATCAAGACTGTACACTCTCTTTCCTTCTGAAGAGCATCATACCTTTGGAAATCTGTCACCCTTGGATCGGCAGCCGGGGGAACACAACGTGCCACAGAACTGTAACCCTTCCCTTCATACCATTTGAAAAGCCCTTCATCAGCAGGAATCAACTGAGCAAAAACTCTCCCTTGACAGAAAAGCGAGTAATGGGCCTTACGCATAAGAGTACCGGCAATTCCACGTCCACGGTATTCAGGCAAAGTGGCTACACCGCTTACGTACGCAGACTTAGTCATCAGACCGTGATAATTGACGTCAAAAGGCAACATCTGCAATGCAGAGACCACCTTTCCGTCCAGATGACAGAAATAGTTATATTCATCCTTATATACTTCGGTAAAGTATAGATTCATAAACTTTTCAGGATCAGCGAATACTCTTCTCCAGAGATCCATAACCTCCCCTTTGACAACCTCCATATCCATAGAGTTTCTAACTGGATTCTTCTCCACTATAGAAATCTTATCAAGAACCGCAAGAGGCATATAAGAAAGCTTGGCCTTCCGAAGCCCGGCAATACCTAAATCTTCCTCCCTGTTAATATAGATGAACTGCTGCGGCAGATGCTTGACAAACTCTTGATTGATAATAGTAAAAGCTCCATCATAAGAGATGTCTGCCTTCTCGACACAGACATCAAATGTGTCAGCGCTTATAGGCGCCCCGTACGAAAATGCGACCATCGTTTCTCCAACGAAAATAGCTCCGCCTATCATTCCCAAATTATCCCAGTTTTCGAAAACCGCCATCATTGAACGCATCTCCATAGCCAGGGATTCGTCATAACCGGAATCCCCTTTTGAAATCATCTTCCATCTTCTGATGGTTTCAATGCACTTTCCGACAATCTCTCCTCCTATCTCGCAATACCGGTAATCAGGATAAAGGGCCTTGAACTTATTTATATGATTTCTTTTACTTTGCAGCTTCTTTCCGGCAAGAGTCTCGAGTGTAATTCTGTTGTAAATATAATCTGCACTATCCCTATTGACATCATAGACGAACATGTCCGGGAATTCCATTTCCATAAGCCCTTTAATCCTCTGCGTAAGACCTAACATCCGGAATGGGCATCCGATAGATGCACTTTGGTGAATCAGCTTCCTTATTACCTCTACCAAGGCCCTCTCCACCTCTGTTTCATCGTCACCGGGGAGTGTATCTGCACCGGTGCACAGACACTGCAGACCAATAGTGCGTGAGCCGAACTGAGGACCTGGAACCGGAATCATATAAGCAGGACAGTCTCCGTAATAGAACCTCAGTACGAGAAATCCATCAACAATAGCATACTGGGTACCAAAACGGAAACTCCAGCTGAAAATATTGGCAAAAGAGTAATCACAGCTACATAATCTGTTATTCAGAGTAAAACTCTGAATCAACTCTCTCTCTTTAACAGATATACTTTTGAAGATTATCATAACAGAATACAAAAATAGACAAAAAGTTCAAATTTTTTTTGGAGAAATAGAAAAATGCGCTATCTTTGCATCCGCAATCGAAAAGGGAGCATAGCTCAGTTGGTTTAGAGCATCTGCCTTACAAGCAGAGGGTCGGGGGTTCGACTCCCTCTGCTCCCACTGAAAAAGGTGACTTTAGCATAAAAGCTTGGTCACCTTTCTTTTTTGCCTTTCTGTTTTGAAAGAGTTCGCAGAAATCACAGACTCCTTCTACAGCCTTATCCGCCCTGAGCCCCACTACTACAAATGGTTCTGCCAAAGAGTCCACGGCCTGGGTCCTAAGGATACAGAAAAGGCACCTGTGTTCCCAGAAGTATGGGAAAAGATTGTCCCGCTTATAGAGGGTCTTCCTCTTCGGAAGATGCCTTCCTAACCATCAGCTCCACACCGTTGCAGCTGCCTGCGGTTATGACCTGGTTAATCACCATCATGCGCTTGCAGATGCACAAGCCTGCGCAGCAATAGCTATGAAGCTTTTCCAAAACCTATAAGTATCTTATTTTACATCGTTGGCCTCCATGATATCTATGTTCCCTCATTTCAATGCACATATTTCACCAATGTGCAGGTTCTCCTTTCCGGACTTTCAGAATGAAACTTTCCACTCCTCGATTCGTCTGTTGGCAGTAGAGAAACTTACGCCAATCTTGA
>CALZHC010000018.1 GCA_945787505.1 uncultured Alistipes sp.
GTAGCGCTTTTTTCCGTATCTCCAAATTTTTTTTGCAACTTTTTTGAAAAAATTTTGCGCTAAAAAAGTCAAGTTGCTTATTTTAAGATAGTTTCTCTCCGGAAAGCGTTGTCCAGCTGAAATCTAAAATTGCCATTTCCGTAGATATAACGGTCTCAATGGAGACTTTATATTTCTTTTTCCACTTCCTTATTATTGAAGAGAAGACCCCTTTGGTCAAGTAAGCTTCAACAATAGGATTGACAGTCAACTTGAGCTCCTTAATGTTTTTCTCCTTTACATAATAGGCCAGCTCTCTTTCTATGGTTTCATCTATCAGTATGCTGGATGAAATCTTGCCGGTACCATGACATGTGGGACAGGTCTCCATAGTCTCTATCTCTGTTGCAGGTCTTACCCTCTGACGGGTAATCTGCATAAGTCCGAACTTCGTTAAAGGAAGAATATTGTGCTTGGCCCTTTCAGTCGACATTAACTCCTGCATCTTCTTAAGAAGCGCGGTTCTGTTCTCCGGAAGGTCCATATCGATAAAATCGACTATGATAATACCTCCCATATCTCTTAGTTTTAACTGTCTTGCTATCTCTTGGGCAGCATGGCAGTTCACATCAAAAGCATTTTGTTCCTGGTCTTTTCCAGTTTTTACTCTTGTACCACTGTTAACATCAATCACATGGAGCGCCTCTGTATGTTCAATTACCAGATATGCTCCCTGTTTTATAGGTACTACCTTACCAAATGCAGACTTTATCTGTTTGGTTACATCAAAATGGTCGAGAATCGGTTCATTACCCTTATACAGCTTCACGATTTTTTCGTGATCTGGCAGAATTGTCGCAGTATAATCCTTCACTTCATGATATGTCTCTTCATCGTTGACATATATATTGGTAAAGGAGTCATTCAACAAGTCCCTCAGGACAGTCGTGGTTTTGCTGTTTTCGGAGAAGAGAAGCTTGGGGAATTTTTGCTGGGCCATTGTTTCCCAAGAATCCTCCCACTTCTTGACAAGCATCTTGAGTTCAGCATCCAGAATGGCTGCATTCTTGCCTTCAGCTGCTGTTCTGATGATAACACCGTAGTTAGGAGGAAGAATACTGTACATCAGACGCTCAAGCCTCTTCTTCTCCTCCTTCGAACTGATTTTTTGCGAAACGCTTATCTTGTCTCCGAAAGGCAACAGGACAATATTCCTGCCGGCAATTGAAATCTCACTGGTCAGTCTGGATCCCTTGGTAGAGATAGGTTCCTTCACAATCTGTACTACAATAGGCTGTCCCGGCTTCAGGACATTTTCGATTTTCCCCTCTTTTTCGAGAATGTGGGAAGCATCAATAGAGGAGAAAAATGTTCTGAAATCCCTGTTGGGGTTAATGTTCCGAACAAATTCGTCGAAAGCCTGAAAGTACAGACCCAGATCCAGATAGTGAACGAAAGCATCTTTCTTGTCACCTATATCGACAAAAGCTGCATTGAGAGTAGGGATAAGCTTCTTTACCTTGCCGAGATATACATCCCGGAGGCAGAATCCCCTTTCAGTATTGATCTCCTTGTTCAGCTCCACCAGACGATGGTCTTCAAGAAGGGCAATTACCGTTTCTCTTTCATTTACATCTATGATCAGATCCTTTTCCATTGTTCCAAAAAAAAATCTAAAGCGATTATTAATATACCGCTTTAGATTCAGATTAGCATATTAATGGCTTATCTCTTTTTATGTCTGTTCTTACGCAAACGTTTTTTACGTTTGTGAGTCGCCATCTTATGTCTCTTTCTTTTCTTTCCGCTAGGCATATTATTAAGTATTATTTGGTTACACTATTTTTTACAAGATTAAGGAAAGTCTTCGAAGGCTTGAATGCGGGAATGCTGTGAGCCGGGATAATTATGGTTTCCTTTTTAGAAATGTTGCGAGCTGTTTTCTGAGCACGCACCTTTGCGGTAAAGCTACCAAAACCTCTCAGATATACGCTTTCGTTCTTGGCGATAGAATCTTTGACAGACTCCATGAAAGCCTCAACGACTCTCTGTACATTCTGCTTTTCGAGACCGGTAGTCTTAGCGACTTCGTTTACGATATCAGCTTTAGTCATCTTATATTGTAATTATATGGTTTATTCTCAAGTCATTCAAATTGGACTGCAAAAATATTCTTATTTTTTTAATTTACAAAAAATTGTAGATATTATTTTGGCACAATGATTGACATATTAGGGAGTTGCCATCATAATGGCATTGGATAATTGCGATTGTGACATATTGTCATAGTTGGCGACATTATTGTCAGTATAACATTAAGACAGATTAGAAAATGAAACGTAGAGTAGACGATATCCTTTCACAAGGAATTGGTGAAGTCAGTATTCTGCCTGTAGTGAACATAGATGCTTCGCAGAAACTTGAAGAGACAGAAATGCCCGAGGTTCTGCCCATCCTCACACTTAGAAACGCGGTGATATTCCCCTCGACCATCACCCCGATTGTGGTCGGAAGGAAGAAATCGATCAAATTGGTAAAAGATGTATATGAATCCGGTAAGATACTTGGCGCTATAGCACAGAGAGATGTTGCAGTTGAAGATCCTTCTCTTATAGACTTGTATAATATAGGAACCCTATCACGCATTGTCAAACTGATTGAAATGCCTGACGGAACTATTACTGCCATACTTCAAGGCATACACAGAATCAGACCCATCGAACAGACAGCCTCAACCCCCTATCTTTTTGCAAAGGTAAGCTATCTGGATGATGTCATGCCGGCAAAGGGAGACAAGGAGATGAAGACACTTGTAAGCTCACTTAAGGATGCCGCACAGCACATCATCAAACTCTCTCCACACCTGCCACAGGAGGCCGCCTTCGCTATCAAGAATCTGGAAGGAGAAGAGTTTCTGATAAACTTTATCGCTGCAAGTATCGAGATAGAAGACCCTATGGAAAAGATCACCCTTCTCGAAGAGGGCAATGTCAAGATACGAGGAATGAAACTTCTGGAAATCCTCAACAGACAGATAGAGATCCTCAAACTCAAGGAAGATATCTCCAGAAAGGTTAAGAGCGAGATGGACCAACAGCAGAGGGAATACTACCTGAACAACCAGCTCAAGACCATTCAGGAAGAGCTTGGTATGGACGATGCATTCGACATGGATGAGCTCCGCAAGAGAGCCGCCAAGAAGGATTGGCCCCAGCATGCAGCAGAGGCATTCGAGCACGAGATAAAAAGACTGGAGCGCACCAATCCCAACTCTCCGGACTACAATATCCAGTACCAGTATATCCAGTTGATGCTTGAATTGCCATGGAACTACAGGACAAAAGACAATCTTGATCTGGCCCACGCCAGAAAGGTTCTTGACAAGGACCACTTTGGACTCGAAAGCGTAAAAGACAGGATCATAGAATACCTTGCAGTTCTCAAGCTCAAGGGAGACATGAAATCCCCGATAATCTGTCTTTACGGTCCTCCGGGCGTAGGAAAGACATCGCTGGGAAAATCCATTGCAAGGGCCTTGGGTAGAAAATATCAGAGAATCTCACTGGGCGGATTGCACGATGAATCTGAAATCAGGGGTCACAGAAAGACCTATATCGGAGCAATGCCCGGCCGTATTATTCAGAGTATCAACAGGGCAGGAAGTTCAAATCCTGTCATTGTGCTCGATGAAATAGATAAGGTGAACCAGGACTTCAAGGGCGATCCCTCATACGCATTGCTCGAAGTGCTTGACCCTGAACAGAACAATGCATTCCATGATAACTACCTCGACATCGATTACGACCTGTCAAATGTAATGTTCATCACCACTGCAAACAATATCAGCACCATACACCCTGCACTTAGGGACAGGATGGAGATGATTCCCGTATCAGGATACCTTGCAGAAGAGAAGGTTAGCATTGCACAGGGCTACCTGATCCCCAAACAGCTTGAAGCACATGGTCTCAAGAAGTCCCAGCTCAAGATAAACAAGAGTGTCATCAACAAAATAATAGACAGTTACACAAGCGAATCAGGAGTCAGGGGACTTGACAAGCAGATAGCCAAGATAGCGAGGAACACCGCAAAGAAGATAGCGATGCAGGAGGTTAAGAGTGTTACTCTCTCACAGGATTCGCTTCAGGAGATTCTCGGAATACCGACCAACAGTCACGACATACAGAAGGGCAATGAGGCACCCGGTGTGGTAACCGGACTCGCCTGGACAGAGCACGGTGGGGAGATCCTCTTCGTAGAGTGCTGTACGAGTGATGGAAAGGGCAACCTTTCGACCACCGGAAATCTTGGAGATGTTATGAAAGAGTCTGCAATGATTGCTTTCCAGTACCTCAAGGCACACCCTGAACAAATTGGTCTTACCACAGAGGATATCATGAAAAAGGATATCCATATCCATGTGCCTGAGGGAGCAATTCCCAAAGACGGTCCCTCTGCCGGTATCACAATGGTAAGTTCAATGGCATCGGCACTTTGCGGCAAAATGCCGAAGAGTTCGGTTGCAATGACAGGTGAAATGACCCTCAGAGGAAAAGTACTCCCCGTAGGAGGTATAAAGGAGAAGATTCTCGCAGCAAAGAGGGCTGGAATCAAGACCATTGTCCTATCGAAAGAGAATGAAAAGGATATCAAGGATATCAAGGACATCTACATCGACGGACTCTCATTCCACTATGTGGAAAACATCTCTGAAGTTCTGGATTTCATATTTGAATAACAGATAATGGATGTCAGGATAGAGGAATCTTGGAAGAAGGTTCTTCAGGAAGAGTTTGATAAGCCATATTTCAGGGAGATTTCTGAAAGAGTGCATAAGGAGATTCGGGACGGGAAGAAGATTTACCCTCCCGGACCTCTTATTTTCAATGCATTCAACACCACTCCTTTTGACAAGGTAAAAGTAGTTATCCTCGGTCAGGATCCCTACCACCAGCCGGGGCAGGCACACGGGCTGAGCTTTTCAGTCCGGGACAACACTCCTCTGCCTCCGTCACTAAAGAACATTTACAAGGAGATTTACGATGATCTGGGTATTGTCTCGCCAGAGAGCGGAGACCTGACCAGATGGGCTGAACAGGGAGTCTTTCTTCTGAACGCAATCCTGACAGTCAGAGCCGGTGCAGCTGCATCCCACAGCAATTTCGGGTGGCAGCAATTTACCGATGCCGTTATCGGCAAGATCTCAGAAAAGGCTGACAGTGTGGTATTCATGCTTTGGGGAAATTTCGCCAGAAGCAAAAAGGCACTTATCGACCCGGAAAAGCATCTCATTTTAGAGGCAGCCCACCCCTCACCATTAGCAAGAGGTGCCTTCTTTGGCTGCAGGCACTTCTCCAAATGCAATGAGTGGCTCCTCTCCAAAGGAAAAGAGCCGATTTCGTGGTAGTTCCGTTTTTTTTCGTATTTTTGCGGACATGGCAAAGAAAGGAAATAAAAAGAAGAGTCTCGCGTGGACTTTCAGATTAAACATAACTCTCATACTGGCAGTTCTGATTGTCGGTTTTGTTCTTGTCAATATCTTTTTAAAGGCCGAGACAAGGCATAACAAGACTTTCATGCTTCCAGACCTTTCAGGGCTTACAGTAAGAGAGGCACATGAACTTGCATCGGAGCTTGATATTGACATCAGGCTGGAAGTTACAGACTCCATCTATATCCGAGGGGCAAAGAGCGGGATGATCACAAGACAGAATCCTGCACCAGGAAGCAATGTCAAAAAAGGCAGAAGGGTTCTTCTGGTCATCAATTCAATCAATCCTAAAAAGGTTCGTGTTCCGCAGCTGGAGGGTCTCTCCCTGCGTCAGGCAAGAACAGAACTTTCAAGTTACGGTCTGAAGGTCGGCAAACTTATCTATGTAGATGACATAGCGACCAACAACGTTCTCGACCAGCATTACAAAGGAGAGAGCATAGAGCCTGGAACAATGCTTGAAATAGACACCCCGGTAGACTTGGTTCTAGGCAGGAGTGAGAATTCCGTAACATACGTTCCGAATGTTATCGGATATAAATACCCCGTAGCAAGGGAGATTATCAATGATCACTCACTCAACATTGACAGACTTGTTTTGGATTTTGTAGCCCAAACATATTCAGACTCTCTGAACGCTTTGATATATAGTCAATATCCACCTGCATCAGACTCTGTATCATTCAGGTTAGGATCCAATGTAACCCTTTACCTGACCAATGATCCATCCAAGATTATCATCCCTGATGAGCAGGAGAGCATAAGCGAAGATAAAGAATAATAATCAATATTCGCGGAATGAATACGGAAATCCCAGATATCAATAATGTGGAGTTCGAGGACGAAAATGGTCTTTTCGAACATTTCAGATTTGAAGTTGACAAGGGTCAGAGTATGGTCAGACTTGACAAATATCTGACCGATCACATGGAAGGGACATCCAGAAACAGGGTACAGTCAGCAATAGAGTCCGACTATGTCAGAGTCAACGGAAAAATCTCAAAATCGAATTATAAAGTCAAGCCATGTGACTTGATTACCATCAGTCTGCCTTTTAGAAAAAGACATCTGGAGATTCTTCCTGAGAAGATGGATCTTGACATCAGATATGAAGATGACGATCTGATGGTAATAAACAAGCCTGCCGGACTGGTAGTCCACCCTGGCAACGGAAACTATAACGGTACACTGCTGAATGGACTTCTTTATTACCTCAACAAGGATAGTAAGACTGGAGCAGATGACGAACGAATGGGGATTCTGGTACACCGCATAGACAAGGATACTTCAGGAACACTGCTGATTGCCAAAAACGAAGAGGCGCAGTTCCACCTCGCAAAACAGTTTTTCGTACACTCAATAGACAGGAAGTACATTGCCATCGTATGGGGTGACCTCGAAAATGACGAGGGGACAATAGACTGCAACATTACCCGAGACCCCAATGACAGACTCAGGTTCAAAGCCATCGATAACCCTGAAATAGGGAAACATGCAGTTACCCACTACAGGGTATTGGAGAGACTCGGATATGTAACAGTAGTAGAATGCGTTCTAGAAACTGGAAGAACTCACCAAATTAGAGTTCACATGAACTACATCGGACACCCTCTGTTCAATGACAGCAGATACGGAGGTGACAGAATTCTGAAAGGGACTCTATACTCCAAGTATAGACAGTTCATAGACAACTGCTTTGAGATTCTGCCTCGTCAGGCACTACACGCACGCCGTATCGGCTTTATCCACCCGGTAACAGGTAAAAAAATAGTCGTCGAGAGTGAACTTCCCGACGACATGACACAGGTTCTTGACAAATTCAGAAGGTTCATCAAAAACCGCGAAACTCTATAACACTACCTAGGACGGCCAGGGCCACCCGGACCAGGACCCCTCATCGCGCCCTTCATCCTATCAAATGTTCCAAATTTATAGGTCAAAGAGATAATAAAGTACTGTCCAAGGGTATTATTGATAACATCTTCTACATAGTTATCTGCTGTATTACGGTAGTTATTCTTGGACTGGTTGAGAATATCGTAAACCTTAAGTTTGAGATTCAGCTTGTTCTTTAGGAAATTCTGCGAAAGTTCGGCATTCCAGATGAGTTTCGGATCACCATAACCTGCTTCATAACCATAGTAGAAGTTATAGACTGCATCAGTTTTGAATTCCGTGCCCCAAGGTGCAGTTGCTGAGAACTCAGCAGTTACACCGTTGTCAAAAGTATAAGGTTTGCTCTGAGATGCTATTTCATACCATGCATTCTTATAGGTAACTTGACCACCAAGCCTTGCTTCAATATACTGATTCCTGTAGACAAATGTAAGTCTCTCAGAGAGTGAAAGTGAAGTGGTCCTTCCACCTATCATCGAGGGCAGAGCCTCCTCTAGAGTTAAAGCGGTGTTATCGGTTCCGGTATATGTCAGGCCACTGCTCAGACTTGCATTTGTAAATGAGCTGATTGAAAAGTCTG
The DNA here is from genome assembly GCA_945787505.1 of uncultured Alistipes sp. GTDB lineage: Bacteria > Bacteroidota > Bacteroidia > Bacteroidales > UBA932 > Coprenecus. The sequence goes on from CALZHC010000018.1 coordinate 7,947, forward strand.
ATTTGGCAATTGGAGAATTAATCATCGCAAAGAGCTGTCCGTTATATGAAGGACGCGAAGAGTTTATAGGCGCCGTATACTGAATACCATCCTTGTCGTACCAGCTTGCGTTGACGATATTATCTTTTATGTAGGCAAAATTTGCAAAGATAGAGTATGAAGAGAAATGCTTCATATCAGTATATTGATAATGCGCCATCAATGTATTTGTGAAAGCCGGTTTGAGTGAGGTATTACCAAGTGCCACCCTCAAAGGATCCGAATTGTCAGGAATCGGCATCAGCTGATTGATGGTGGGCTCGCTTGTTCTACCTCGATAATTGATTCTCAGGAAGTTGTTGTCACTAAATCTGAGATCTATTCTAGCCGAAGGTGCAAAATTCCATATTGTATAGGTAGTATCTCTTTTGAAACCAAGCGATGAATGTGTAGAGGTGGTAGAGGGCTGCGCCTCAGCTCCTATCTGGATATTATACTTGTCCTCCTGTTTTGAGAAACTTACCTGCATCCTATGGTTAAGGAAGTTATTGGTTATTACACTTGAATATAGAGAATCCAGATTTCCTGTATAATTAGAATATGTATATTTTTCAGAGGATTTGGTACTCCAATTGATGCGATATGATCCCATCAAGTAGAAATTCTTACCAAGAGGTTCTGTATATGTGACATTACCTCTAACAGAATACGAGTCCTCTTTCCTGTCGAATTTCTGGTCTACCAGATCCTCAAAGGCAACATCTTCTGTGTATTTACGGGTAGTAGATGTATTGTTTCCTACCATACCTGTCTGGGATAAAGAGTACCTGGCATGTACAGAGATAGTTCTTCCAGGAGTATCTCCAAGTTTCTGTCTCAGCAGGAACATGCCGTCAGTACTCCATGAATTGCCCAATCCGTAGCTGTTGCTGCTACCATCATTTACCTTTCCGGTGAGGCTATTGACAGTAGAATATTCACTCTCCTCATTGAAGTAGTTATTGCTATATGTAAATGAAGGTCTGAAGATGATGGATGTCTTGTCAGTGAACTTGTAATCAAAATTGACACCTGCTCTATGTCCGTCATTATATGTGAAACTGGAGCTGTTGTTGTTGGTAAGAAGACTCTCACCTTCGGAGATGAATGTGGTTCTGGTACTTTGTTCATCTACTCTGTTGTCAGAGCCATTGTACAGGTAGTTTCCAAAGAGCTGTCTATCCTTATTACCCCCTATGTAGAAACCACCATTGATACCTCCCATCCACGATGTGGTGATACCGTCTCCCATACCGCCCATTCCGCGTCTCCCTCCGAAATCTCTCATACCTCCAAACATTGAACTGTTCATATCATTGAAGCCTCTGTTGTTGGTATTATTTCCGTTGGCTATGATACTAACCTGATAATTGTCACTGAATTTTCCGACCATACCTGAACCCTGCCATCTTAGATCGTGAGTCGCAGAAGAGATGTCGTGTCCACCTCCGGCAGTAACTGTTCCAAACCATGAATCCATCATGCCGCGTTTTACCGACAGATCAAGGACAGTCTCCTCTTCGCCGTCATCAATTCCGGTGAAGACAGCCTGATCGGATTTCTTTTCGACCACCTTAACCTTTTCAACCACCTTAGCAGGAATATTTTTAGAGGCGAGCTGAGGGTCATCCAGGAAAAACTCCTTTCCATCTATCATCACTTTTGATATGGTCTTACCGTTCGCAGTGATGGAGCCGTCTGATCCGACCTCAACCCCGGGAAGCTTTTTCAACAAATCCTCAAGTACATCATTCTCTGTTATCTTATAAGCTGATGCATTATATTCCAGCGTATCTTTCTTGACAATTATAGGATTTCCTACAGCAGATACTGTCGCCTGTTCGAGCATTGCAATGTCTGGAGACATCTTTATCGAACCGATATTCAGATCCTTGTCAGATATCACCACCTCCCTTTTGATTGGAAGATATCCCATCATATCAGCTGTGAAGAAATATTTTCCATTCTGGACTCCGTTGATGAGTCCATAACCCTTATCATTTGTTGTAGAAAAATGAGCTCCTTTGGTAGTTCCATCCTTGCTAAGCATGATGGTTGCAAAGGAGACAGGTTCACCGGTGAGTGAATCCACCAGCGAGACACTGAACGAAAACTTCATGCTCTGGGCATAACTGTGAAAAGTCAGTGCCGAAGCAAAGAAGAAGAGTGCAATAACTAAAAATTTCCTGATAGACATAGTATTTTTCTTTTTAACACTACTTTGACGGATGAAAATCAAAAAGGTTTAATAAGATTTTCGATTATTTTACCCTCTCCGGGTGATTCAGGACAAACTTCTCCCAACTTGTAGTGTTTTTCATATCTGTAAATGGATTAACCAACTGATAGAAATGGCACATTGCAATAGCAAGAGCATCTGTAGCATCGAGATAAGAGGAGTTCAGCTTTACCCCCAATGTCTTTTCCATCATCATAGCTACCTGCTCTTTGGATGCGGATCCGCTACCAGTAATGGCCACCTTTACTTTCCTTGGAGCATATTCAAAAACGGGCATCCCGCAATTTAGAGCGGCTGCTATTGCCGCCCCCTGAGCTCTTCCGAGCTTGAGCATAGACTGGATATTCTTTCCATAGAAAGGAGCCTCAACAGCCAGATCTGTAGGATTGTACTTGTCAATAAGCTCACTGACACAGTCGAAGATCTTTTTTATCTTGGCAAAATGGTCCTTCTCCTTCCTCAAGTCTAGAACACCCATATCCACATAATGAGTCTTTTTGGTATCAACAAGAATAACCCCGTAACCAAGTATATTGGTTCCGGGGTCTATTCCCAATATTACTCGCTGATTATTCATCAGTCAATAATTTCGTATTTGAGATAATCCTTAAGTACGGCAGGTATCTTGATTCCTTCAGGGGTCTGGTTGTTCTCCAGCAGAGCTGCAACAATCCTCGGGAGGGCAAGTGAACTACCATTAAGGGTATGTGCTAACTGTATCTTGCCTTCTGAATCTTTGTAACGAAGTTTCATACGGTTGGCTTGATAAGATTCGAAGTTGGATACTGAACTAACTTCGAGCCACCTTCCCTGGGCTGCTGAGTAGACTTCAAAGTCGTAGGTGATAGCAGACGTGAAACTCATGTCACCGCCACAGAGTCTGAGTATTCTATAGGGCAGTTCAAGTGACTTAACAAGCTTCTCTACATGAAGTACCATCTGATCGAGAAGCTCATGAGATTTTTCGGGAAGCGAAAGCTGCACTATCTCCACCTTGTCGAACTGATGCAGACGATTAAGGCCTCTCACCTCCTTGCCATAAGAGCCGGCTTCCCTGCGAAAGCATGGGGTATATGCTGTCATCTTTACCGGAAAATCCGATTCGGCAAGAATGGTATCCCTGTATATGTTGGTAACAGGAACCTCAGCGGTAGGAATCAGATAGAACTTGTCCTCTCCGACAAAGTACATCTGTCCCTCCTTGTCGGGAAGCTGTCCGGTAGCAAAACCAGAGGCTTCATTCACTACGATGGGAGGTTCTATTTCGAGATATCCTGCAGCTGTATTGAAATCAAGGAAATATTGAATCAGTGCTCTCTGGAGTTTTGCACCTTTGCCCTTATATACAGGAAAGCCCGACCCGGTGAGCTTGTTGCCCAAATCGAAGTCGATTATATCATATTTACGTGCGAGCTCCCAGTGGGGAAGTGCATCTTTAGGAAGCGCAGGAATCTCTCCGCCCTGTCTTACGACAACATTATCTTCTGCGCACTTGCCTTCAGGTACAAGTGAGCAGGGAAGGTTAGGAAGCAACACGAGCAGATTGTTCTGCTTCTGAGAACTTGCCTCCATAAGAGCCTCTATATCTTTGGATCTTTTCTTCAGTTCAGCCACAAGCTCCTTTGCCGATTCGGCCTTGGCGCCCTCTCCCGACTTCATATACTGTCCGATTTCCTTAGATTTTGACTTGATTTGCGACAATACAGAGTCGAGTTCAGTCTGATATTGTCTTCTCAGCTTGTCTTGTTCGAGAATTTCATCAACAATACTCTTTGCTTCAAAATTCTTCACGGCCAATCTTTCTACCACGAAATCGGGCCTTTCTCTCAAAAGTTTCAGTGTTAACATAACGTATGATGATTAGGAATGCAAATATACAAAAAAGAGGTTGACAATAGACTCTTGTCAACCTCTTTTATAAGTAATACCAGTTCAATTACGCTTGAGCTTCTGTTGAAAAAGGAACTACGGATACGAATGATTTCTTTTCCTTGCCTCTTCTCTTGAAGGTTACAACACCATCAACCAAAGCATAAAGAGTGTGATCTTTACCCATTCCAACATTTTCACCTGCATTGTGAACTGTTCCTCTCTGACGAACAATAATATTGCCTGCCTTTGCGGTCTGTCCTCCGAAGAGCTTCAGACCAAGTCGTTTGCTATGTGATTCACGACCGTTCTTGGAACTACCGACACCTTTCTTGTGAGCCATAATCTAAATCTCCTTTAATTAAGCGATTTCTTCGATGAGAATCTGGGTTAAACATTGACGGTGACCATTGAGTTTCTGGTATCCTTTACGACGTTTCTTCTTGAATACCAAAACCTTGTCAGCCTTTACGTGATCTACGATAGTGGCTTTGACATTAACTCCGTCCACGTAAGGAGTTCCCACCTTTACGGCTCCGCCTTCGTCAGTAAGGAGCACCTTGTCAAAAGAAAGAGAAGTTCCTTTATCACCCTGAAGGCGGTTAACGAAAATCTTCTTTCCTGCTTCAACTTTAAATTGCTGTCCTGCAATATCTACAATTGCGTACATGTAATAATTTTTAAAAAGTTAGCGGACGCAAGCGGTTATCATCCATTTAAATAACTCTTAATCAGTAGCTTAACGCCCTTAATCATTTAATTTGGTCAGCAAAAGTAATACATTTAAACAATTTTCACAAATTTTGGTACAAATTTTTCTACATTTGTTCTTTGAATGAAAAAACGAAATAAAGAACGTGAATAGTACTACCCACACATACCAGACAATTGAGTCCCCCTTCACTTACAACTGTCAGGCATCCGGACTCAAGTTCCTTGCCCGAAAAAGGGAGATAGAGCAGCTTTCAGGAATCATACTCGAAAGACGCAACGCACTTATTTACGAAACGCCCGGTACCGGCAAACGTTCACTCATACTAAGAGCATTGGATCTATTACAGAGCAAGAATATAAAAATAAGTCTGAAAAGAATAGATCTCTTCAGACTCAGTCCGGACCAGATGCAGCAAGAGATAGAGGAGGTGGCAGAGGGTTTTCCAGAATATTCTGAAGGGGAAGTTTACAAAGTTGTCTGGATAGAGGAGTTCCAGACCATAGAGAGGATAGACGACTATGACACATTCATAAAAAAGATGGATCAACAGTGGAAGAAAAGAGAGGATATTACCTTCATTATCACTGGTTCCGGATACAATGCAATGAAACACATCTTCGAAGAGAAGAAATACCTATACCGTTTCGCAGAAAGAATAAGGCTGCTACCCGTCGAGCAGAAAATCATAACAGACTACATTATCAAGACATTCCTCAGAGTAGGAAGGGTGGTCGAACCCAAACACGCCGATAAGATTTACGAATCTGTAGAAGGCAATCTGTGGTATATATGGACTATAGCCAACATCTCGTTCAACCTTACAAAAGGCTATCTGAACGATGCAATCGTGGAGTATGCAATAAACTCTGCAATATCCATACACGAGCAGCGCTACAGAGAGACTATCAACAGCCTGAGCAACTACCAGATAAACTGCATGCGTGCAGTATACGACGGACACTCCAGACTTACCTCGAGCGAGACCATCTCCAGATACGGGCTCAATACCTCGGCAAATGTACATCGGCTCAAAGAGGCCCTTATCAAAAAGGAGGTCATCACATTCGATGAAAATGATAATCCTTCATTCCTTGACCCTATGTTCAGATTATGGCTCAAGAGGGAATTCTTCAGGTAGAAGAGAGGATATGGTACTCAATCAAAACCCGATGCAGGTCTGAAAAGAGAGTGGCAGCAAGACTCTCGTCAGTGGGTAGCGTCGAAGTATATCTTCCACTGTGCAATCACGGGAGATTACCTCTTATTCCTCAATACCTCTTCTTCAGATGCAACCCCATAAAGGTTGGTATATGCAGCAAAATTGACGGCACCATTGCGGGCAGCGTAAAAGCTGTAAATAATCAGGAAATCGAGCTTGTAAGAAAGATGGAGGCTCAGGCTGAAAAAGACCATCCGGTAAGAAGAGGCGTAATCTTTCAGGCCGTACGCAGAAAGGGAGAATCCATAAAACCTGGTATCAATCTGCTCCCCGGGTGCCACCTCTACCTCAGGCTTGAATCAGTCCCAGAGATAGAGATCTGCCTAAAGTGTTCCCCCATCAGCACTGATGAGATGGACGAATAAAAAAGGTGCACCGAACTACCGATGCACCTTTTATTAATATCTATCTCAGCATGATTATTTTCTTTTGTAACGCTGGTAGAACTTATCGACACGACCTGCAGTATCGACGAGTTTCATCTTACCTGTGTAGAAAGGATGTGAAGTGTTTGAAATTTCGACCTTTACCAAAGGATAATTAACACCTTCGATTTCAATGGTTTCCTTGGTATTAATGCAAGAACGTGTAATAAACACGTGATCGTTTGACATATCCTTGAAAGCTACAAGACGGTAGGATTCGGGATGTATTCCTTTTTTCATTTCTATATATTTTTTATTAGTTATATTCAACAGGACGGCAAAAGTATGTATAAATTACCACTTCAGCAAATTTTTTATACTAAAGTTTTTACCCTACTTAGCTGTTCATCATAAAGCATATATCTTTTGGCCTTTCTCATCCACTTCTGCTCCTCTACCTTGATGTGCTCCTTAAGGTCCTCCCAAGAGAGATTACCCTCTACGAACTCGGACATCTTTTCATCAACAGCCAAAGCACCAAACCATGATGTATCAGCCAAAGGTGCTCTCTCCTTAATAAAACGGAGGATTCTCAATGCATGAGCCACAGAATGATAAGGGACCCCGGGACGGGGAAGCAAATGAAATCCCCAGCATGTCTGTCCTGCATAGAGGCCATATTTGGGAACAAAGGTAGTCCTTCGCATAAAGACTCCTGGATCACCAAGCGCCTGAAGATCATTGCTTGCAACTATTTCATCGAGAAAAGGGGCTCCGAAACACTCATAAGGTCTGGTGGTACCCTCTCCGTAACTAATATTTGTACCTGTAAAGAGCTTCATTCCACAGATAAAATTGGAGGTAAAGAGACCCGGATAATCCTCGTAAGGGGGAATGCTCCAAGGCATCATATATTGGGTAGCCGAACGCACCATATAAGAGATAATATGCAGAGGGAAACGCGCACCAATCTCTGAATAGAAGAGGTTGGCAAGTTCCCCGAGAGTGAGTCCGTGTCTATGGGCAACCCCGCTGATAGTTCCCTCGACCTGACGTCCGCAGGGATTCTCCCTGTCAAGGATATATAGAGATATCTCCAGTTTATTGTCGTGAATATACTGGAAGAGATCAAAGAGCCTGAGCGTAAAACTGTCGTACCTGGTACCGGTATCCTGATACTCGATTATAAGGGCATCTATCCCCTCCAGTTCATGTTCGTCCAAAGGAAGGAAACGACACCCTTCCATTCCAAGAGGAGCATAGGAAGGAATCTTCTCTCCGAAAATACCATCCGATAGATAGAATACCTTCTCGAGTTTACCTGTTCTGTACAAAGTTTCGAAGAGATACTCCCCTTTCTCAGGATTCCATGCACTCTGATTACACAAAACAGCAAGCCGGCCCCTGCTCAGGACCAGATCTTGCTGCTGATCTAAAGGTGTAGTCCTAAATGAGAACATTAACAATCGAAATTACTTTGTCTGCAATCTCACGAGCCTCATCTTCTGTACATGCCTCTGAGTAAACTCTGATGATAGGCTCGGTGTTCGACTTTCTCAAGTGAACCCACATCTTGTCGGCATCGAAGTCTATCTTCACACCATCGATATCTGTAATCCTCTCGTTGGCAAATTCCTTCTTGACATGCTCCAGAATCTTGTCAATCAGAGCTGAATCTGAAAGCTCAATCCTATTTTTGGAGATAACATATTCGGGAAGAGTCTTGCGAAGTTCAGATACACGGACCCTCTTAAGAGCAAGCGAACTTAAAAAGAGTGCCACTCCAATGAGAGCATCGCGTCCATAGTGAAGGTCGGGAACGATGACACCTCCATTTCCTTCACCACCAATAACGGCACCGGTCTCCTTCATCTTGGTAGTAACATTCACCTCACCCACAGCGGCTGCCGAGTAGGTAGAGCCATGAGCCTCAGTAACATCCCTCAAAGCACGCGAAGAAGAGAGATTTGAGACTGTAGGACCGGGTCTTTTAGAGAGAAAATAGTCTGCCACACTGACAAGTGTGTACTCTTCACCAAAGAATGAGCCATCTTCGGATACCAGAGCGAGTCTGTCCACATCAGGATCAACAGAGATACCCAAATCAGCCTTGTTGGAAACAACAGCATCACTCAGATCTACAAGATGTGAAGGAAGAGGTTCGGGATTATGTGCAAATCTGCCTGTTGGTTCGCAATGCACTTTGACCACCTCTACGCCAAGTCTTTCAAGCAGACGCGGCATCACAATGCCGCCTACAGAGTTCACAGCATCAAGGGCGACCTTGAAATGGGCTGCTGCAATAGCCTCCTTTTCGACCAGAGGATGGTTCAAGACAGCTTCGATATGACTATCGGTAAAGTCTTTGTATGACACAGAACCAAGATTATCCACATCACAGTACGGAAAATCCTCTGCGGCTGCTATCTCCAGCAGACGAGCCCCTTGGGCAGCATTGAGGAACTCACCCTGACTGTTGAGAAGTTTCAAGGCATTCCACTGTTTGGGATTATGAGAAGCAGTCAGGATTATACCACCGTCAGCACCTTCAAAAACAACAGCCATTTCAACAGTGGGAGTAGAGGCCAAACCGGCATTCACAACATCTATACCGCAAGCACACAAAGTTCCACATACAATGGAATCTACCATTGCACCGGAGAGTCTGGCATCCCTTCCGACCACGACCTTGAGTTTATCTTTTTTATCCGAATTGGCATCAATAAGCATTTTTGCATAAGCTGACGTAAATTTCACCACATCAAGCGGTGTAAGAGAGTCTCCCACAGAGCCTCCAACAGTTCCCCTGATTCCTGAGATAGATTTAATAAGTGTCATAAAAGCAAATATTTAAGTTAGATTTAAATAGTTTCAATGTAATCTGTCATCACCCATCCTTCCCTACCATCGCCCAACTTTACCCTCTCCCACTGTCCTACATTATCGAGCACAGAGACCTTTGTACCTTCATGAAGGATGAAAAGCGTCTTCTCCATCTGAGAAGGTGCGCTCTTGACCGAGCAGTCCCGAGCTGTCACCACTGCTTCATCATGAGACTGGGCATCTCTGCCGGAAGCCACTGAAAAGCCAAATGAAATTAGTGCAAAGATAAGAGTAATAAGCGAAGCAAAGAAAGAAACTTTCCTGAGCGACAAAGAAAATCCGAATCTGAAGAGCAAAAGCAGAACGGCTGTCAGGACAAAAAGTATCAACGACAAGACAGCCCAGCTATTGCTATTGAGGCAATCCATCAGGCCATGTAACCAGGTAACCAAAATAAAAGGAGGGACACTTTCAATACTATCAAGAGTTGCAGTCTGTGCCATAGAAAGGTTGAAACGGGCATCCTCGAATGAGGGATCAAGCTTAAGAGACCTCTCATAATAGAGGATTGCCTTTCCTAGAGCATTCTCCTGTCTGAAATAACAGTTACCAATATTGTAGTAGAGACCTGCACTTTCAATACCCAAGGATTCAATCTCGAGAAAGGCATCAGCTGCTGCACTCCACTCACCCGCATTATATAACTCCACACCCTGATTCCAAAGAGAATCTGCATCACTAACCTGATCTGCCAAGAGATTCATGGGAATCAGAAAAACAGAGGCAACGACAATAGTCAAAAAATATACTTTTCTCATTTGTAACTTTCTAAATTTGATATAATTCTAACAGCATTTTCATAATCGGAAATAAGGGTTTCAGAACCACCGGCAGGAGCATATCTTGCATACTCGCATCTGTCTATAAGCTCAAGCAAATCATTCACAAGTTCACCGGGAACCCCCTTACCCACAAGAGCCGATTCTATGCTTTCCCTGTTCATCACAGACAGACCTACCATCAGCTTGTCAGAGAGATAACCGTAAACTGCTTTATGAATCTCCTCATAGAATGCCGGAGCATTATTCTCCTTCATGAAATGTTCGCCTCTTCTGAGACGATCCTTAGCAACCTTCAGAGCCTTCTTATTCCTCATATAGAGCTGGTTGTCTGAAAGTTTTATCCTCTTACCAATATATATGCGCAGGAATAGGAAAAGAAGTATAATAAGAGTGAGCACAATATAGTATATTGGAGAAAAGACCAACATAGCTTTGCTACCAGCATTTAGGGATGCCTTTGTCTTAATATACCTGATATCCTCACCAATATTCTTGACATCCTTCTTATAGTGGAGGTTTCCACCCACAACCACAGGTTCTGATTCATCGGAAGCCATGACCTTGATTGTTATAGGATCAGAGACCAGTTCCCTGTATTTACGGCTTTGGGTGTCATAGTACGAAAATACTACAGGAGCAATCGTGTACTCACCCTGACTCCTTGGAACGAAGGGATATTCGAAACTTCTGCTTCCTCTGTAACCAAGGTCTGTAACCTTCATATCATCATTCTTTCTGGTATCATAAACCTCAAAATCAGACGGGAAGACAATTTTAGGAGCATCTATCATATTCAGATTCCCATTTCCGCTCACGGTAACCACCAACGAAGTGGCCTCATGAGCCTTCACAGAGTCCTTTGCAGCCGTTACAGAGATTCTCATCTGACCGACAGCACCTGCGAATGAGGAAGGAGCATTGGAGGGAAGTTCATCCACCTCAAGAGTGACTTTAGGTGTAGTAAACCTCTTGCTCACCTGATTATATGCATTGTTAAAGAACATGTCAATAGGATTGTTGCTTTTCCTGCGCTCATTTGTCAGCAATGTGAGCTTTATCTGCGCAGGGTCAATCTCTATCTCACCTGTATTCTGAGGAAACAAGAGATATCCCGCTATCAATGCACAGTCGTACACCTGTCCATCCAGTACCTCCCTTTCAAAAGTGAGTCTCTGAGGACGCTGTGTCTCCTCTTTCCAGAAACCTTCGAACTTCGGTAAACGAATATCCTCTACACCAGAGAGTTGCACATTGCGCACATAGAGTTTGAGAGTGGCACTGACAGGCTCTCCCTTGATGACCTTGTACTTATCGAGAGTCAGAAGCAGCCGGATATCACCTGAGTACACATTACTGTCACCGGATTGTGGAGTGGCATTAGCGACCACCTCAATGACAAAAGGTTCGGTACGGCACTTTTTTCCCGCTACCGTGGCAGTAGCAGAAGGGATGGTATATTTTCCGACATTGGGAGCCTGAAGCAAATAGACATAAGAATATGTACTTGATTCTGTCCTTTTGCCATTAATAATTTGCGTACTGCTGGAAACGGAGGTTGTGGGACCAAAAATTTTTTCAAGTCCTCCGAATGACTCAATATGAAAGTCTGAAATCTTTCCGTCAGCTTTGAAATACACTTGGAAATCTTCCCCGGCAGTTACAGCTTTGGGGGCCTCTATGGAGAGAGTTCCTTGTGCAAAAAGACTGACATAAAGAAACAATGCTGTAAGAAGCACTACAACTCTGCGAATTAAAAGCTTGCTCATCTCTTACCAATTCTTATCCTTTTTCTTACGTTTGCTTTTTTCGGCCTTTTCTTTGGCCACTTTTTCTTTTGTCTCTTTCTCTTTATCCTTTATAGCTTCAAGCATCTGACGGGCTGTCTCTGGAGAGATTTTAGGTTCCTGACCATCCCTGTCCTGATCTTGATTTTGATCTTTGTTTTGGTCTTTGTTCTGATCTTTATTCTGATCCTTGTTCTGATCCTTGTTCTGATCCTGCTGGTCTTTCTGATCCTGCTGGTCTTTCTGATCCTGCTGGTCTTTCTGATTCTGCTCCTGATCCTTGTTCTGGTCCTGGTTTTGATCCTGGTTTTGTTGATCCTGGTTCTGCTGGTCCTGCTGTTGCTGCTGCTCTAACATCTTTTGTGCATAGGCCAAATTGGACTTGGTATCGAAATTATCTGGACTAAGCCTCAACGATTTCTTGTAAAGATCCACCGCGCTCTGGTAATCCTTCTGATTCAAAGCGACATTTGCAGCATTGTGGTAAACATCCGAGGCCATCGAAGGTGAGACACAGACCAAAGAATCACCCAGACCCTTCAGAAAGGCAGCCGCCTCTTCGTAGCGATTTTCCCTATAGAGAGCATTTGCCAGATTGTACTTTGCAGTCATAGAGAGGGAATCAATATCAAGAGCCCTTCTATATTCCACCTCAGCTTCTGAATACTGTCCATTCTTGAAGAAGCTATTACCCTTACGCACCTCCTTCTTGTCATTCTGCGCACTCATAGAAACCGAAATTGAGAGAAAAACGACAATCGCAGAAACCCCTCTGACGGGACGGAAGAAATCTTTGCCGTTGCGTGTAGAACCTATTATAAATTCAAGAAGGAGGAAGAAGAGAGCGATTGCGAAGAAATAGGCATACTGTTCATCATACTCTTCGAAAACAACAGACTCAAACTCCTTATCTTCCATCTCTTTAATCGCATCTGTAATCCTGTTTAGACCGAAATCACCATTACCAGCCCTGACATATATTCCTCCACCGGCTTGAGCTACCTCTGTCAAAGTCTTCTCGTCAAGTCTGGTCATGACTATCTCCCCTGCACTGTCCTTCATAAGCTGACCGTCAATCTCTATAGGCTTGCCCTCCGGAGAGCCTACACCTATACAGAAGATTCTCGCTCCCACAGTAGAGGCCTGACGAGCCGCCTCGACAGGATTGTCCTCATGGTTTTCGCCATCAGTAATCAAAATTACAGCCCTGCTGTTCTCACTTTCGGACGTAAAGGAACGCAGAGCAGTGGTAATCGCCTCCCCCATAGCTGTACCCTGCACAGGAACAGACTCAGTAGTAATCGAGTTAAGAAAAATTTTGGCTGAAACATAGTCTGACGTAATAGGCAGCTGAACAAAAGATTCACCGGCGAAGATTATAAGTCCGATCCTGTCCCCCTTGAGGCCATCCACCAGCCTTGAAAGGGCCATCTTAGCCTTTTCCAACCTATTTGGAGAATAATCCTTTGCCAGCATACTGTTGGATACGTCCAGAACAACCATAATTTCAGAGCCCTTTATCTCCTTCTTTTTCAGGACAGCACCTATTTGGGGGCGCGCAAGCCCTATTGTAAAGAAGAGAAAGGCGAGACTGAAAAGAGTCAATTTGACCCACCCCTTGCGCTTCGAACTGTTAGGGGTCAGACGGTTCACCAGTGCCGGATCCCCGAACTTCGCTATACGTCTTCTCCTAATCCCTCTTGCCACCCTGTAGAAGATAAAGAAAAGAGGAATCAGAAATATCAATAACAAAAAATGAGGTTGTGCAAAATATATCATCTAAGCTATCCTCCTTGCTAATAATAATCTTGTAATCAACTCTGCCATAAGGAAGAAAAGCGCCCATAGGGCAAATCTCCCAAACTCTTCACTATATACGGGGAAAGAGTCGGTAGTAACCTTCACCTTCTCCATCTTGTTAATCTCACTGTAGATCTGCATAAGTTTAGTATTGTCAGTAGCTCTGAAATAGGTACCTCCCGTCTGCGCAGCAATATCCTTCAGTAGAGGTTCGTCTATCTCTACCTCGACATTCTGGACTCTTACTCCAAAAGGAGTCATCACCGGATAAGGAGCCGTACCCATAGCACCCACACCTATGGTATATACTTTTATTCCATAAGTTTTCGCAATTTCCACAGCCATACCTGGAGTTATCTCTCCGGTATTATTAACACCATCGGTAAGAAGAATCACCACCTTGCTCGGAGCATCGGAATCCTTCAGACGCGCCACAGCATTGGCCAGACCATTTCCGATAGCTGTCCCATCATCAATAAGTCCACATTCTATCTCCTTGATCAGATTAATCAGAGTCGCACGGTCAGTCGTCAAAGGCGCCTGAGTGTAACTTTCACCGGCAAAAACCACGACACCTATCCTGTCAGAGGGCCTTTGGGAGATAAACTCAATCGCAATCCCTTTGGATGCCTCTATTCTGTCAGGAGTAAAGTCCCGGGCAAGCATACTTGTAGAGACATCCAGCGCCAATACAATATCGATTCCCTCACTTTGGCTCGTAGTCCTGTCAGAGGAGCTTCTGGGACGTGCTATGGCAACTATAATCAGAGCAACAGCCAATGTTCTGAAAAGGAATGGAAGATGCCTTGTAATATTGGCAAACAAACTTGCTCCACCCCTGAACGGCTCCACAGAGGAGACATACAGAAAAGGTTTCCTTCCATAAAACTCCCTATAAAGATAAAGAAGCAACATCGGAACAAGGATAAACTCCAAATAGAGCAGTTCCGGATATTCAAAAAATATATCTTTCATATCACTTCTCCTGTGTATTGTTTACAAACTTCCTTGCAGAAGTCAGAGTTTGCTCATTCTGTAATTCTGATGGATTGAACTTTGCGAACTTTACAAAATCGCTAGTCGTAAAAATCTCCTTGAGCCTCTCGTACTCCTCCTTGTCCAACACCTTGCCGGAAGAGACATCCGAGAGAATCTCGGCCGAAGTCCTCTCCATTGCCATAATCGAAAATCTCTCTTCAAGATAGATCCTGAGCACATCTGCGACCTCTGTATAATATGCTTTTACCATTCCGCTCTGCCACAGTCTCTTTTCATCAATTCCATCAAGATTCCTTAAGGCAACGACCCAAGGTTTCTCCTTGACACGCACCACCGGCTCACCCTTCTTGCGAGCTTTCACCCTCCTGAAAATCAATACAGCAGCATATACCAATGCAGCTAAAATAAGCGCTCCGCCAACGTATGGTGCCACTTCAGAAAACGATACCGGATACCTGAACTGGGGGCGGATATCATACATCTGATATGTGGCTGTATCTATTTGAACAGTCGTCACTTCCAGAGGGATCTCCCTAATCACAAGTGTATCACTTACCTCTCCATCGCGAGATATATAAGCATACATGGACGGAATTACATAACTTCCACTATCAAAAGAGGTGACAGTAGCCTTTGCCACCACATCCAAAAAGTCTTTCTTGCTACTTATTGTATCATACTCGATCCCTTTGATAAGTTCCACTCCGGGGACAATATACCCGGATATCGGATCTATACTTACCGATTCGCCCCTCTTCAAATGGAAAAGCGCAGACCACTCCACCTGATCACCTATTAGAATAGTGTCACGGGTGATGGAAGGATCCACAACATTCTGTCCGCCGGCCTCAACGACACATAGTGAAAACGAAAGAATGGCCAATAAGAGATTCTTTATTTTATTCATCACTTAATCTTGGTATTAAAAAGCATCACCAATGCCTTTACATAATCATCATCTGTCTTCACACTCACGCTGTCCACCTTGTACCTTCTCAGGAGAATAAGAGAAGACTCCAGCCCCTTTCTGTTCCATTCGCTGAATCGTTCCCGTACAGATGGCAGGGAAGTATCCACAGTAATATATCCACCGTTCTCCAGATCCCTCACACAGATAACACCTACATTCGGAATCTGCCTGTCAGCCGGATCAAAGAGATTAATTACGGAGATATCATGACGATTGACCGCTACCTTGAGGGCATCCTCAAACCTTGGAGCACAAGAGGAGTCCAAATCCATAAGGTCCGAGAGGAGAAAAGCAGTGCAACGCTTCTTGATGGCATTATTCAGAAAGACCAGGGCAGACGATATGTCAGTACCTTTGTTCTCAGGTTCAAACTCAAGAAGTTCCCTGATAATCCTCAACAAATGGCTGCGTCCCTTCTTGGGAGGGATAAATTTCTCCACACTCGTACTGAAGAAGATGGCTCCAACCTTGTCATTATTAATCGAAGCCGAAAAAGAGAGCACTGCCGCAATCTCAGCAGCAAGCTCCTTCTTGGATTTGGATCTGGTTCCAAAGAGCCTTGAGCCGCTCACATCGATGAGCAACATCACCGTCAGCTCCCTCTCCTCCTCGAAGACCTTTATATATGGAGCCCTCATTCTGGCTGTAACATTCCAGTCCATATTGCGCACGTCATCTCCATACTGATACTCTCTCACCTGAGAAAAAGCCATACCCCTCCCCTTGAAGGCGGAGTGGTACTCACCTGCAAAAATCTGATGTGAAAGAGAACGGGTCTTGATCTCAATCTTCCGGACCTTTTTCAACAAATCGTTATCCATAGCCTCTCTCTATTAAGGAACTTCTACGGCATTGAGAATGTCAGAAATAATATTTTCGGTAGTAATATTTTCAGCTTCAGCCTCATAAGTCAGACCAATCCTGTGACGCAACACCTCATAACATACAGCCCTGACATCCTCAGGAATGACATATCCCCTCCTCTTTATGAAAGCATATGCCTTTGATGCCATTGCCAGTGAGATGGAGGCTCTGGGCGAACCACCGAAAGAGATAAGATCCTTCAATGACTTAAGGCCATACTCATCAGGAGTTCTTGTGGCATAAACGATATCCACGATATAACGCTCGATCTTTTCATCCATGTAGACATCCCTTACCACACTGCGCGCCTTGACGATATCTTCAGGCGAGAGCACCGGTTTAGGTGAGGGAAAGAGACCACTGTTATTCATCCTGACAATCAGCTTTTCTTCCTCCTTTTTGGGGTAAGTCACCACCACCTTGAGCATAAACCTGTCGACCTGAGCCTCAGGAAGAGGGTAAGTACCCTCCTGCTCAATAGGGTTCTGTGTTGCCATCACCAGAAAAGGTTCAGGTAGCTTGTACGTATGGTCACCAATGGTCACCTGTCTCTCCTGCATAGCCTCAAGCAATGCTGACTGAACCTTGGCAGGAGAACGGTTGATCTCATCTGCCAAAATGAAGTTAGCAAAGACAGGCCCCTTCTTAATCTGAAAATCCTCACTCTTTTGCGAATATATCATAGTTCCGATTAAATCGGCAGGCAAAAGGTCAGGAGTAAACTGGATTCTATTGAATTTCGCATTGATAGATTTGGCAAGAGTATTTATAGCCAGAGTTTTGGCAAGACCGGGCAAACCTTCCAAAAGGATATGTCCGTTAGCCAGCAATCCTATCAACAGATTATCCACAAGGTGTTTCTGTCCCACGATTACCTTGCCCATCTCCATACTGAGAATATCAACGAAAGCACTTTCCCTTTCTATTCTCTCATTCAATTCTTTGATATTTACTGTATCCATTTTAAAATATTTGTATTTTTGCGCGGTATAAAATGCAAATTTAGAGTTTTTTCCCAAAATGAGATACTTTGCTATCATTTCATATAACGGTGCAAACTACTGCGGATGGCAGATACAACAGAACTCTCAGACCGTCGAGCAGATGGTCGAGTACGCCCTGTCAACCATTTTGGGAGAGAAGATAGATGTGGTCGGTGCGGGCAGAACTGACAGCGGAGTCAACGCCATAGAGTATATCGCTCACTTTGATGCATCGGACGACACCAAACTCCTCAACGAACCCGGAAAGGTTTTATACAAAACAAATGCCATTCTGCCGGGAGATATCACCATTTCGGCAATATATCCAGTCCACAGCGATGCACACGCTAGATTTGATGCTATCCAAAGGAGATACTATTACTATGTACACACAGTACATGATCCATTTGCAGAAAAGTTCTCATACTACTGCAAGTTTCCATTGAATATGGACAAAATGAACATTGCGGCACAATATATGGTAGGTAAAAGGGACTTCTCCTGCTTCGAGAAGCTGCACGGTTCACAGAACGGCTCAGTATGTGAGCTCACACACGCCATCTGGGAGAACTATACACCGGAACTCTCGGTAGGCGAAAGAACGCAGTACCTCAGATTCACAGTAAGCGCCAACCGTTTCCTCAGAAACATGGTAAGGGCAATGGTCGGTTCGCTGCTGGAAGTAGGCAGGGGAAAGAGGGAACCTGAATGGATACTAGAGCTGCTTGAAAAAGGCACAAGAGGCGATGCCGGACAGTCAGTACCGGGAAATCCGCTCTTTCTAAGGGGAATAGAATACCCTTATGACTATAGAAACGATAACATAATAAAATAGAAAGAAATGCTTACATTATTAACGGCACAGGCGGAGGGAGTCTCCGCACTAGAAAACGCAGTACCAGAAAAACTTTCATTAATCCAGATGGCAGTGTCAGGAGGATGGCTGATGATAGTACTTCTCATCCTCTCCATTATCGCAATATACATTTTCGGAAGCAGATGGTGGGCAATCAGAGAGGCGTCCAAAACCGACCCCCATTTCATGGACAATATCAAAGACTTGCTGAGTGAGGGAAAAACAAAGCCTGCAATAGCAATGTGCAGGAACAACAACTCCCCCGTGGCAAGAATGATAGAAAAGGGAATAGAGAGGGCAGACCGTCCTCTTCAGGACATACAGACAGCAATAGAAAATGTCGGAAATGTCGAAATTGCCAGACTTGAAAGAGGACTCCCGATGCTTGCTACAATCTCAGGCGGCGCACCTATGATCGGATTCCTTGGAACTGTAATCGGTATGATCCAAGCATTTTTCAATATGTCCCAAGCCGGCAACAACATAGACATCACACTCCTCTCAGGAGGTATCTACACAGCAATGATAACCACAGTCGGGGGTCTTTTCGTCGGAATCATCGCCTACTTTGGCTATAACTACCTCTCAGGAAAAATCTCTGCACTCATTTTCAAAATGGAGAGCGTGACCATCGAGTTCATGGACATCATCAATGAACCCGCTGCCACAAGGGACGGACAGAAAAGCGAATAAGTATGGCAATAAAAAGAAGAACAAAGGCAGATGCTGCCTTCTCAATGTCATCAATGACAGACATTGTATTCCTGCTGCTGATCTTTTTCCTTGTGACCTCCACGCTTATCAACCCGAATGCACTAAGGCTGCTCCTTCCCAAGAGCTCCAACCAAATCAGTGCCAAGGCATCTGTCAGCCTATCTATCAAGCACTACCCTGAAAAAGGAACCTTCACATACCATATCAACGGAGACAAAAGACCCGTTCCTTTCAACGAAATAGAACACGAACTGCAGACTCTGCTTCAGGATCAGCAGGATCCGACATTTTCCATCTACGCAGACAGGACTGTTCCAATCGAAGAGGTAGTGAATATAATGAATATCGCAAAGAGAAACCAGTACAAAGTGATTTTAGCAACATCACCGGAATAGTACAAATATGAAAGACCCAAGACAAAGCTTTGACTCTCCATATAATTCCAAAGGAAGGATAATAGGAGCAGTGGCGACGGTTGCGATACACCTGTCGTTACTCTTCGTCTTCTTTTCTTCAAGCCTCGAGCAGCAAATCCCACAGCCTTTCGAGAACAGCATTGTCATAGACTTTGAAGAGGAAAAACCTATAGAAAGACCTGTAAAGGCGGAGGCAGGAGTAAGACCCAAAGCAGCCATCGCTGAGCCTGATAAAGAGGAAAAACTTGTCCAGAAATCAGAATCCACAGTAAAGGCAGAGACCATCAACACCTCGGATGAAACTACAATGGGCAATGAAGGAGAGGTAGAGATGCCCGAGCCGCCACGCAAAAAAGAGATCAATAAAAGAGCGCTCTTCTCCTCAGAACGGCACAGAAGGGACACTACATCTGTCCAAACAGCCAAAGAGGCAGACGACAGACTCACTGCCGGACATTACGAAGGAAACACCCAGGAGGGGAATCCTGACGGAATGCCAAGCGCCAAACTTAAAGGCAGAAGCGTCATGGGCTCGCTTCCCCTTCCCGAATATACGGTAGAACAGAGCGGAACGGTGGTAGTGGAGATAACCGTAGACCAGTATGGCAAAGTCCTGACAGCAATTCCCGGTGTAAAAGGTACGACAGTACAGGAAAAAAGAATGTGGGAAGCGGCAAAAGAGGCTGCACTCAAGGCAAGATTCAACATAAGCTCCACAGCACCCACATCGCAGAAAGGAACCATCACCTACATATTCAACCTCAAGTGACATTCACTTTCTTCATTCGCAAAAAAAGAGTATATTTGTGGTTTGTAAGTCAAAAAACACCTAATAGAAAATGCGTAGCGAAGAAGAGGAAATTGAAGATATCTGTCAGGAAAACGCTCCTTTGTCAGAAAAATATGAAAAGGTAATCAACGACGGCACCAAGAAAAACAAGCTCTCGGGAATGTACCGGGACTGGTTTCTTGACTATGCCTCGTATGTAATACTTGAAAGGGCAGTACCACACATCAGCGACGGATTAAAACCGGTCCAGAGGAGAATTCTTCATGCAATGAAACTGATGGACGACGGAAGGCATCAGAAGGTAGCATCACTCGTCGGAGCTACAATGCCGTTCCATCCCCACGGCAACGCATCAATAGAAGATGCCCTGGTCCAGCTGGGACAGAAGAACCTGCTTATCGACTGTCAGGGAAACTGGGGAAACATTCTCACAGGCGACCCCGCAGCTGCAGGTCGATACATAGAGGCACGCCTTACACCCTTTGCCAACGAGGTCCTCTTCAACCCCAAAACCACGGAATGGGTAAACTCATACGACGGACGCAACAGAGAGCCAGTAAACCTGCCTGTCAAGTTCCCTCTGCTTCTGGCACAGGGTTCGGAGGGTATTGCAGTAGGACTGGCAAGCAAAATCCTTCCGCATAACTTCAATGAACTCATCGACGCATCCATAGCATACCTCAAGGGTGAAGATTTTCTACTTGAACCTGATTTCCCCACTGGAGGATTTGCAGACACCTCCGCCTACAACAGAGGACTTCGAGGAGGGAAGGTAAGAATAAGGGCAAATATCCAGAAAGTCAACAAAAACACTCTTGTAATAACAGAAATTCCCTTTGGCAAGACCACAGAGGAGATAATGGACTCTATCCTGAAGGCAAATGAAAAGGGAAAGATACGCATCAGAAAGATAGATGACAATACCGCTGAACATGCAGAAATAGTCATCCAACTCTACAACGACATCTCCCCTGACAAGACCATCGATGCCCTCTATGCCACCACAGACTGTGAAGTAAGCATCTCTCCCAATACCTGCGTCATCAAGGATTCACGTCCCCAGTTCATCGGAGTCGACGAAATCCTCAAGGCCAGCACTGACAATACCAGGGAACTCATACGCAGAGAGCTGGAAATCAAACTTGAAGAACTCGGTGCAGAGTGGCACTACATGTCACTTGAAAA
>CALZHC010000019.1 GCA_945787505.1 uncultured Alistipes sp.
ATGAATCCGGCAGAAAGCGAGACACCCAGACCACTGGTGCTCTGAGAGTACTGCGTCTTGAAATCCCGGAATCCCGTTTCGAATTTTGAAGGGTCTTCCGCCTCCTCACTGAATACTGACAACTGGTAATAATTGATACTCTTGATGTTCAGATTGAGACCGAAATAGAAGATATCATCGACAGTACCTGAGAAGTTAAATGTCACATTATTGGAAGTTCCAGAACGACTATTATAGAACTTCTGGTTAAGCCTTCCGCCTAATACAGGCTTGCCGGAGCCGATATTCTCTGTCGCTCCCAAATAACCGTTGAAAGAGGCAGTAGTGTCGATAAGACCTGTATTCCAGCCCAGAATAGACTCCCACGAAGCGTTGGTATAGTCGAATGGTCTGTAGGGATTGCTTTCTGTCATTGTCAGATCATCAGGAGTGACTCCCTTAGGAATAGATGCAGCCAGAGATGCCAGATAACTGCTTGAAGCATTAGAACCCGATACCGAATTCATGAATGTATAATCGTTAACTGTATTAAAGGCTATTGAAAATGAGATACCTGTCAAACCTTTGTAATATCCTGTGCTGAAGGGTTGAATTACAGAGACATTAGAAATCTCAAAATTGCCTCTGGAGTTTTTGAAGGTGTTGCCAAGGAATGTTTCATTGTTCATATTGTTATAATAGCCCAATGAAAAAGCCAGTTCAGTATATTTATATAGAGCTGAAGCAGCAGGGTTATATGCAAGAGCCCCAGCATCTGCGCCCAATGAGACCATAGCATTTCCCAAACCCATGCTTCTGGCAGTACCGCTATAGAATTCCTGAGAAAAACGCAGGGCATCATACATATTCTGAGCCTGCAGCATACCTGTAAATGCCATCAAAGAGATGGCAAAAGTTATTATCCGCTTTTTCATATACTACCTCCTTGTTCTTGAAGCACCGCCACCACTTGTTCGCACACTGCCGGAAGAGGAACCTCCACCCATATCTCTCATACTGCCTGAGTAAGAGCCACTTGACCTTACGCTACTTGAAGAACTTCTTCTTAGAGTCGTGGTTCTTGAATTGACTCTGTCGAAATTTCCGGTTGTTGAAGAATTATTCCATCTGAAATCAGACCTTCCAGTGGTTCTGTTGTTTACATTACCATAATAAGTATTTGCACTTCTGAAATTGCCCTTTCTGTAACTTGTGGTAGTCCTGGTTTTGCCAGAAACAGCTCGTGTAGATGTATTGGTTTGGCGCAGAGCCTCCCTTGTGACACCTTTTACAGAAGGAACAGTAGTGCCTGATGTGAGACTGCCACTGCCAGTTGCAGATTCCCGTACACCTGTAGAGGATGTGCGCAGTTCCGTATTCACGACACTGCGACTGTTTCTTGATCTTCTGATATTTTCAACATCAGCAGCTACCGAAACATTCCTTGCCTCTGAAGATGAAGAGCGGTCTGCAAACCTTAAACCATCGCCCATGCGCATAGAGAGTGAATTGTTATTGGTCCTCTTGCCGTATGAGAGTGCAACATTTCCTAAATGGTTATGACATCCGTCACAACAGCCAGGCCAATATCCTGGCCAGTAACCAGGCCAGTAACCAGGGCCGTATGGCCAATAAGCAAATCCATGAACAGGCCAATATCCGGGGCCATAGTAATAATACGGATAATAGCCCCAGTAGGGATCGAAGAACGGGTCATAGCCAAAATAACCATAATAACCCCTATATCCGAATGTTCCATATCCGAAGCCGAGTCCGAGTCCGAACTGGTATCCATGATACCAGTCCCATGTATGGTTTAATTCATACCACGATGGTGACTCTCCGTAAAGATTTATGGTGATATTTGAAGATCCATCCGCCATAAAGAGCGTATCGGTCTCCCTTGCTGATTCCTCCCTTGTCTTGGCTATAAGAGCATCAAGTTCTCTCTGAGCACTGGCCAAAGCCTCTCTGTTTTCCGCTGAAGGCCTGTAATAAAGAGGATCCTGCCACTGGGAAGAAGCCAGTGAGGCAGACGTTCCACATGATGTCAATAATGGGACAAATGCACATAGAATCAAAAACAAATCCTTTTTCATATATGATATCTCCTTCAATTGAAATTTATTACTAATTTTGCCGTCTGATATTTTTCAGACTTTTTATATTGACAAAATAACAAAAACCATTCCATATAAACAAGAAATAATGGCAAAAGAAGTTACAAGCAAAGAGGAGAACTACTCCCAGTGGTACAACAACCTCGTCGTAAAAGCTGACTTGGCAGAGAATTCAGCAGTGAGAGGTTGTATGGTAATCAAACCTTACGGTTATGCAATTTGGGAAAAGATCCAGGCTCAGCTGGACAAAATGTTCAAGGAAACAGGTCATCAGAACGCATATTTTCCGTTATTTATCCCTAAATCGTTCCTTAGTCGCGAAGCCGAACATGTGGAGGGTTTCGCAAAAGAGTGTGCTGTAGTAACACACCACAGACTTATGGCCTCACCAGACGGGAAAGGAGTTGTAGTAGATCCCGATGCAAGACTTGAAGAGGAACTTATCGTACGCCCGACTTCGGAAACCATAATCTGGAACAGTTATAAAAATTGGATAAAATCGTACAGGGATCTCCCTATCCTTTGTAATCAGTGGGCAAATGTAGTCAGATGGGAAATGAGAACAAGACTATTTCTCAGAACTGCAGAGTTTCTCTGGCAGGAGGGACACACTGCCCACGCCACAGCTCAGGAAGCAATGGAAGAGACCATGAGAATGGTAAACGTTTATGCAGACTTCGCAAGAAACTATATGGCATTGCCTGTTGTTGTAGGACACAAGACCGAACACGAAAGGTTCGCAGGAGCACTCGACACCCTCTGCATTGAGGCAATGATGCAGGACGGAAAGGCGCTTCAGGCAGGAACTTCACACTTCCTCGGCCAGAACTTCGCAAAGGCATTCGATGTGAAATTCGCTGACAAAGACGGCAACCTGAGCTATGTATGGGCCACCTCGTGGGGCGTTTCTACCAGACTGATGGGCGCACTCATTATGTCACACAGTGACAATAACGGTCTGATACTTCCCCCTGCACTTGCACCTATACAAGTAGTGATGGTGCCCATCTATAAGGGACAGGAGCAGCTCGACGCAATGGTCGAACACCTTAATATAATAAAGAAGGAGCTCGAGGAAAAAGGAATCAGCGTGAAGATCGACAGCCGCGACAACGTCCGTTCAGGATTCAAATTCGCTGAATGGGAACTCAAGGGTGTACCTGTGAGACTTGTCGTAGGACAGAGGGATATAGACAACGGAGTAGTCGAGATTACCAGACGAGACACCTCTGAAAAGAAATCTGTTGAGAGAGAAGGCATTGCATGTTACATTCAGAAACTCCTCGACGAAATACAAAGCAACATCTACAACAAAGCTCTGGATTTCAGAAACAGTCACACCATTAAGGTCGACACCTGGGAAGAGTTCAAAGAGAAGATCGAAGAGGGATACTTCCTCCTGTGCCATTGGGATGGAACCACTGAAACAGAGATGAAGATACAGGAAGAGACTAAAGCGACCATCAGATGTATTCCCATCGACAGCTTTGTAAATGAAGAGCCGGGCACCTGTGTATATTCAGGCAAGCCTTCACAGCGCAGAGTAATTTTTGCAAAATCTTACTAATACGATATTATAATGAATAAAGAAGAGTCCGTCTCGACCCGTGACCGGATTATTGAATTGCTGAAGGTAAAATCAGCTGCAAAGGCTCAGATTTATGAACAGAGCCTTGAGGTCTTCAACACCCTTAAAGATGTTCTCAGCGAGATAAGCAACGATCTGAGCGAGACATTGGATGAAAGCCACATCAAGAGAATCAAACTTGAGTACCGTGACAGAGGCAAATATGAGGCAGAACTTAAATTTGCAGATGATGTACTTATCTTCAGCATGCATACTGATGTTTTCGAGTTTGACAGGGATCACCCCGTATGGAAAAACAAATATGCTAAGGAGAATCCCCTCAACACCTATTGCGGTGTCATCAATGTCTACAACTTCCTATACGACTCGATGAAATACAACAGGCTGGATGACCTCGGATACCTTGTTGCGAGAATATTCGTAAACAGGGAAAAGGCCTTCTTCATTGAGGGGAAAAGACAATCCAAGCAGATGACAGAGAACTTCGGCAAAGGTACCCTTACAAGACAGGATCTGGTCAACTTCATCGAAGAAGCTATCCTCTACACCCTTTCGTTCGACCTGCTCGTTCCTCCATTCGACATGGTCAAGGAGGCAAGTGTGGCACAGATAAATGTCAAGATCGAATCATCAAAGATGAAGACCGGCAAACGACTCGGATACAAATACAATTCAGACGACATACTTAACACAAGATAATACCATTACATCATGAAACGAAAACTATTATCCGCAATTGCACTGTCACTTGTATGTATGGGCAATCTATCCCACGCCAAGACTGACGGAGACTCTAAAATCAACTACAAGGAAATATCCCGTATACAGATTGACGCAGATGAACTGTCAGATGCCCAGAAAGTATGTCTGGATGTAGTCTCATCCATAGATCAGGCTGCAGTTGATTCTACAGTAAAGAAAGAGAAGCCCAAACACTGGAGCACAGGAATCCTTACACAGATTACAGCATCGCAGGTATCACTCACCAACTGGGCAGAAGGGGGATCCGCAAACATCTCTCTCAATGCACTCATCGATGCAAATGCGAACTACGCAAATGACAATATGATCTGGGACAACCGTCTGAAAGTTTCATACGGATTCATCCAGTCTTTCGAGCAAGGAACCCCATACGCCAACCAGTTCAAGAAGAGCGATGACCGCATCCTTCTCGACAGCAAATGGGGTTACTCGATAATCGACAGACTCTACGCATCTGCACTTATCAACTTCAGGACACAGTTCACACCAACATACGATGCAGGAAACCTCCAGTCGAGATTCATGGCCCCGGGTTACTTCTCAGTCGGTATTGGTGCCAACTATAAACCCTTCTCTTTCATGTCAATCAACCTCTCGCCCCTGACAGGAAACTTTGTAATCGTCACTGAAGAGAACCTGAGAGAGACCTATGGTAACAAAATCAATCAGGCTGTCAGGACCGAGCTCGGTGCCCAGCTGAAAGTGGATGTCAAGTACAAATACAAAAACTTCTCTGTCGGCACCAACCTAACACTATTCTCCGACTATCTCAACAAACCGGAAAACATTCAGGTATACTGGGATGTCGATGCTTCCCTCTCACTTGCAAAATACTTCACGATAACTCTGAGAACCAACCTTATCTACGATGACAACATCAAAATCGCAGATAAGAACGGCGTCAAGGCTGCGCGTGTCCAGTTCAAGGAGATTGTCGGACTTGGATTCACATATACCTTTGGACAATATGTCAAAGCTAAGTAAGAAATTTGACAAGGCTCTGAGTGACCTCTCCGCATCAGGGGAGGTCACTTCGCATAAATACCTATTGGGAGTAAGCGGAGGAATAGATTCAATCACAATGGCTGAACTCTTCTTCAGATCACCCCTGAAACCCTCTTTTGCAATAGCCCATGTAAACTTCTCACTTCGCGCAGAGAGCAGCGATGCCGACGCAGAGTTCGTCAGGGAGTGGTCAGCAGACAGGGGAATAAAAGCCCATTTCCTGAAAGCCGACACCAAAGAGTACGCACATGCCCACAACCAGTCTACACAGATGGCAGCCAGAGAAATCCGCTACAGCTGGTTCGAAAAGCTGTGCTCAGAATATGGTTACGACTACATTTGCATAGCCCACAACAGAGACGATGTCGTCGAGACCATACTCCTCAACCTCACCAGAGGATCAGGAATCAAAGGAATAGGAGGAATTCCCGCTACAAATGGAAGAATTATCCGCCCCCTTCTTAATTTCTCACGACAGGAAATAGAAGAGTACGCTGCGCTCAATCGCTACGGCCACCGCGATGACCATACCAACTTCGAATCTCATTACGCAAGAAACCGTATCCGCAACATCATAATTCCCGAGTTTAGGAAGATCAATCCATCATTCTCCGCAACTATGAAACACAACGGAGAAATTTTTGCACAGGCTTCACAGATTCTTGAAAACCTCTATCTGCAAAAGAGAGATCTTTTTTGCCACAAAGATAAATACGGAACACTTCACATCGACACGGCTGCCCTTGCAAAAGAGGGTAATGTGGGATATTGGCTCTACATGATACTTAGAGACTTCAAATTCAATTCCTCACAAATAGCAGACATCGAAGAGGCCATCGCAGAAGAGCCCGGCAGATTATTCCAATCGGAAAAGCATACTCTAGCCACCACTGCCACATCTCTGGTGATGCTGCCCACAAGTGAGCTCCATCCGACTCAGACTGAAATAACAGGCTGTGGCAGGTATAGTTTTGGAGGTAGGGTCTTTGAGCTGGAACTCATTGAAGATGGTGGATATATCAAATACTTGAATAAAGAGGGCGTACACTGCATCGATGCCACGGAAATAGAATTTCCCATAATCTGCAGAAGCTGGGAGAACGGGGACAGATTTTTCCCATTCGGAATGAAGGGCAGCAAGAAAATCAGCGATTTCTACAAAGACCTCAAGATAGACTGCCTGAACAAAAACCGCATTCCACTGCTTTGCAGCAATGGGAAGATTTTCTCTATAGTAGGTCTACGATCCGATGAAAGATTCAGAATCAAGGATAACTGTCGGAGAGTACTTGTAGTAAAAAGCGTGAATTAGAGCTTTAGTCTCGATTTGGTTTGAGTCTATAGAAAAGAGATGGCATTAGGTCCCTCATTGCACAGAAGGTCGAGAACCGAGAGCGAAGGGACAAATCCGAATCTGTCGGAAAATACTTGATAATAGCTTTCGCAAGTACAGATTGCCTCTTTCTTGGGATGAATAAGTTCCCTTAGGTCGCACATGTGCGATGGAAGCTCTTCATTGCATAAATAGCTATGTGTAAGTGTTATATCCTTGCGAATTCCACATAATACAACCAGCTTTTCCAGAAGCGCCATATTCAATTCAAGCAGATATTGATACCTTCTGTCCAGAATTGAAAATATATCATCCATGTAGTAAATAAAGAAAGGGGATGAATTATATGCAGAAACAATAGCCCTTTTATGCTGGAGAATCCATGGTTTTGAATAATCAATCCTCATCATGGAGATATCCTTTGATGGAGAATTTTCAAGAGGGATACTCAGAGAGAGGGGACCATCTGAGGCAAGAATTCTGCACCTGTTGCGGTAGCTCTGTTTCTGGTACCTCTCGCAACCTTCAATAAAAATTCCCTCCCCGCGAGAAATCATCTTCATGTACTCGACGGGAGGGAAATATGCTGTAGATAAAAGGCAATCCACGATGTATTACTCTTCAATCGCCAAATCGGTAAACTTGATGATACCCCTCTTGCTTGCAGCAATAAAATTAAGGATGGTATCTCTCTCAATGCAATGAGGAATCTCCCTGAGGACCTCCTGACATGCATCTTTCCTATTCAGACCACTATTATATATTATACGATATATTTCGCGTATGCGTTCTATCTGTTCATTGGAAAAGCCTCTTCTTCTGAGTCCTACATGATTGATTCCACAGAATGAGAGAGGGTTTCTGCCTGCAAGTGCATAGGGGGGAACATCTTTTGAAATGAGGGATCCACCGGCTATCATCGCATGTGCGCCAATGCGTGAGAACTGATGGGCCTTTGAGCCTCCTCCTATTATTGCCCAGTCATCAACATCCGTTTCACCCGCAAGTCCTACATAGCTTGTCTGGATAACATTGTTTCCAATATTGCAGTCATGAGCTACATGGGCATACGACATTATCAAGCAATTACTGCCTATTTTGGTAAGTAACTTTCCACTGGCTGCTGTACCACGGTTGATGGTAGCACACTCTCTGATAGTGGTATTGTCCCCTATCTCTACCCAGGAGACCTCTCCCGAGAATTTAAGGTCTTGAGGAATTGCACCTATAACAGCCCCGGGGAAGACACGGCAGTTCTTTCCTATCTTTACATAATCGAATATCACCGCATTAGGGCCAATCTGACAACCGTCACCTATTTCTACATTCTCTGCTATAAAGCAATAGGGACCGATAGTTACATTAGCACCTATCTTTGCATTTGGATGTACTGTTGAAAACTGCTGCATATAATTGTAATTAGTTGTTCCTTTATTTATTGTTTATATATTTGTTTCTTATCATGCCTGCGACAGTGGTATTAACCTTATGGCCAGACTTAAAAGCCTCTATATGGGCATTTATCCTGCTACCGACCAAAGAAAAATCTCCTAACAGGTCAAGCATCTTGTGCCTTACACATTCATTATCATAGTGTAGTGAGACATTATCCAGATAACCATTGTCATTCCTTCTGATCTTCTCGACATTAAATAGTCCGGCAATATGGGAAATCTCTTCGTCACTCACAGGATTTTCCACAATCACCAAAGCATTGTCAAGATCTCCTCCCCTTATCAGATTGTTCTTATACAATATTTCAAGTTCATGAAAGAAGACAAAAGTTCTGCATGGAGCCAGTTCCTTTGCATAATCCATTCCCTCTTCCCAATGGAACTTCTGAACTCCGAGAACCTTCGAATTAAAATCGACAGTCAGATCCACGCTGAAGTGGTCTGAAGGAGTCACCTTAATTATCGAGCCGGAAGGATCATTATAGACAATCGGCTCAGTGATGTCGATATATGTGACAGGTGCAGTCTCTTCACACAGAGGGTCGTTGGCGAAAGCCTCCACGTACGGTTTTGCGCTACCATCCAGAATGGGAACCTCAAAGGTATCTATAGTCACCATGGCGTTATCAATACCTAACCCCACCAGAGACGACATCAGATGTTCCAAAGTAAAGATTCTGACATTGTCGTGTTCGAGGGTTGTGCATCTCTGCGTATAAATTACATAGTCTGCCACAGCCTCCATAGGATGCGAACCAGGAAGATCACATCTGTAAAAGCGGATTCCCGTATTGGCGGGAGCCGGTGAAACCACCATTGTCACACTCTTACCCGAATGTAAGCCCTTTCCCTTGAATGTGTAGCTATATTTTAAAGTTCTTTGTTTTCTGTCCATTACTACTTCTGTCCATTGTTCTTAAAGGTGGCGTATGCCTTCATGAAAGTCCGATACTCAATTGCCGGCATTCCCATATACGCCTTTCCAGGCTCCTTGATATTGCTGATAAGACCCGCTTGTGCTGCAAATGATGTCTTGTCCGCAATTTTAAGATGACCTGCGATACCCACCTGTCCTCCAAATACACAGTTGTTTCCTACAATTGTTGAGCCAGCAATGCCAGTTTGGGCAGCAATTACTGTATTTTCCCCTATCTGTACATTGTGGGCAATCTGTATGAGGTTATCAAGTTTTGTGCCTTTTCTGACAATAGTGGTCTCCATAGTACCACGGTCAATCGTTGTATTTGCTCCGATTTCGACATCATCCTCAATAGTGACTATACCTGTTTGGGGTATTTTCTTGTATGAGCCATCGGGCAGAGGGGCAAATCCGAAACCATCAGCACCAATCACCGCGCCCGCATGGATAATACACCTGTTACCAACCTTGCATCCGGAATATATCTTAACCCCAGGATAGATAATACAATTATCGCCTATCACAACATCATCTCCTATGTACACATGAGGATAAATCTGAGTGTTCTTTCCTATAGTTGAACGCTTTCCTATATATGCGAACTGAGCCACTCCGACCCCTTTGGCCAGCTTTGCAGAGAAGGCGATTGAAGCTCTCCATGAACGGCCCCTGACTCTGTTTTTCTTCATGGAATTGAGAAGTTCCAGCAAAGAGGCCATTGCAGCATATGCATCATCCACCCTCACAAGAGTGGCACTCAGCTGTTCTTTAGGTTCAAACGACTTGTTTATCAAAATAATACTTGCTTTACAAGTATAGAGGTAATGTTCATATTTCGGGTTTGCCAAAAAACATAGTGTTCCAGGTTTTCCGGACTCTATTTTTGCCACTGACGAAACCATAACATTGGGATTTCCAACTACTTCCCCACCCAAATGGTCTGCTATCGCTTGTGCACTGATCTCCATAATCAATAATTGTTACAGTTTAAACAATGCAAATAAACAATTTTTTTTTGGATTATCTGCAAAAAGAGTATACATTTGCATCAGAAAAGAAATGGAGGAAAGGGACGGTGAGTCCCTTTTTTGTTACCAATAACTATTAATATGATACTTAAAGAACAAGTAATCAATGCCATAGGCACATATATGGAAGACAATGAACTCACCCTTGTAAACATAAAAGTGAACAAGGCGAACAACATAAAAGTCTTCTTCAGAGCAAATGGCAGACCAGTCAACATAGACGACTGTGTAGCACTGAGCCGACACATTGAAAAGGGTCTCGACCGAGATGTTGAAGACTTTTCGCTGATGGTCAGCTCTGCAGGCGATACCAACGACAATATTACAGAAGAAGAATTATAAACAATGGAAGTAAATCTTATAAGCACATTTGCTGAGTTCAAAGATCTTAAGAACATTGACAGAGCCACTCTCATGAGCGTTCTGGAAGATATCTTCAGGACACAGCTCATCAAGATGTATGGTTCGGCTGACAATTTCGACATCATCATCAACATCGACAAAGGTGACCTCGAAATCTGGAGAAACCGTGAAGTTGTTGACGTAGTGGAAGACCCCAATACTCAGATTTCACTTGAGGAAGCGCATAAATTCGACCCCTCATACGAAATAGGAGAGGATTTCTCACAGGAATTCAAGATGGAAGATTTCGGAAGAAGAGGAATCCTCAATCTCCGCCAGAATCTTCAGGGAAGAATTGCCGACATTGAAAAGGCAAACCTTTTCAACAAGTACAAAAACAAAGAGGGCGAAATCATCGTAGGAGAGATCTACCAGTCATGGAAAAGGGAAGCACTGATTATGGACGAGGACGGCAAGGAGCTCGTACTCCCCAAATCAGAACAGATTCCTTCAGATCATTTCAAGAAGGGAGATACTGTAAAGGCTGTAATTGAAAAAGTGGATATGAGGAACAACATCCCTGTAATCACACTCTCCAGAACCTCTTCCTCATTCCTTGAAAGACTCTTCGAGCAGGAAGTTCCTGAAATCTTCGACGGACTTATAACCATCAAGAAGGTAGTCCGCATCCCCGGTGAAAGAGCCAAGGTCGCTGTGGAATCCTATGACGAACGTATCGATCCAGTCGGAGCATGCGTCGGAGTAAACGGTTCCAGAATAAAAGGCATCGTAAGGGAACTCAGAAACGAAAACATCGACATCATTCCCTGGACCAACAACGTACAGCTGCTCATCTCCAGAGCATTGAGCCCTGCCCAGATAGTATCAATGGAGATCAATGAAGAGACCCGTAGAGTAAGAGTCAACCTCAACCCTTCCGATGTATCTGTGGCAATCGGAAAGAATGGCTACAATATCAAGCTGGCAGGCATGCTGGTAGGATACGAAATAGATGTCTTCAGAGTTAGCGAAGATGGTGAAGACACATACGAAGAAGATGTCCTTCTGGATGAATTCAACGATGAAATCGACCAGTGGATTATCGATGCTCTCAAGGGCATCGGATGCGACACAGCCAAGAGCGTTCTCGCCGTCAGCGTCGAAGAGCTCTCAAAACGTGCCGACCTGGACGAAGAGACAGTTGAGGATGTACAGAAGATATTACGTGCAGAATTTGAATAATTTTTAAAACAATAATAATATGGCGGGACAAGAATACAGAATTAACAAGATACTTAAAGAATTTAACATAGGTCTGGGAACTCTGGTGGATTTTTTGACAAAGAAGGGCTTTGATGTAGAATCAGCGCCCAACGCGACTATTTCGCACGAAGCATATACCCTCGTGGCGAAAGAGTATGCCAAAGAGCAGAAAATCAAAGAAGAATCCAAGAAAGTGGCCATCAAGGTCAAGGATATAACAGAAAAGGAATTAAAATCCGAGAAAGAGGAAGAACCTTACGAAAAAGAGGTTTTCATCAAGTCCAATATCTCCAGCTCAGCCAAACCGGAGCCCGCCGTAGAAAAAGTTGCGCAGAGTCAGAGCACCAGCAGTGGACTCAAGATCATAGGAAAGATTGACCTTGACAGGAAAAGCACTCCAAAACCTTCAGCAGCACCTGTAAAAGAGGCTGCTAAGGAACAAAAATCTCCTGAAAAGAGTTCAGAAAAGAGAGCCGCTGCTGTGCAGCAGCCTGCACCTAAAACCAACCCGACACCTGTAGTACAGGAAAAGTCGAAAGAAGAAACTAAAGAGAATAGAGAGGAACAGCAGAAGATGCAGTCAAAACAGAATCTCCCCAAAAAGGAAGTCTCCTCAGAAAGGCCGGCACAGGTAGAACACATCACTACCAACGTACCCAAGATGGCAGGTCCGGTAATAAGCGGAACCATAGACCTGTCACAGTTCGAAAGGAAACCCTCTTCCCACAAGGATAAGAACAGCAGTCACAAAAAGAGAGAGAGAATTGTAAAACAGACAGCAGAAAAGGTAGACATCTCCAAGAACGCTCCCAAGGACAACAATCACGGCAATAAGAACCGCAAGAAGGATAACAATGCAAGTGAAAAGTCCAACAGGGAAAACAACGCTTCCAAAAAGAGCAACAAGAAGAAGGATGTCAAACCTATCCGCACTGAGATAGACGAAGATCTTATCCAGAAGCAAATCAAAGAGACATACGCACGTATGACAGAGGGCAAGGGTAAGACAAAAGGATCAAAGCACAGAAGGGAAAAGAGGGAACTCATCTCCCAAAGAATGGAGGAAGAGAGAGAACTTCAACAGATGGAGAGCAATAAGCTCAAGGTTACAGAGTTCGTTACAGTCAACGACTTGGCTATAATGATGAACAATACCCCTGTCACCAAAGTCATAGCAGCTTGCATGAATCTCGGTCTGATGGTCTCCATCAACCAGCGTCTGGATGCAGAAGCATTGGTACTGGTAGCGGAAGAGTTTGGATATGAAGTTGAATTTGTAACAGCCGATACCAAGGAAGAGGTCAAGGAGGAGATTGACAAGCCTGAAGATCTCGTGGAAAGACCCCCCATCATCACTGTAATGGGACACGTCGACCATGGTAAGACATCACTTCTCGACTACATCCGCAAAGCAAATGTAATCGCCGGTGAGGCTGGCGGTATCACCCAGCATATCGGTGCATACAGTGTAACACTCCCTACAGGAAAGCAAATCACCTTCCTCGACACCCCCGGACACGAAGCCTTCACAGCCATGCGCGCAAGAGGTGCCAAGATCACAGACCTTGCAATCATAATCATTGCTGCAGACGATGCGATAATGCCCCAGACAGTAGAGGCTATCAACCATGCACAGGCGGCAGGTGTTCCTATGATATTCGCAATCAACAAGATTGACAAGCCAGGAGCATATCCTGACAAGATTCGTGAACAGCTCGCAAACATGAATATACTCGTGGAAGACTGGGGCGGAAAATACCAGTGTCAGGAGATCTCTGCCAAGAGCGGTCTGAATGTCGATCTTCTCCTTGAGAAGGTACTCCTTGAGGCCGACCTTCTAGAACTTAAGGCCAACCCCAACAGAATGGCAAAAGGCTCAATAATAGAATCTTCGCTTGACAAGGGTCGTGGATTCCTGGCGACAGTAATGGTTCAGACAGGTACCTTGAGAATCGGAGACATCATGCTCAGCGGAAGCTATTACGGAAAGGTAAAAGCGATGTTCAACGAAAGAGGTCAGAAGATAACCGAAGCTCCACCAAGCACCCCAGTATCGGTACTTGGGCTCAACGGAGCACCTACCGCCGGTGAACTCTTCAACGTGATGGCAGAAGAAAAAGAGGCCAAGGACCTTGCTAACAAGCGCGAGCAGCTCCTTAGAATCCAGGGACTCAGAACCCAGAAACACATCACCCTCGAAGAGATCGGACGTCGAATTGCCATCGGCAACTTCCAGGAACTCAACGTAATCGTTAAAGGTGACGTAGACGGTTCCATCGAAGCGCTCTCCGATTCGCTCATCAAACTCTCTACTGAAGAGATCCATGTCAACGTCATCCACAAGGCTGTGGGTGCAATCTCCGAATCAGATGTGCTTTTAGCAGCGGCATCCAACGCCATCATCATCGGCTTCCAGGTACGTCCTTCGGCTTCAGCACGCAAACTTGCTGAAAAAGAGGAGATCGAAATACGTCTCTACTCGGTCATTTACGATGCGATAAATGAAGTCAAGGATGGTATCGAAGGTATGCTTGCACCTGAAGAAAAAGAGGAAATTACAGCTACAGCAGAGGTACTTGAAACCTTCAAGATATCTAAAGTGGGAACGATTGCCGGATGTATCGTACGAGAAGGAAAACTCAGCAGAACAGCAAAAGTACGTGTCATCAGAGACGGTATCGTTGTCTACACCGGCGTCCTCGGATCACTCAAACGCTTCAAGGATGATGTCAAAGAGGTTACCTCAGGAATGGATTGCGGTCTGAACATTGATGGATACAACGACATCAAAGTCGGAGATATGGTCGAAGCATATCAAATCGTGGAAATCAAACGCAAACTATCATAATACGATAAATTCACGTTCATAAGTTAATATCAAGAACTGTGTCAGATTTTCTACTCCTGACACAGTTTTTTTTGCAATTTAAAAAATTGTATTACCTTTGCAGTGTATTAGTAAAGTAGAACACTATTATGGTAGAAATTAAAAACCTCGGTTTTGACTACGGCAAAACCCCCTTATTCGAGAACATCTCGATTACACTCACAGGAGGGCATATTTATGGTCTTCTTGGTGAAAACGGAGTAGGGAAAACTACTCTTCTCACCCTTCTTTGTGGTCTTAAAAAACCGAAAAGTGGCACCATAAGGACTGATGGCTATAACCCATATAATAGGGAACCCTCATTCCTTCAAGATCAGTATTTCCTGGCTGACAATATTCCTGCTTTCAATATGAAGGCCTGCGATTTTGCAAAGATTAACGGCAAATTCAGGGATAGGTTCGATTATGAGAAGTTTATCACTATCATGAAGGAGTTTGACACTGATCCATCTTTCATGATGAACAAGATGTCTTACGGACAGCTCAAAAAGTGCTACATCTCCTTTGCACTTGCATGCAATGTGAAATACCTGTATATGGATGAGCCGACAAACGGGCTGGATATCCCATCCAAGACCCAGTTCAGGAGCGCAATATCAAGATATACTGACGAAGACTCTACAATTGTCATCTCTACACACCAGGTTCGAGATCTCGAGAATATCATAGACCCTGTCATAATCCTCGACAACAACGACATACTCCTGAATGCCTCTATTGAGAAGATTACTGAAAAACTCTATTTCGACTACACTTATTCTGACATTGAGAATGGGGCCAAACTGCTCTACGAAGAGAATATTGCCGGCAGTAATATCAAGGTTATGACCAACAAAAACGAAATTGAAAGCAAAGTAAACCTTGAGGCACTCTTCAACGCCGTCCTCAGAAATAAACAATTCATTAAAGAGATCTTCAATAAATAGCACATCCATGAAAAAGAACAATACATTCGATTTGGGCAGGTTCGGGAAATACCTCATTTACGACCTCAACAACTGCCGCGTCAACTTCGGAATCAGCATGATTATCCTGATTCTTTTGGGTATCATAACTTACTTCCTGACAGGGATATCATCTGTTGTCTTTCTCGGGAAATGGGTGAGCATACCAATTATGGGAAGAATCCCCATACTTGGGTTATCCATATTGATAATGGCAATAGCAATGCCATCCAAATGCTACGGATTTCTCACCGACAAGGGACTTGGTTCCCAATGGCTTATGCTCCCTGCCTCGAAGCTGGAGAAATTTCTAAGCATGATGATTATGACACTCATTGTGGTTCCTTTTCTCACCATCGGAGGTTTTCTGCTTTGCGACTGGTTGCTTTGCATAATAGATCCAAATTGCGGACAATCGATTGTCTCAGCAGCATGCAACATAATGTCACTGGGTGAGATAGCCACAGAAGAACTTGCACCTCTATTTCCATTCATCGAAAACAAGTGGATTCTCTATGACGAAATGCCACAGATGATTCTTCCCTTTGTCTTGGGAGCCATAATATTCAAGAGAAACAAATCGGCTAAGACAATCCTTTGCCTTATTATGATAGGTATCATATTTGGACTGGTAGGTACTCCACTCCTTTTCAATTCCATACTGGATGGAAGCTTACTGTGCTCGAGCGACGAAGAAGCTATAGAAACCATCTCTTCAATAGGAAATAATCTGATTCTGGTCGATACTATCAGTGACAGCATTATAAACATTGGTCTGCTTGTAGCCATTTACCTAAGAATAACCCATCTAAAGCATTAATTATGGAATTTTCTGAACACAAGCCGATATTCGTACAGATTTGCGACTCTATAACGGAAAGAATCCTTAATGGCAAACTCTCCCCAGGAGAACGAATCTCCTCTGTCAGAGAGTATGGAGCAGAGATAGGAGTTAACCCTAACACGGTAATGAGAAGCTACGAAAGGCTCACGACTGAGGGAGTCATATACAACAAACGTGGCATAGGTTTCTTTATCGCAGAGGATGCAATAGAGAAAATCCTTGCCAAGGAGAGAAAAGAGTTTCTGGAGAAAGAACTCCCAGAAGTCTGTAAAAGAGCGAAGCTCCTCAAAATAGACCCTGAAGAGATCATGAGGATAGTCTACTCCTTGAAGTAGATCCTCTTGACTCTTCTGGAGATACCTGTCAATATTTCATAGGGAATAGTATTGAGTCTGGCTGCTATTTCCGTCACAGGGAGATGAGGACCGAAAATTTCCACCTCGTCTCCTATTTTTACGTCTATACCTGTAACATCTATCATACAGGCATCCATGCAAATATTGCCTATGATGGGAGCATAGGAACCATTGACATACATCCGTCCTACACCGCATCCGAGGTGTCTGTCAAGACCATCTGCATATCCTACTGGAACCACTGCAATCGTGGAATCGACCTTGACCCGACCCAGTCTGCCATAACCTACACTCTGTTCAGGAGTGATATTCCTCAGACTGACTATATGGCTTTTGAAGCTGCTCACTGGCTTTATTCCCTCTATTCCCCCTATTCCATAGAGGCCTATGCCGAGTCTGACCATATCAAATGAAAATTGAGGGAACCTCTCTATGGCTGCGCTATTGAGTATATGACGTATGATTCTATGCTCGAATCTGCTGCAGATACGTGAAGAAAGGTTCTCGAAAAGAGAGATCTGTGCAAGGGTAAAATCATCCTGAGACGGATCGTCAGCAACACTCAGGTGCGAGAAGACAGAACGGATGAGCGAGAGCCTGCTTACGGAGAAAAATTCAAGCAGCTTGTCAACATCCTGAGGATCAAGGCCCGATCTGTTCATACCTGTATTGAGTTTGATATGGACAGGATAGTCTTTGACAGAATGGATAGCAAGAGCTTTCTCAAACTTTTCGAGAATGTCTATTGAATAAATCTCCGGTTCAAGCGAGAACTCTATCATCTGGTCAAAAGCCTCAGGCTCGGGATTCATTACTGCTATCGGAGCTGTTATTCCCTTGAGTCTAAGCTCCATCCCCTCGTCTGCATATGCAACCATAAGATAATTGATACCGTTGAATTGCAGAATAGAAGCTACCTCTGCTGAGCCCGCACCGTATGAGAAAGCCTTGACCATTGCAGCCATCATTGTCCCGGCAGGAATCCTCGATCTGTAGGCAGCCATGTTGCCTACCATCGCATCAAGATCTACCTCCAGAGTGGTAGTATGCGACTCCCTCTGCAGAAAGGCACCTATATACTCAAAACGGAACTTTCTGGCACCTTTAATCAGAATTACACTGTCCCTGAATATTTTGCGATCAATTGCAGAGACGAAACTTTCGGTATCTGCAAAAAAGAGAGCAGTTCCGATATTCTCGAAAAGGTGACTCCAGTGCGTGAGCGAATCTCCAATACCGATAAATATAGTTACACCTGCATTGGCCACCAGCCGTGCAGCCTTACGGTACGTCTGCTCATCTTCGACACCAATGAAATCTGAAAGGATTACCGCCTTGGTACGTTTGCGATTCTGAGCAGAGAGATTGTTCAGAGCTATTTCCAAAGAGGCAAGATCAGAATTGTAGTAGTCTTTTATAATGATCGACCCCTCTACTCCGTCCCTTATCTCCATTCTCATGGCAACAGGCTGGAGAGATGAAGCCCTTTTGGAAAGAATCTCTGCTGAGAAGCCCTCATGCAGCAGAAATACTATAGAATTTAGTGCATTTTCAAATGAGGCATCATCCCCGAACGGAATAGTATAATGCACATGGTCCACTGTAAAATGTATGCTGTCAGGCTGCTTTTCCACGATCCTGACTTTGTAATGGGCGGAGGGTGATGCCCCCCACGTTATTATGTTGCAACTTTCCGGAAGCATCCGTCCCAACGCCAGTGCATTCTCCCCTTCCCTGCAGATAATGTAAGAGCATCTTCTGAAAAGGAGACTCTTCTCCATAAGCTTTTCCTGACGAGATGAAAAACCAGAATCATGGGCATCAGCGAAATGTGTAAATATTCCTGCATCAGGAGAGACTATACTCTCCAGAATGGCCATCTCTCCCGGACGGGAAATGCCGCACTCTATGAGTGCCATATCACTCTCGGGAGATATTTCGAATAGAGAGAGAGGAACCCCCACCTGCGAATTGTAGCTCCTGGGACTGCGGCTCAACTTTATATCATTGCCAACCAACTGGGCAATCCACTCTTTCACCACACTTTTTCCGTTACTGCCGGTAATTGCCACCACCTTTGCTTTGACACTCTTCCGCCATGATGCTGCATCGGACTGCAATTTCTCAAGAGGACTTGCCGTCACAGTAAACGAAGCATCCTGCATATCATCCGATATGCAGGATTCATCCGAAATTACAAATTTTCTTACTCCTCTGGAGTAAAGGTCAGGGATATAGTCGTGACCGTTATGATTCACCCCTTTGAGGGCGTAGAAAATTGTGTTGTCTGGAACGACTATAGATCTACTGTCTATAATATGCTTCATATACTATCTTCTTTAATCAGCACTTAATTCATCAGTTGTTGTAATGTTTTCATATCTATCTCTCCGGTAATAGAGATGAATGTCGCTGAATCATGTTCACATTCCAAAAGGACAAAATTCTTTATACAATCACCATTGTACTCTACATAAATCTTTACAGACTCTTCTCCGTCATTGGTCTCAGTCATCAGTTCCATTTTACTGTTCTGAATCATCAGGTTAACATCAGATACTAACTGCTTATGGAGTCTGCTATCCTCAATCTCTATTACATACATACCGTTGAACGATTTTAGAGCCGTTGAGATATCTACATCCTTATCATCAGCTACCTCCAGTTCAGGAAGTTTGCTCATCATTTTGAACATTGCCGGAGATATATAGACAGTACTTACTCCCTTCTTTCCGTTATACTTTGCATATATTTCATTTTCAGTCTGCTGTGCAAAAAGTGCTGTTGTTGCCACAAATGCGGCTAAGATTGCAATTATTTTTTTCATCGTTTTATTGTAGTGTTAAATATTGTTTTTTGTTTGTTTAATATATCCTCTGTCATTGATATAGTACCCGCAGGCACAGATATATGGTCATTTATTTTGGACATCACCTTCTCTACCTCCATATAGGCCAGAATAGGGTCGTCAAATGTATCCTGCGGAGTCTTCACCCTAGTCAAAGATAGAGCAACAGTTATGATAAGAACTACTGAAGCTGCAGCTGAAAGAGAGTATATGGCTATCTTTCTTCCGATAGAGACCCTCCTCTGACTATACCTGATGTTCTCGACAAGACTCATGCTGTTTATGAGCTGTTCTACATTATTTTCCAAATCCTTAGGTATCTCTGTCATATCTTTCGTTTTAATAAAGTTTTTAAACGGTTTCTTGCCCTTGAAAGCAGGACTCTCGTATTTATCTGTGAAAGACCCATTTCAGATGCTATTTCCTCAAAATTTTTCTCTTCGTAAAATCGAAGTCTTATAATCTGCTGCTGGGTCGGAGGAAGTTTATCAATAGCTGCTTCAAGCATCCTTATATCCTCTTTTCCAATCATCACCGAATCGCTTCCCCTTCCATTCTCCCCGTTAGGTTCAAATGTGATGGCCGATGCGGTATCGGGTCTGCTGTTCCTTTTTCTGATCCTGTCCAGGCAGAGATTCTTCATTAGCCTGATTCCGAAAGCTTTCGGGTGTTCGACCTGATCAAGCAAATTCTTCATGTTCCACAACTTGATATACAGGTCTTGGGTTGCATCCATAGCCTCATCTCGATCTTTGAGCAGAGAAAAGGCTACTCTATAGAAATCAGCGTTGTAAGGAAGCCATATACTTTTGAAATCATATTGTGTCATTTGTCAAATTTATGTGTCAGCGATTCGTTGAGGGAATCGATATGGAACTCTCCCTTAATGGACACTATATCGATTTCATCATCGGCTGTAAAGATAACAAGATCTTTGAAAGAATCGTTTCCAAGTTCTCTGACATACATCTTGACAACATCATCTCCATCCCTTGTCTCCATCACCATAGTGTAGGTATTGAGTATCTTGTCAAGATCTGTGCAGAAATTGTTGAAAAGTTCATGATTCCTTTCATTCTCGATTTCAAAGAACTCAATTGACTTTATATTCTTTACAAACTGGGCCTCTGCATCGCACTCACCTATTTTCACATCGCCCATCTTACAAAGGGAGAGCAGCAGTCCATTTACCTCCATATACTCCACATTGTCATTCTTGTCCAGCTTATCATATTTTTTGAATAGGGATGTCAAATCTCCTGTTTTAGCATAAGCGGTGGAGGCAGTTAGTGTAGTAGCAAAAAGAATTGTAGTCGCTGCAATAAAAGCTGTAAAAATTTTTTTCATCGTCTCTTGTATTTTAAAGTTTACTATTAAGACGCAATAACTCTTTTTTTGTTACAAAAATGAAATACTTTTTTACATTTGCGAAGAGTTTATATAATTTGACTGTCATGAAACGATTGAATATAATAGCCACCGTACTACAAGTTATCTCTATCATGTTACTCCTTTCCGGATGTCTTCGCAGCAGCAGTGCAGACAATCTCGAAAGTCGAGAAATGAGCTATGCAGGATACTTGGCTATAAGCGATTCCCCTGATGGTTTTACGTCGATAGAAGTACTCAATCCATGGCGCAAAGGAGAGATTCTACAAAGATATATCCTTGTTCCCAAAGGGTCTCCGACCCCTGAGAACCTTCCCAAAGGAACACTTATTCGTACACCTGTAGAGCGAATCGTGGTATTTTCGTCGCTCTACTACTCAATGATTGATGAACTTGGAGCTTCAGAGAAGGTCGTGGGTGTTTGCGATTCGGATTATCTGACGGACCAGAACCTCATTGAACGGCTCAGGAACGGTTTGGTAACAGATTGCGGAAACTCTGTTGCTGCTGATATCGAAAAGATTATCTCCACCAAGGCAGATCTTATTATAGTTTCACCTTTCGAAAACAGCAATTACGGTGGAGTCGAAAAATGTGGCATTCCCATTATGGAAGCAGCAGACTACATGGAATCCCATCCTCTGGCAAGGGTAGAATGGATAAAATTCTACGGAGAATTGCTCTGCAATAGAAGAATGGCAGATTCGACCTTCAACGTAATAAAGAGCAGATACGAAAATACCAAGGAGAGTATCTCGGAATACATTAACAAGACCAAGAAAGAGAGACCTGCACTGATGGTTGAAAGAAAATATGGAAGTTCCTGGGGTGTTCCAGGAGGAGACAGTTATATGTCAATCCTCTACAGTGATGCAGGAGCAAATAACATCTTCGCTTCATACAAGAGTCAAGGCAGCGTACAGCTCTCATTCGAGAAGGTTCTGGAACAGGCAATAGATGCAGATATATGGCTGATAAAATATACCTCAGATACTAATTTGAGTTATGAAGAACTAAAGGCGGAATA
Organism: uncultured Alistipes sp.; assembly: GCA_945787505.1. Lineage (GTDB taxonomy): Bacteria > Bacteroidota > Bacteroidia > Bacteroidales > UBA932 > Coprenecus. The sequence goes on from CALZHC010000019.1 coordinate 22,089, forward strand.
TCCTCTCTATGCCAAATTTACCCCATTTGCCAACAGAAAAATCTTCGGATGTAACACACTTAAAGTTCCCTACTACGAAACAATAGCACTACATCCGGAGATCATACTCAACGATCTGGCTCACATTTTTCATCCTGAGCTCTTCCCCGGATACTCCCAGAAATATTTCTTTCCCTTAGAGCAGAGCATGCGGAGCCGATAGAGTCATAGGTTATCATCCGGCCTTCGGGCAGTAACACCTCTATCAATTCTTTAGAAACAGCATTGCAGCAGATTATCCCATTTTTGGGTGCAACCGGGGTGAATCCGTATCTAAAAAGTGCATTTGAGAGCCATCTGGCTGTCAGTTTATCTCCTTTGATTCCCACCTGCACAGTGTCACTTGAATTATAATGGGAAATCTGTCCAGACATCTCGTTGAAGAACAGCCCCTTTTCTGCAAAAAAATCAGTAATCTTTCCATCCATGACAAGATTTTCCGGGGTATCGAAAAGCATAGGAGAGGACTCTCTGATTACCATTATTTTATCTGAATACATCAGGGCATTGTCTATATCATGAATAGAGAGAAATATGGAAAGGTCCATATCAGATGCCGTCCGGTGGAGGAGTGACAGAGTCTCACTTCTTCCTGCCACATCAAGGAAAGCTGTGGGTTCATCCAGAATAATGACAGGAGCCTGTTGGGCCAAGGCCTTGGCAATGAAGGCTCTTTGTCTCTGACCGTCGGAAAGATCGGAAAGAAATGAATCGGCCTTATGGTAGACACCGGTAGAGACCATAGATTCATCGACTATCAGATTGTCCCTATGGCTGAGTTTACCCAGCCATCCGGTATGAGGGTATCGTCCCATACTTACCAATTCGCGTACTGTAATGGCACCTGAATATGTTTTATCTGTCAGCACCACGGCCACTTTCCTGGCAAACTCTCCGGCACTATATCGGGAAATCTCTTTCCCTGCGATCTTCACCTCTCCTTCTAACGGAGGCAGGAAACCGCAGAGCGTCTTGATAAGAGTAGACTTGCCAGACCCATTCAATCCGATTAGCGAAGTAAGTTCCCCTCGCCTGAGCGAGAAAGAGAGATTTCTCTGAATCACAGTCTCTTTGCGAGAGTTTCTATAACCGGTGGAAAGGTTTTCTGCTGAGAGTATTATTCTGTCATTGGAGTTCATCGGACCTATTTCTTCTTTTCAGAATTACATAAATTACTACAGGTGCTCCGAAAAGCGGTGTAACGGCATTAAGCGGAAGAAGTGTACCACTTCCGGGCAAAACTGTCAAAAGGTTGCACAGCAGTGCTGTTACCCCGCCCATAATAAGAGTCATTGGCATAAGGATTCGATGGTCAGCAGTATTTGTAAGCATTCTTGCAATATGCGGTACGGCCATCCCTATAAAGGAGACGGGACCACAGTAGGCAGTTACTACGGCCGCTAAAATACCAGAAGAGAGGAAAACCATCATCCTTGTACGCCTGATATTGATTCCTAAATTTGCTGCATACCTTTCTCCTAACAGAAACGCATTAAGCGGCTTTATCAGCAGAAAAGAGCACAACAGAACAGTTATCAGAATAATAGCCATAAGCGGCAGATGCTCCATAGAGACACTCGAAAAATTTCCCATTCCCCACATCACAAACTGTCGCACCTTATCCGCTGCCGCAAAGTAGTTAAGAATGGAGATGAATGAGGAGACTATATATCCTACCATTATTCCTATTATCAGCAGCATGACATTCCCGCTCACCTTTTCGGAAAAGAAAAGGATTATGGCAAGAATCACTGATGCCCCTGCAATCGCGGCTGCAATAATAGCCGAATAGCCGGCAAGGGAGACAATAGTTCCTCCGCTAAGGAACATTACTAAAGCGACACCTAAATTCGCTCCGTCATTGACACCGAGAATGGATGGACCTGCAAGTGGATTTCGGAACAGAGTCTGCATAAGAAGGCCGCTCACTGCCAACGAAGCACCGCACAACATGGATGTAATCGCTGACGGAATCCTCGATTCCAACATGATAATTTTCCATGACGGGTTGGAAGTCTCCCCTGTGAAAAGTACTGATAATACCTCACGAAAAGGAATCACCACAGAACCGAAAATTAGATTGGCGGCAAAGAGAAGCAGGACAAGAAGTGTCCCTACTACAAACGGAGCCCTCTTACTTTTCATTCTTTACCCCCTTCTTGCCATAGATAATACCACAGATATATCTAAAAAGAATTATCACTACCAACAAGAACAGAAGAATCACCTCATATACAAGCCTATGCCTTATGGTTTCAAATACTGTCATATCCTCTGAGTCATCAGAGATGTCCTTTATCAGATCCTCCACCGTGAAGACAAAGCCGGTACGTTTCTTGACGACCACCCCATCGTCAACGAAAATAAGGCCACCATTGGATCTTACCATTGTAATGAGAGTCTTGTAGTCAGAGTAGGCTGTATGAGAGGCATCCCCAAAATCAAAAGAGGTTCCCTCAGGAAGCAGGAGGAGAGGATGACCACCGGCAGCCTCAATGACAGGAATGGCACTTCTGATCTTATTCCAGTATCTCTCCGAGAGTCTCTCAGGTCTGAACGCGGCAAAAAGCAGGTATGGTTCATCACTCTTGGTAATTGTCTTTGAAATATACTCGCCTGAGGCAGTGGTTATTGTCATATCGAAATGAGAACTTTCATCGTTATCCCCCTCCTTCACTCCCACATACTCCCAAGTTTCGTCAGGAATTTCATCTATAGTAAACTCCTTTTCCACACCATCTTTAGAATAGATGTAGGTGTTTTCAAAGCGATTATTATCCAAGGATTTTTCCAGCAGATTGTCTATATCCGTACCCACCTGAAAATCAGTAAACTCAATAATCGGGACATATATCCATGAAATTATACCGAAAACAAGTGCGGCTAACGAGTGGACTCCCATGAAGGCCCACTCTGCAATCTCAGGAGCCACCAGATGAAATCTTTTTCTGAAAAAGAAAATAGGTACAACAATGACTGTCAAGCATATATTCTTGATAAATGAGGTATATGTATCGACTGATATGGCATTACCGAAACAGCCACAGTCGGGGAGTCCACCAAGCAGCTCAACCACACCTGTCAATACTGTGAATCCAATACTCATAACCAATGCGACCCAGCTGAAAAAGCGCATCCTGATGCACATAATCATAGAGAGTCCCACCGTAAGTTCAGCTACGGACATGAGTAACCCCAGGCCAGTTGCACTCCAAGAGAGAAAGCCCAGATGCATAGTATGGAGATACTCTGTAACGAACAAACCTGTTCCGACAGGATCTACCAACTTGAAAAAACCGCTCATTGCGTAGGTAACCCCGAAGATCAAGCGCAGCAGAAACATTATAAACCTTACAAAGCCCATAAACCTTCAATTACAGTTCTTATTTTTTCAAAAATATCCTGAGCCGGCATCATATTCCCGTTTGAATCCGAACAGTCAACCCTGATAAAAGAGGAATCAGAAGCACAGCAGTCCAGATAGACCTCTCTTACCTTTCTTTGAAAATCCATATCAGCCTCGTGAATATCATTTTTCCCTTTTAGATACTCCCTGTCATCCCCCTCTCTTTGGTCCGACAGCCTGCTATCCACGAAACTCACCGGTACATCGAGAAAGATATTTATGTCCGGACGGGGAATTCCGAATATCTCATACTCACTCGTACGAATCCACTCGGCAAGTTCATTTGCCTGCTCATTTCGAGAGAGCTTTGCACATTGGAAAGCGATATTCGAATAGACATACCTATCCAGCAAGACCACTTCACCATCATCAAGCCATCTCTTCATCATATCTGAAGCATCGCGTCTGTCCTGTGCAAAGAGATAGGCCACAATTTTGGGGTGAACACTTGTAATCGACCCGAAATCTCCCCTAAGAAAACCGGAAATCATATCTCCTATTACCGGTGCATCAAATCGTGGAAAATGAAGGTATTTCACTCTCCCATTGCATTTTGAGGCCAAGTAATCTTTGATTTTGGCCACTTGTGTCGACTTGCCGGAGCCGTCAAGACCTTCAATAACTATCAACATATCCTTTTTTTTTCTACTTTTGTTCAACAACTATAGAATGCAAAAATAATAAAGTTATGGTAAAAGTTATGGGAATCATCAATGTCGACGATGATTCATTCTACAGCGCATCGAGAGCCCTTACAGAAAAAGAGATTCTCTCAAGACTGGAAACTCTGGTTGGAGATGGTGCTGACATAATCGATTTCGGAGCCTGTTCGACACGTCCCGGTTCCACCCCCATAGATGCTCAGACCGAATGGGAAAGAATAGACAAAGCATTGGACCTCTACACCCGCAACTTCAGCGGCATACCATTTTCCGTGGATACATTCAGAAGTTCAGTAGTCCGCAGAGTATATGACAAATACGGAACATTCATGGTCAACGATATCTCAGCAGGAGAGGATGACCCGATAATGCTCCCTACAGTGGGAGAGCTATCGCTGCCCTATATTGCAATGCACAAAAGGGGAACCCCATCCACCATGCAGAGCCTATGTCAGTACGACAATCTGGTAGAAGATCTCCTGCAGTACTTCAGGGACTTTGACAAAAAGGCCGAGGAGGCCGGAATCAAAGAGTGGATTCTCGACCCTGGATTCGGTTTTGCCAAGACAATGGAACAAAACTATGAACTTATGGATAACCTTCACCGGTTCAAGGAACTTGGCAGAAAGATTCTGGTAGGCATATCAAGAAAGAGTTTCATTTATAAGAAACTGGGAATCACTCCTGAAGAGGCTCTTGAACCGACCACCCGGCTGCATCGTCAGGCAATCAGAGAGGGAGCGGACATACTCAGAGTGCACGATGTCGCTGCCGCTGTAGCAATCAGATAATTGCAAACAAATTCTTTTTATTAAATTTGCACACTTAAAAGGAAAATCAAATATCTATGCTTACATCCATTTCCCCCATAGATGGCAGGTACTACCGCCAAGTAAAAGAACTTTCGTCATACTACTCAGAGTTTGCACTTATAAGATACAGAGTGAGAGTTGAAATTGAGTATTTCATATCGCTCTGTCAGCTGCCTCTGCCACAGCTTGTCGATTTTGACCACACACTCTTCCAGTCCCTCAGGTCCGTCTATCAGGATCTTACTGAAGAGGATGCAATGGAGGTCAAGGAGATAGAGAAGACTACCAACCACGATGTCAAGGCTGTCGAATACTTCATCAAGAAAAGATTCGATGCAATGGGCATCAATCCCAAATTCAAAGAATTCATCCACTTCGGCCTTACATCGCAGGATATTAACAACACCTCTGTCCCTCTGAGCCTGATGGAGGGAATACAGGATGTCTATCTTCCTTCACTCTTTGAAGTAATAAACCTCATCGACTCACTCTCCGACCAATGGAAAGATATTCCCATGCTAGCCCACACCCATGGACAGCCGGCATCTCCGACCAGAGTTGGAAAAGAGTTCCAGGTCTTCTCCGCCAGACTCAAGGAGCAGCAGAAGCAGCTGCTTGCCATCCCCTACAGCGCCAAATTCGGAGGTGCGACAGGTAATTTCAACGCACACTTCGTAGCATATCCCGACATCGACTGGAATGCTTTTGCAGTGGAGTTCGTTGAAGAGAGACTCGGTCTGAAACGATCATATCCCACCACCCAGATCGAGCACTATGACAACATCGCATCACTCTTCGATGCCATCAAGAGAATCAACAACATTCTCGTAGACATGTGCCGTGATATCTGGACATACATCTCAATGGAGTACTTCAAACAGAAAATCAAGGCAGGAGAGGTAGGATCATCGGCAATGCCCCATAAAGTCAACCCCATAGACTTTGAAAACGCAGAAGGAAACCTGATGATGGCCAACGCTATATGTGAATTCCTCGCTTCCAAGCTCCCTGTTTCCAGACTTCAGCGCGACCTCACAGACTCTACAGTACTTCGAAACATAGGTGTTCCAATAGCACATTCAATAATAGCGCTCAAATCTATTCTGAAAGGTCTCAACAAGCTTATCCTCAACGAAAAGGCGATTAGCTACGACCTCGAACACAATTGGGAAGTAGTAGCAGAGGCTATCCAGACCATACTTCGCAGAGAAGGATATCCAAACCCCTATGAGACACTCAAGGAACTCACCCGCACAGGAGAAGCCCTCTCGGTAGAGACACTTCACGGATTCATTGAAACACTCGACATCTGTGACTCAGTCAAGGAAGAGCTCAAGGAGATAACCCCTTTCAACTATACAGGAAAATAGCATAACATAAAAATAAGACAAATGAACAGATTATTCAGAATATTGTTCATTACCATGCTGCTGTCACTTCCCTTTGCGGAACTGGCAGCAGTGGAGTATAATGACCACTTTACATCGCAGAGAATGAGGGCTGACCTTATCCTTACAGGAAATGCACAGACCCAAAGTGCCTCCCTTAGAGAGATTAGCATAGAGCCACTGTGGGCCGGCTCACCAAACTCACTTATAGATCCCTTCGGTTACGGAGACTACTTCATTGAAGTCAGGACCAAAGAGGGAGAAGTCATCTACTCAAAAGGATTCAACACCCTCTTCAGAGAGTGGAGAGATACACCGCAGGCACAGACAGTGACAAAAAGCTTTACACAGACTATATGGTTCCCATGTCCCAAGCATGAAGTTGAGGTAGTCCTTTACGAAAGAATCAAATCTACGATGGAACTCTCTACCCTCTTCTCCTTCACAGCCGACCCCGAAGACCACATCGTAAAAAAAGAGAGCAGTTCACAGTACCCTGTGACAGAAATTGAGATAAACGGCCAAATGAGCCATAAGGTCGACCTTCTGATAATCCCGGAAGGCTACAC
>CALZHC010000020.1 GCA_945787505.1 uncultured Alistipes sp.
TAGGGGCGGGAAGACCATTAGTAGAGGAGGTCTCTCTCTCCTTTATTGCGGATACGGTCAAGTCTTTCCAGAAGGCTCTTTTTCTGCTCTTCGTTGGTCATTTTCGCTATCTCCCTTTCGATAAGCGCATAACCATCCTTCTTGGTAGCTTCTGAAGAGTAATCTTCAAGGTACTCTGCCAGAGTAAGAAGGCCATTACGTGTACAGAAACGTTTGATGAAACCTGGAATAGCAAATTCCATAAAATGTTCGCCGGTTCTTCCTACACGATAACATGATGTACAGAAACTGGGAATATAATCGCGGTTGATCAGCCAATGGATGACTTCATCAAGATCTCTGGTATCACCTACCTGGAACTGTTCTTCGTTGAGAGTCTGTTCCTTATCCTGACGTTCTTTCTGATAACCTCCGATTTCGAGTTTCGTACCTGCGTCAATCTGGGAAACACCGAACTCCATAACCTTGTCACGGATTGCCTTGGATTCACGAGCAGTCATGATAAGACCTGTATAAGGTACTGCAAGACGTAAAATCGCTACGAGTCTTTCAAATTCCGAATCTGATACCCTATATGGAAGTTCGATATCAAGACCATTTGCAGGCTGGATTCTTGGGAAGGATATGGTATGAGGACCGACCCCATATCTCTGCTGCAGATGGAGAGCATGTGTCACCAGACCGAGAACTTCAAACCGCCAGTCATAGAGTCCGAACAATGCACCAATACCCATGTCGTCAATGCCGCCTTCAAAGGCTCTGTCCATTGCATTCAAACGCCACATATAGTCACCCTTCTGTGTTCCTGCAGGGTGGTATTTTGCGTATGTCTCCTTATGGTATGTTTCTTGGAAGACCTGGAAGGTTCCGATACCTGCTTCCTTGACTATCTTGTAACCTGCTATATCCAAAGGAGCTGCGTTGATGTTAACCCTGCGAATTTCACCCTTGCCATTATTGGTCTTGGTAGCATATGTAAGCTTTACTGTCTTTGCTATAAACTCGGGGGTATATTTGGGATGCTCTCCGTAAACGAGAATAAGTCTTTTATGTCCCTCGTTTTCAAGAGATTTCACCTCATTTATGAGCTGTTCTTCACTAAGAGTGTGACGGACTGTGGTACGGAGCGACCTGCGGAAGCCGCAGTAGGTACAGTCATTTATACAATAATTACCGATGTACAGGGGAGCGAAGAGAACTATACGGTTTCCATATACGTTTCTCTTGAGTTCACGTGCTGTTTCAAATAGTTCATGCAGACCCTCCTCAGAGGTAATTGCTAACAGTTCGGCAGTCTCTTCAACTGATAGGGGCTGCTTTGAAAGGGATTTTTTGAAAATTTCCCTGCATTTGGGAAGATTTTCCTTACGGTCACGGATAAGGGAATGGATATAATCATCATCAATAAAGTCCTTGAACCCCTCTGTCAGGGACATATCCAGACCGAGATTGTTTTCTTTACAGCAAGTCATAATATAATGATTTTGTGTTATTTTCTTATTTCATCTACAAGAGCCTGAGCAAAGGCGTCCAGCTGTTCCAGATCCTGGGCAAAAGGACGGCCCATAAATTCAGCAGAGCCTGCGGTAACAGGCATCTTAACCTTTTCAGCCCATGCACGAAGGTCTTTGGCGCCTGCTCCGTTCCAAGACGAGCCGCCGAAGATACCCAAAACCCTGTTCTTGGGGGCAGAAATAGAGATTTCGTGTGTAAGCATTGCCATCATGGGGTGCATTTCGGTATTGTATGCACAACTGCCCAATACAAGACCTTTGTACTTCCAGATATCACTGAGAATATATGATACATGAGTCTTGGAGACATCAATGACCCTGATCTCCTTTATGCCTTTTTCAGAAAGTTTTTTAGCAATGGCTTCAGCAAACTTTTCAGTATTGCCGTACATGGATGCATAACATACCAGAAATCCTTCCTGAGCCTCATATCTGCTCCATTTGTCGTATAATGCAAGTACCTTTCCTGGATTCTCTCTCCATATTACACCATGTGAAGGGCAGATGAATTTGATTGGAACACCAGCAAGTTTGGCGAATGCCTTCTGAACCATATTCGACCATTTTCCGACAATGTTCGAGTAGTAGCGTCTCATTTCATTCTCGTAAAAGAGTTCGAAGTTCACTGTATCATCGAAGATACCTCCATCCAGAGCACCGAATGAACCGAATGCGTCACACGAAAAGAGAATCTGGTCGGTGGTATCGTATGTTACCATAGTTTCAGGCCAGTGAACCCAAGGAACGAGAACAAAAGTGAGCTTGTGGTATCCTAACTCAAGAACATCACCTTCCTTAATCTGGAAGATATTCTCCTGTCTCAGAGGATAGTAGTTTTGAAGAAGCTGGAAAGTCTTGCAGTTTGATACAACCTTTACAGAAGGATAAGCACGTAGTACTTCACCTATCATGCTTGAATGGTCAGGTTCCAAATGGTTCACTATCAAGTATTCCAAAGGCCTGCCTTCAAGAATTGCATCAATATCATGGAGGTAGTCAGGATTGGAACCGTATTCAATTGTATCTATAAGTGCTGTATGTTCGTCGGCAATGAGATAAGAGTTATATGAAACTCCGTAGGGGAGTGGCCAGTTATTTTCAAACAGGTGTTTCTTTCTATCGTTAGTTCCTACATAATGAACTTTATTGCTGATAATCATAAATTGAAAATTAATTGTTATTAATTAATGAATAAAACTCTTCTTCTGAAATTATCTTGATTCCCAAGGTCTCCGCTTTGCGGATCTTCTCGGGACCAGGTTTTTCTCCGGCAAGCAGGAATGATGTCTTACTGCTGACCGAACCTGTATTCTTGCCGGAATGGGCTGTGATAAGTGCCTTTATCTCTTCTCTCGAAACAGAGAAGTTACCGGAAATGACAATGCTCTGTCCCTCAAGCAGATTCGAAAGTTTCTCTCTCTTCTCTGTCTCCATCTGCAGACCGGCAGCCTTAAGTCTATGAATCATTTCAATATGTCCGTTCTCCATAAAATAAGCCGAGAGCGAAGCCGCAATGGTCTCTCCGATCTCATCTATTGCCAGCAGCTCCTCTTTTGTCGCTCTGGAGAGGCTCTCCATGGATCCGAAATGCGAGGCGAGCATCTTGGCTGTGGTCTCACCGATGTGCCTTAATCCCAAAGCATACAAAACTCTGAAAAAGGGCACCTTTTTGGATTCGCTGATGCTTTCAAGGAAATTGTTCACAGACTTCTCTTTCCATCCGTCCAAAGAGATAAGCTGATCGGCAGTGAGGGAGTACAGATCAGGCAGACTCTTGATAAGGCCGTTATCGTAAAGCTGCTCAATAGTCGCCTCTCCGGCATTAATATTCATAGCCTTACGGGAAACAAAGTGAAGAAAACGTCCTTTGATTCTCATGGGACAAAGCTCGTTGTTGCAGTAGTGGCGAGCCTCATCCTCATCCTTGACCAGCATAGACCCGCAAGAGGGGCACTTTTCCGGAAAATGGGGATGCACCGCACCAGCCTCCCTCTTTGATGTCTCTACCCTGGTGATTTTTGGGATGATCTCTCCGCCTTTTTCTACATATACATAATCCCCGATTCTTATATCCAGAGCCTCCATCTGGTCCGAGTTGTGGAGTGAAGCCCTCTTTACCACCGTACCAGACAGACGGACCGGTTCAAGGTTGGCAACAGGGGTTATCGCCCCAGTCCTTCCAATCTGATAGTCAATTGACAATAACTTTGTCAAAGCCTCCTCCGGCTTGAACTTGTAAGCCGTTGCCCATCTGGGGGACTTTGCAGTATAACCGAGCTTCTTCTGAAGGGCAAGATCATCTGTCTTGATGACGACACCATCCGTTGCAAAAGGGAGGCTCTTTCTTTTTACATCCCACTCCTCTATATAAGAGACAACCTCAGCTGTGCTTTTGCAGACTCTGGAAAACTCAGATACCGGAAAACCTTTGGAGGCTGCCCACCTGATGGCCTCAGAATGGGAAGAGAATGGAAGATTCTCACCTATAATGTGATACAAGACACACTGCAATCCTCTTTTACGGACCTCTTTAGGGTCAAGTGTCTTCAGCGATCCGGCAGCAGCATTGCGCGGATTGGCAAAAGGAACCTCGGAGGAATCAATCTTCTCTTTGTTAAGCCGTTCAAAAGAATCGAATGGCATATAGATTTCGCCTCTGATTTCAAAATCGAAGCCATCGTCCGTTATCGATGTGGGGATTGAGGATATTGTCTTGACATTGGCAGTAACGTCATCTCCATTGGTTCCGTCACCCCTTGTAAGCGCCCTCTTCAGTTTACCATTGATATAGCTCAGACAAATTGCAGTACCGTCAAATTTCAGTTCGCAACAGTATGAAACATTCTCTGATGAAGAAGTCGCAATACGATTACAGAAACCCTCAAGCTCTGCAATGCTATATGTATTGCCCAACGACAGCATTGGATACTTGTGGGGGTAGGATTTAAAGCCTTCAGCTGTCGAAAGGTCACTTCCGACCCTGTTGGTGGGCGAATCAGCAGATGCGAATTCCGGATAAGCCTTCTCCAAAGCAGCCAGATCATTCATCATCATATCGAACTCGAAATCACTGATAGTGGGAGAGTTCTTTACATAATAATCCCGGTTGTGCCTTTCAATCTCCTGGCGCAGCCACTCAATCTGCTCTTTTGCTTTGTTTCTTTTGTCGTTCATATGCCAAATCTGAAGAGACAAAAATACTAATTTATATGATATAGTTAGCAAAAAAAAGGTAAATTTGCGCCCGAATAAAAGATAAAGAAGATGAAACAATCAATTGTCATTTTGGCAGGAGGTGGTCCTGCCCCCGGAATCAACACTGTTGTCGGTTCCATTTCCAAAGTTTTTATCTCAAAAGGATTCAGAGTACTGGGACTTCATGAAGGTTACAAGCCGCTCTTCTCGAAGAACCCCAACTATACCGAAATTGACTTTTCTTTGGCTGACACCATCTTCAATCGCGGTGGTTCCTACCTTATGATGAGCCGTTTCAAACCCAAAGATGAGGATCTCGAAAAGAACTTCAATCTTGATTTTTTCAAAGAAAACAATGTAAGACTGCTCGTTACAATCGGTGGTGACGATACAGCATCCACTGCGAACCGTATCGCCAAGTACCTTGCAGCACACAATATAGACATTCAGAACATACATGTCCCCAAGACTATCGACAATGACCTTCCGCTTCCCAATAACCAGCCTACATTCGGCTATCAGTCGGCAAAATCAGAGGGAACGCGTATTGCAACTATCGTATACGAGGATGCACGTACCAGCGGCCAGTGGTTTGTAGTATCTGCAATGGGACGTTCGGCCGGTCACCTTGCCCTTGGTATCGGAGCTTCGTGCCATTACCCCATGATCGTCATTCCCGAGATGTTCAACAAGACAGAGGCAACTGTGGACAAGATTGTAAGGATGGCGGTATCTTCAATAGTGAAGAGGAAAATTCTCGGAATACCTTTCGGTGGTATCATCATCTCGGAAGGGGTCTTCCATTTGCTGAGCGATGAGGACCTCAAGGCCACAGGAGTATCGTTCTCATTCGACGAACACGGTCATCCTGAACTTGGCAAGGTATCCAAGGCCCAAATTCTCAACACTGTACTCGAACAGCGTCTTAAAGCTTTGAATATGAAGGTCAAGACACGTCCTATCGAAATCGGCTACGATGTACGCTGCCACACTCCTGTATCATTCGACATAACATACTGTACACAGCTGGCCTGCGGTGTTTGGAAACTCTTCAAGGCAGGGGAAACCGGATGTATGATCTACATCAACTCCATGGGAATCGGCACACCTCTCTACCTCAAGGATCTTCAGGATCCCCAGACCGGAAAGATCATGCCCCGTCTGGTAGACATCTCGCGTGAAAAGGTCCAGAACGTAATCAAATACATGATGCACTACATCACCCCCGATGATTACACTGCAGCCAAGAAATATATTCCATATCCGGCAGATTACGATTTCTACAAGATTCTCAACTGGGAATATCCCAATGATTAAATAATCGTAGCATGCTGATATGTCAGCCACTTGCCAAGTACGTACAAATTGATTAAATTTGTGCGTACTTTATTTTTGTACTTTTATAAAAGGAACGAGTATGGAAAATTCGAAATTCATAGTCTATCAGATGCTTCCGAGAATAGTCGGAAAGTTCGGCACCATTAACGACAACATGCTATCATATCTTAAGGATATGGGAGTCACCTACATATGGTATACCGGAATCATCCGTCATGCCACACCTCCAGATCCCACTGTAAAGGGAACCTGCGGCTCACCCTATGCAATCAATGACTACTACGATGTCAATCCATATCTTGCCGATAATCCACAGCGCAGAATGGATGAGTTTGAAGAACTGGCAGAAAGGACTCACGAGAACGGACTGAAACTTCTGCTTGATTTCGTTCCTAACCATACTGCCTCCAACTACATAGGGAAACACAGTGAGTTTACCGATGAAAACTACTATCCGGGCCATATTCACGATGGAGACTGGACAGATACAGCCAAACTCAATTACAGCAACCCTGACACAAGGTCCAAAATGCTCGAAATCTTGCTCTTTTGGGCATCAAAGGGAGTTGACGGATTCAGATGCGACATGGTAGAGCTCGTCCCTTTGGACTTTTGGAGCTGGGCCATTCCGAAAGTCAAAAGTTGTTATCCTGATACAATATTCATCGGAGAGGCGTATACCCCGTCAAACTATCCAGGACTCTTCGAAATTGGAAAGTTTGATTATTTGTACGACAAATCCGGATTTTACGACACTTTGAAGAGGATAGTGAGAGGAGAGGGCAGTGCAACTGAACTTACCGGATGCTGGCAATCTCTTGGCCCGTATGCACCCAAAATGCTCAACTTCCTTGAAAATCACGATGAAGTCAGAGTCGGTTCAGAGGAATTTGCGGGCAGCCCATACAGAGCCATCTCCGCACTCTTTGTCTCATTGTTTTTCAACACCTGTCCATTCATGATCTACTTCGGACAGCAGTTCGGAGAGGGACCGGAGAAGACCTCAATCTTTGACTTCTGCACTCTTCCAAGCATAGAAGCCTGGAAAAAGGGGCTCGAAGAGGATGATGCTGAAAAATATCTTGAATACAGTTATCGCGATCTAAGGAGAGTATACAATACTTACCTCAAAGTTGCCACACGTGACAAAGCATTCAGAGAAGGCAAGACCTTTGATTTACAGTACGTCAATCCCCATACTGCAGACTACAACCCACACAGGCAGTTCGCTTTCCTGAGAAGTTACGGAAGAACAGTCTATCTGTGTGTGGCAAACTTCGAAGATAGGGATGTTGCGCTCAAGATAAACATTCCCGCATCAGCTTTTGATTATATGGGAATCGTTCGGAGCGAGAGCGTGAATCCGGAAACACCCATATCTATAAAGGTAACACGTAATGCAGGACATATAATAGAACTATGAAAAGGATAGCGGAACAATTTGATATAGAAGGGAGAATACTCTCTGTAAACAGACTGGGAGAGGGTTTCATAAATGATACATTCATAGTCGTGGCACAAAGTGATAAAGGCACACGCAGATATATTCTCCAACGCAAGAATGGAAATATATTCAAGAATATTCCCGGAATGATTGATAACATTCTCAAGATCACAGCGCACTTGAAGAAAAAAATCAATGCTGCCGGTGGAGACCCATCAAGGGAGACACTAACATTGATTCCGGCCAAAAACGGAGATTATTACCTGAATATAGAGGGAGAATACTGGTGTCTTACTCTATACATTGAGGACTCAGTTACCTATCATAGTGCTGATAGTGAGATGCTTGCAGAACAAGGGGGCAGGGGACTCTCTTCATTTCAACTACTTTTGTCTGATTTTGACCAGCCTCTGACAGATACACTGCCGGGCTTTCACAATATCAGGTTCAGATATGCACAATGGGAAAAGAGCCTTGCTGCGGACCCGGCAGGCAGAGCGGCATCAGTGAAGCATCTTATTGACGAAATAGAACAACGAAGAGGTGAAATGCTTGATTTCTATAAACTTATAGAAAATGGAGAGATTCCTCTCAGGGTGACTCACAACGATACAAAGATTTCCAACATACTATTTGACAAGAGTGGCAACCCTCTATGTATGATAGATTTGGACACCATCCTTAAAGCCCCGTGTTTGTATGATTTCGGAGATTCCATAAGATCATACGCAAACACAGCTGCTGAAGATGAGCAGGATCTCTCGAAGGTAGAGCTGAGTACCAGTATGTACGAAGCATTTTACCGTGGCTATATCTCTAATGCAGATAAATTCATAACAGAGATTGAAAGAAAATATCTTCCATTTTCGGCAAGATACATCACATATGAACAGGTTCTCAGATTCCTTATGGACTATATTGACGGAGATACATATTATAGAATAAAGTATCCGCAACATAATCTTGTCAGGACGCTTGCACAGCTGAAACTGTTGAGATCAATCGAAAATAAACTTCATATCTAGGCCTCGAGCCATAGGATACTTTTTATATACAATTTATATTATGTTAAATACACCATCTATACCTTTACCCGAAAGGCTTCGTCCCACCACACTTGACGATTTTGTCGGTCAGGAGCATCTTGTCGGTCCTGGATCTGTTCTCAGAACAATGATTGAGACCGGAGCACTCTCCTCGTTCATCCTGTGGGGCCCCCCGGGTGTAGGAAAAACGACACTTGCCAACATCATTGCCAAGATGCTCGGTCGTGATTTCTATACACTCTCCGCCATAAGCTCAGGTGTTAAGGATATCAGAGATGTATTTTCACAGGCTGCCTCCAAATCGCTATTCAACACCAAAGGCTCGCCTATACTCTTTATAGACGAAATCCACAGATTCTCCAAAGCCCAGCAGGACGCGCTCTTAGGCGCTGTGGAAAACGGAACGGTAGTGCTGATTGGGGCAACGACAGAGAATCCCAGCTTCGAAGTAATCACCCCCCTACTCTCCCGCTGTGCTGTTTTCACACTCAAGTCATTGGAACAAAGCGAATTGGATATTCTCTTACAAAGAGCTTTATCCAAAGATGAATACCTTCGTAACAGAAATGTTATAGTCAAGGAAAAGAGCGCACTCTTCAGATACAGTAGTGGAGATGCTAGAAAACTCCTCAATATTCTGGATATTGTGGTCAACTCCTTCCCCTCTTCCATCCAGCCTGTCATCACAGACGGACTCGTCAAAGAGCGGCTTCAGGAGAATCTCTCGACATACGACAAGAATGGAGAGATGCACTACGATATAATTTCAGCTTTTATCAAAAGTATGCGCGGATCAGATCCAAACGGAGCATTGTACTGGATGGCAAGAATGCTCGCCGGCGGGGAAGATCCCCTCTTCATTGCAAGAAGAATGATGATACTTGCAGCTGAAGACATCGGGCTCGCCAATCCCAATGCCCTCCTTTTAGCACAGAGCACCTTTGATGCAGTACATAAAATCGGAATGCCTGAAGCCCGCATAATCCTCTCTGAATGTGCAATCTACCTTGCCACTTCACCAAAGAGCAATTCAGCCTACATGGCTATCAATCAGGCTCTGGAGTTTGTCAATAATAATGAGGAACTCCCCGTTCCCCTCCATCTGAGAAATGCCCCGACCAGACTGATGAAGGAACTTGGATACAGTGACGGCTACAGATATGCACACGATTACGCCGGAAACTTTGCCGACCTGGAATTTCTTCCCGACAAGATTTCAGGAACCGCTTTCTACAATCCGGGCAATAATGCCAAAGAGCGTGAAATAGAGTCACGTATGGAAAGGCTCTGGCCAAAGTATTATAAAAAGTAGTAGAACCTTTCTACTATTTTTTTCGTTTTTTCTTGCTTATTTGATTTTTTTCATTTTATCTTTGCAACGCAAAAGGAGCTCTCGGTAAGTGAGAGTGAAAAGGGAATCCGGTGAGAATCCGGAACAATACCAGTTGCTGTAAGTCTCAGATTTTCTGCGAGAAAATACTTATTTGCATTCTTTTGCCACTGATTAAGTTCGGGAAGGCGCGAATAAGGAGACAAGTCAGAAGACCTCCCTTCTGCATACATGGTTCCATATCTGCTGGAATACGGATGACGGAACGTACATATTGGTTTTACCAAACATTTTTATAATAGACAAAGAAATGAAAAGATTATCTTTTATTTCTATTCTTGTCTTGTTCCTGCTCATGTCGGTAGGATGTGTCTACAATGATGCATCTCTATGGAAAGAGATTGAGGATATCAAGAATAGACTCGACCAGCTGGAGAAATCGGTCAAGAACAGCAATGCCGATATTCAGAATCTCCAGCAGATTATCAATGCTTTAAACAAAAATCTCTATGTAACAGATGTCGAAACCACAGAGAATGGGTATATAATCCATTTTTCTGACGGATCATCGGCCACCATTTCTAATGGCAAAGACGGTCAGAACGGCAAAGACGGAGTCAATGCCCCTGTCATCTCCATTGCCAAAGATGAAAACGGCCAATACTGGTGGACAATTGATGGCGAGTGGCTTCTGATTGATGGCGAAAAGGTTCCCGCAAGCTCAGTCGCTCCTCTTGTAAGAATCAACAGTGATACCAAAGAGTGGGAAATCTCTGTAGACGGAGGTCTCACATGGAACGGAACAGGTGTCATAGCAGAAGGAAAAGACGGTCAGAATGGTCAGGACGGTCAGGACGGCCAGGCTGGAATGGAGATAGACAACACCAATCCGGACTATCTGATTATCAGGTTGCCTGATGGAACAGAGATAAAGATACCCAAATACAAAGAAGGAGAAGGTGAAGGTGAACAGTATACACTCAAAGTCCTTACATTTGAAGATACAGATGTTGCATTCTCCTCTTACACACTTGATTATGCCTCAACGACTGTAACATGCTGGAGCGATCTTATTGATAATCCACAATACGGTGGTCCCCTCCTCTATGCAGATTACTCATCTGCAGAATATACATGGTATGACGAAAATAACACTTATCTACAGCATTTGTTCCCTTTTAATTACGGCGCATATTGTTATTGGGGAGGAGGACATGCCATTTCAAACTATGCATCTGAAGATATCGAGGCTACCGGATCATTCGAATCACAACTTACAGTATTCGGGAAAGAGGGAAAAGGCGGACACAACGGCTCGGCCAATTTCGCTGTCCATTTCGGATATATGGACGGCTCCCAGTTCAATATGACAGAATTCCTTCCGTCACTCGTATTCGGAGACGGAATACCCCGCGTCATAGACCATATGTACGTGATGAATATCAACTATGCACTGAACTGTTACCTCAATGGGAATGGCCTTACAGCCAATATCGGACCTGACGATTGGGTTAAACTCATCGCAACAGGATTTGATGCCGATGGCAAAGAGACAGGCAGTGTAGAAATCTTCATGTGCAATGGCCCCGACAATATCATCCGCGAGTGGACAAAGTGGGATTTGAGCCCTCTTGGAGAAGTTCTTATGGTAGAGTTCAATGTAACTGGATCAAGTGACAATGGATATGGATTCTCACAACCGGCATATTTTGCATATGATGACGTTACGGTCCGTTTTTAGTTTTTTTATTTTAATCGTTCTTATCTCCTCCTGTAACAAGGAGGAGGTAATTGAAACCACTCCCCCACCTGTAATCATACTAGACAGTTTGCAGGGAATCTACATGGTCAAACAATCAAAACCATTACTGATTGCACCCGAATACAAACACGTACAGGATGCCACATACTCCTGGGTTTGCGGATCAGAGCAGCTGAGTAACAAGCCCACATGCGAATTTATGAGTGACTCATTGGGAACATTTTTCATTACCATAACAGTCACCACCAAATACGGAACCGCCTCAGAAGAAATAAAGATAGAGGTGGTTGAAAAAGAGATCCCGGAGGTCTCGCTCGCCGGAGCTGACAAAGGATTCATTATCCTCAAGAGTACGGGACTCAGACTTACCCCCTCTGTAAGAGAAACGTCACTTCCTGTCACATATTTATGGAAGGTCGAAGGCAAAGAGGTATCTGATTCCCTCAGCTACACCTTCTCGTCCGACGAAGAAAAAGAGTATCAGCTCTCATTCAAGGCTGAAAACGAGGATGGCTCGTCACAGATAGAGTTCAGTATAAAAGTCTGTTCGAAGGAAAACATGCCACTGATGTGGAAATTCGAGAAAGATATCTTCAACTACAGCACAGGAAGATCAATAAAAATTTCACCTATAGAGATATACAATGCGGAAGGAGCCACCTTCTGCTGGCTTAAAGACTCGGATACACTACATAAAGATACCCTCCCTGAATGGATCTGTTCCATTAAAGAAGAGGGAAAGCACATTGTGACAGCAGTTGCAAATGTAGAAAATGAGGGATCGGTAGTGACATTGACACAGGAACTCACAATCAACGTCTGTCCGCCCGAAGGAACATATTTCCGAGCATCAGGCGCAGCCTCAGACTCAAGCTGGAACAAGGTATACGAATACACCCCTGCTCCAGGACAGTTTATCAACGAAATGAAAACCGGCGGTTTTGATGGAACCCAGACTACTCCTGAAGCCGCAATACAATATGCGGAAAACCGTCTCTCCCAGGGCACATATGTTTCGTTAGGAGGATTCGGAGGCTACATAATCGTCGGTTTTGACCATAGTATAGAAAACCGCTCGGATTACGACTTTGCTATTGAAGGCAACTCTTTTGATGGATCATCCGAGCCGGGGATAGTATGGGTAATGCAGGACGAAAACGGCGACGGTCTCCCCAATGATACCTGGTATGAACTGCGCGGATCCGAGACAGGTAACCCGCAGACCATTCAGGATTATGCTGTTACCTACTACAGACCTTCGGCACCTGCAATGCCTGTCCAGTGGACTGATAACCTTGGAGGCAGTGGTGAGATCGACTACCTCAAGCAATTTCACAAGCAGGACTACTACTATCCCCTTTGGATAGAAGAGGACTCCTACACCCTCAGGGGAACACGCCTTGAGGCCAGGAACTACGATAAATCAGGCAACGGCTCCTATTGGGTGAACCCGTCATACGAATGGGGTTACGTAGACAACTTCAGCCCCATTGACAGACTCACCGAGGATGACAATTACGGAGCTGCCAAAAATGCCAACCATTTTAAGATATCCAATGCTATGGATTACGCAGGTAATCCTATTAACCTGAAGTATATTGACTTCATCAAAGTACAATGTGCTCTCAACACCAAAAGCGGCTGGCTAGGCGAAGCATCAACAGAAGTGTTCGGATTCTATGAATACAAGAAATAACATCATACTATATTTATTTTTCTGCCTCCTTCCATTTCTGAACAGCTGCATGAAATGGGAGTACGGTATTGAAGAGTCCTTCTCTGCAACGGGAGAAGGCCTCTTCATTACTAACGAAGGAAATTTCCAGTACGGCAATGCCACCCTGTCATACTACGACCCGGCCACCAAGACCATAGAAAACGAAGTCTTTTTCCGGGCCAATGCAATGAAGCTCGGAGACGTAGCCCAGTCAATGGTAATAAGAGACTCGATAGGATGGATAGTAGTGAACAACTCACACGTAATATTCGCAATCAATATCAAAACATTCAAGGAGGTCGGAAGAATAACAAACCTGACATCCCCCCGTTACATCTACTTTCTGTCAGATGAAAAAGCCTATGTAACACAGCTTTGGGACAACAGAATTTTCATTGTCAATCCCAAAAGATATGAAATCACAGGCTATATCGACTGTCCCGACATGACAATGGAGACAGGCTCCACAGAACAGATGGTCAAATTCGGAAAATATATCTATGTCAACTGTTGGTCGTACCAGAACAGAATACTGAAAATAGACACCGAAACAGACAAGGTGGTGGACGAACTCGTCGTTGGAATACAGCCCACATCATTGGTGATGGACTGCAACAATAAGATCTGGACCATCACCGACGGAGGCTATGAAGGCTCTCCCTATGGCCATGAAGCCCCTGCACTATACAGGATAGATCCGGTAACCTTCACAGTGGAAAAAGAGTTCCGGTTCAAATTCGGAGACTGGCCCAGCGAAGTGCAACTTAACGGTACAGCAGACAAGATATATTGGATAAACAACGATATATGGGAAATGGATGTCAATGCGGAACGACTGCCGCTCAGACCCTTCCTCCCCTACAAGAACACACTCTATTACGGACTCACGGTGAATCCGAAAAACGGAGATGTCTATGTTGCAGATGCCATAGACTACGTACAAAAAGGAATGGTATACAGGTACTCCAAAGAGTGTGAACTTCTCGACCAGTTCTACGTAGGAATCATACCCGGTGCCTTCTGCTGGAAATAAGAGAACATTAAGATGAAAAAGATATTTTCAATAATATTGTTATCCATAGGGATATCAGTTATCCCCTCTACTGCCCAGATTACTATAGAGCAAGCGGAAATCTGGGCAGATAGAGTAATGAAAGACATCGGAGTCAGAAAGACTACATTCGACTCTGTACGGCTGAAAGAGAACATCACCCTCTCGATGGCCGATCTGCTCACCTACAATACCTCCATCTTCGTAAAAAGCTACGGAAGAGCGACACTCTCGACCATATCCTTCAGAGGAACAGGAGCATCACACACACAGGTACTGTGGAATGGAATGAAAATAAACAGCCCGATGCTCGGAATGACAGACTTTTCCATGATACCCTCCTACTTCATAGACGATGCAACCCTGCTCCACGGCAGTTCATCTGTAAACGAGACAGGAGGCGGATTGGGAGGCGCGGTAAAACTGGAAACCAAACCGGCCCAGAACGACGGCTTTTCAGCCCAGTACACACAAGGAATCGGATCATTCTACACCTTTGACGAGTTCCTCAGACTCACCTACGGAACACCAAGGCTCCAGCTCTCCACCAGAGTACTACTGTCGACCTCCCCGAACAACTTCAAATACAGGAACCACGACAAGAAGGTAAACGTCTATGACGACGATATGAATATCATAGACCAATACTACCCGATAGAGAGGAACAGAAGCGGGGCCTTCAGAGATTTCCACATCCTTCAGGAGGCCTTCTACAACACCGGAAAAGGAGACAGATTCAGCATGAGCGCATGGTATCTGAACTCCATGAGAGAGCTCCCCATGCTCACGGTTGACCACGCAGAAGAGACCTCCTTCGAGAACATCCAAAGGGAACAGACCTTCAGAGGTGTTGCCGGATGGGACAGACTTAAGGAAAAATGGAAAATTGCCCTCAAGGGAGGATACATACACACACAGCTGAACTATGACTACAAGAGGGATCTGGGCAACGGCTTCATGGCTCCGATGACAGAGTCCCGCAGTACGATCAACACATTTTACGCCAACGCGGAGAGTGATTACTTCCCCAGCAAAAAATGGCTCCTTACAGCCTCACTATCGCTTCATCAGAATTTCGTACTGAGTAAGGATAGGAACATCATCAAACAAGATGGAGACAAGGCAATCGTGGGATACGACAGGGCCAGAGCCGAAGTATCAGGCAGCATATCAGCCAAGTGGAAACCAATCAAAAGAATAGGTATATCCCTTGTCATCAGGGAAGAAGTGACAGGTAACAGAATAAGCCCCATAATCCCGGCACTCTTTATAGACGGTCTTATCAGCCAAAAGGGAAATATTACTGTAAAAGCCTCCGTATCACGTAATTTCAGAGTACCTACACTCAATGACCTGTACTTTCTCCCCGGAGGAAACCCCGACCTGAAGAACGAAAAGGGATGGACATACGATGCCGGAATCAACTTCTACCACTCGAAAGAGAAGGTCTTCAGCATCAAAGGAGGAATAAACTGGTTTGACTCATACATCAGCGACTGGATAATATGGCTACCAACTACCAAGGGATTCTTCTCTCCTGACAACATCAAAGATGTTCACGCCTACGGAATAGAGACCAACGCTGCCCTACAGATAAACTTTACACGCAACTGGAATCTGGACATCAGCGGAACATTCTCGTGGACACCATCCATAAATGTCGGAGAACCCAGATCTCCTGCAGACATGTCAGTTGGGAAACAGCTGCCCTATGTTCCTGAATTCTCTTCGGGAATCAACGGGATACTCAGCTGGAAAAGCTGGTCTTTCCAATACAAATGGTGTTACTATAGCCCTAGATTCACTATGTCCAGCAACGACATTACACTTACAGGCCGGCTTCCCGAATATTTCATGAGTAACATTTCATTGGAGAAAAGAATCCCTTTCACATGGGGTGACCTCTCGTTCAAAGGAGTTATAAACAACCTCTTCAATGAAGAGTACCTGTCGGTACTATCCAGACCCATGCCGGGAATCAATTTCCAATTCTTTGTCACACTTTCAATAAACCGTCCGGATACAAAGAAAATCATCAAAAAATGATTATCTTTGTAGTATGGATTTTACTAAGGAAGACATAAACTTAATCAACAAAGAGTTTGAGGAACTCAAGCTCATGAGCCTTAAGCGCATCGCGTCCCAGAAGGAGTTCGATGTTGTGCTTAAGGCGTTTGAATTTGCCAATCAGGCACACAAGGGAATCAGGAGACGCTCTGGAGAGCCCTACATACTTCACCCCATATCCGTTGCCAAGATTGTCGTCTCAGAAATCGGACTCGGTTATAAATCCATTGCGGCGGCCCTGTTGCACGATGTCGTCGAAGATACAGAGTACACCGTTGAAGATATATCGAGACTCTTCGGAGAGAAGATTGCCTCACTGGTAGATGGTCTGACCAAGATCAAAGCGGCAATGGACAATGACGGAGGAACCCTCCAGGCAGAAAACTTCAAAAGAATAATTCTGACCCTCAATGACGACGTACGTGTGGTACTGATCAAACTTGCCGACAGACTTCACAACATCCGCACCATAGACTCCATGCCCGAGTACAAGAAGGACAAGATCCTGAGTGAAACCATGTATCTCTTTGTCCCCCTTGCACATAGACTCGGACTATACAATATCAAGTCAGAAATGGAAAACATCTGGTTCAAAACCAGATACCCTGAAACATACAGCGAGATAGTCGCCAAGACCGATGCCCTCATCAAGGAGAAAGGGGAAGCAATGGAGAACTTCATAGAGCCCATATCCAAGGCCCTGACCGATGCAGGATACGAATTTGTTATTCTCAGAAGGACCAAATCCCCCTACTCAATATGGCATAAAATCGAGCACAAACATGTCATATTCGAAGATATATACGACATCTGCGGAACCAGAATTATCTTCAAGCCAAAAGCTGACCTGGATGAAAGGGCCCAGTGCTGGCATATCTATTCGCTGGTAACCGGAATCTATACCCCAAAGCCGGACCGTCTCAGAGACTGGGTCACAAGGCCCAAAAGCAACGGCTATGAAGCCCTCCACTGCACCGTAATGAGCAACGGAGGAGGATGGGTAGAGGTGCAAATCAGAAGCGAAAGAATGAATGCAGTCGCTGAAAAAGGCATTGCAGCACACTGGAACTACAAAGATCACGGAGACAAGAACTCTGAAAAAGAGATGGAACATTGGCTCGATATGGTAAGGGATGTACTCGAAAACCCCGACGCCAACGCCCTTGAATTCCTCGACAAATTCCATGACTCCCTCTTGAGCAAGGAGATCTATGTTTTCACCCCTAAAGGAGAGTCCAAATCACTCCCCAAAGGGTCGACCGCACTCGATTTTGCCTATTGCATACACTCTCACATCGGCAACCGTGCAATCGCCGCCAAAGTTAATCTCAAACTTGTCCCCCTCTCCAAAGTGCTTCAGAACGGAGACCAGGTAGAGATTATCACCGCCAACTCACAGAAACCACAGGCCCAGTGGCTTGACTTCCTCAAGACCCCCAAGGCAAGAAACTACGTCTATGAATATCTCAAGGAAGAGATTAACGACAGCATACGAAAGGGACGCGAAATACTTGACAACGAACTTGCCAAATTAGGAGTCAAAGTGCACAGAAACGTCCTTAACAAGCTCCTGAAAGAGTACAACGTCAAGACCAAGGAAGAACTCTACAACAAGATCTCCACCGGCCTGATCTCCCTCAAGGATCTGGACAAAGTCCTCAGAAAGAACAACCAAAACAAAAATGTTATCTACTGGACACTCAAACTTTTCAAGAACAATAACAACTCATCTTCAGACAATGACGCAAACGCCCCCGAAGAGGAGATAACCAACGAGCAGATCTATACAGAGCTTATAAAGAACCAGTTGGGAAAGAACCGCGATTTCATCATCAATGGGAACAAGAACCTCGCCGGCGGATCCATCACATACAGAGTCGCAGACTGCTGCTATCCCATCCCCGGAGACGCCATAGTCGGCTTCATCAATGACAACCACGAAGTGGTAGTACACAAGAAGAGCTGCCCCAACGCCATCAACCTCGCCTCCGTACAGGGAGACAGAATCGTAAACGCAAAGTGGAGCAAGAACACCGTAGAGTCCTTTCTTGCCAGAATCCAGATACTTGGAATGGACCGCATCGGCATACTCAACGAGCTTACGAAAATCACCACACTTATGCTCAACATCAACATCAGAAGAATATCGGTAGCCAGCCATGACAACATCTTCGAAGGATTCATAGACTGTTATGTCAAGAGCACGGAAGACCTGAACATACTTTTAGAGCATATCAGAAAAATAAAAGGAATAGAAAACGTGAAGAGAATAGATATAAAAGATGAACAATAAGAGCCTGCTTCAGTACCTTACGGCATTAGCAATATTGAGTACACTGATATTCAGCCACTCCTGCGCCAATACATCGGCAGCACCACAGGGAGGCCCCAAGGATACCCTGCCCCCTCTGCTTGTAGAGATGAGCCCCACATATTTCGCAGTGAACCACCCGACTGACAAGAAAAAGAGTGAAGTGTGGTTCAAATTCAACGAATACGTAGTGCTCAACTCCCCCGGAACCAATATCTTTCTCTCCCCTCCACAAGCAAAGCCACCTCAGGCCAAAATCAAAGGGAAGAAGGTAGTCATAACCTTTCAGGAACCCCTTGATTCAAACCAGAGCTACTCACTCTCGTTGGGAGATGCCATCAAGGACAACAACGAAGGAAATATGTTCCCCCCCTTTGTCCACAGCTTCTCCACCGGTCCTGTCATAGACTCACTCTTTGTCAGCGGAACCGTACAGGACGCAGTTACAATGCTTCCATTGGCAGGAATAACAGTCCTTTTCCACACAGATCCTTCAGACTCAGCAATATACAAAGTCAGACCGCGAGCAGCAGCCAAAACCGACTCCTGGGGCTACTTCGCAGTCAGAAACCTCCCCGCAGATACCCTGTTCAGGGTCTTTGCAATAGAGGATCTTAACAACAACAACCTCTACGACCCGGATATGGAGAGAGTTGCATTCGTGGACACACTCGTAGTCCCTTCAGCAGTAATGCATTTTGACTCACCGGAACTGGTGGCTATGGACAAGAAAGATACCGTAGGATGCCTCTCGCGCCCCTCACAGCTTCAGGTCTCCCTCTTCAGGGAACTCACCACTAAAAACGTGCTGAGAAACCGAGGAAGAGCATCACGCAGAATGATGTACGTGACCTTCTCCTCCCCCAATCCTATTGTCGATTCCATCAGAGTTAAGGGAATTCCACAGGAAAAACTTCTCTTTGAGTATAATTTCAACAGGGACAGTATCAACATCTGGATCAACGAACAAGGCGCAGTGGCAGATACCCTCATGTTATATGTTGACTACATGAAGACTGACGACTCTTTGAAAATTCTTGTTCCACAGGCAGATACGTTCAGAATGGCAATACCCAAGCCCAAGATGAAGAAGGACAAGAAAGGTGAAATGAAAGAGGTAATCGACACAGTCGCCAAATACAAACTCGAGTTAGCAGCCGAAACCGTCGATCAGGACGGAATCAGGCTCCTGTTTGATACACCTCTGATTAGTGCCCCGTTTGATTCCATCACCATAAAAAGCGTAAACGCCAGACAGCAGGAATCTTACGCAGAGTTTACCGTAGAGGAGGATTCGCTTAACTTCAAGAACTTCACCATCAGGATGAAAGAAAAACTGAATGTCGGCAACGAATACACCATAAAGATTCCCGGCAGGCAATTCCGCGACATCAACGGCTACTATTGCGACTCTCTCGTAAAGAAATTCAGTCTTCCCACAGATGAGAGCCTGAGTTCAATCACCCTCGAAGTGAATGGAGTTAACCTTGAAAAGGGACGTTACATCATCGAACTCGTAGATGAGAAAAGGACCAAGATCTACAGGAAATACTCAATCGACACGACCTCAGTACTCTCGTTCCCCTACCTCAAAGCAGGCAAATACTCTTTGAGGCTTACCAGAGACATCAATGGAAACGGAGTAATCGACACTGGTTCGATTCTGGAGAAAAGACAGCCAGAGAAAGTACTTATGTACAGATTCAACGAATCTTTAGGAAACAATGCCTTCATTCTCGATCTTCCTGAACGCATGGATATTACCCAATCAATCGATATAGGAGAATTATTCAAATGAAACCACTCTCACTAAATCCGGTAAAAAGACTGATAGCCCTGGCCACGCTCTTAGCTGCTGTTTCCCTTATAGGACTCAAGGCACAGGACAACAATACACTCAAGCCCGTAGAGCCCGGAATACAGTGGGATACGGTCAAAGTTATAATCCACGACAAGCACCCGGAACACCTTGTCGGCATCAGATACAACTTCTCCTTTACAGGAGTAATGATGAGCCCGGACCTGGAGGTCAAAGGAGTAATTGCCCCCGTAAATGTAGCCCTGCTCTACACCTACTACAACCCCTTGTGGGGATGGATAGACCTGTTCGGACTCCAGACAGGCATTCAGTTCAGCCAATATGGGTTCAAAAACGGCAAATACAATTACCAGAATTTTGAACAGACGGTATCAGTCATAGAAATCCCCTTTGTCTCCTCATTTCATTATGATATAGGAGAATCCTTCCGTATTCTTGCCGGAATAGGTCCCTTTGTCGGATACAGGGCATTCACCACCAAATCAAACGGTTTTGACTGCTTTGACAACAGATTTGACTATGGTCTTGTCGGCACGCTCGGATTAGCTTATATCCTGGGCAGAGTCGAGTTTCACCTCGAAGGCTCGTTCAACTATTCGCTGTCGATGTTGTACCACCCCGAAAGGATGAGCAGCAGCTGGTGGATCTACTCCTATCCATGGAGAGCGGGAATCAATTTTGGTGTACATTTACAACTTTAAAATATGAAGCACATTTCTGTAAGAGTAGGCAATATAATAATAGGAAACGGCGTCAGGCCGATTGTCGTCCAGAGCATGACCAACTGCGACACCAATGACGTAGAGGCGGCCGTAAAGCAGTGCAAGGCACTCAAAGAGGCCGGAGCAGCCATCGTAAGACTCACCACACAGGGACTTCGTGAGGTAGAATCCCTCTCACGCATCAGGGCGACACTTGAGGCTGAGGGCATTGATCTTCCTCTGGTGGCTGATGTCCACTTCAATTCGGAAGTCGCAATCGCTGCAGCCTCTGTCGCACACAAGGTGAGAATCAATCCAGGAAACTTCGCAAAGGACCACGAAGTGGCCAAAAGCCAGTTCAAAAGATTCATCGCAGAGTGTAAAAAGTATGGGACAGCTGTCAGAATAGGAATTAACCATGGCTCTTTAGGTACCAGAATTACAGAACTTTACGGCAATACACCTAAAGGAATGCAGGAGGCAATGACAGAGTGGGTGAAGATGTGTATGGAAGAGGACTTCCACAATATTGTCCTATCGCTCAAAGCCAGCAACGTTCCTGTAATGGTAGAGGCATACAGACTTCTGAACAGATGGATGCAGGAGCAGGGCATCCTCTACCCTCTCCACCTCGGAG
Source organism: uncultured Alistipes sp. (assembly GCA_945787505.1). Classification (GTDB taxonomy): domain Bacteria; phylum Bacteroidota; class Bacteroidia; order Bacteroidales; family UBA932; genus Coprenecus. The sequence goes on from CALZHC010000020.1 coordinate 21,933, forward strand.
TCACAGAAGCCGGAAACTCTGATATGGGACGAATCAAATCGGCTGCAGGATTGTCTGCGCTGCTGACTGAGGGAATCGGTGACACCATACGCGTCTCCTTGACAGAACCCCCTGTAAATGAAATTCCTGTAGCCCAAATAATATCCGACTACTTCTCACGATTTGAGCACCTTGAAAACACTCCTGAAATCACTTCAAAATCTCCCTGCTTCAATATCAAGGCCTCTTCGCACGAAGAGTTCATCGTAAAAGGCTCCATCATAATAGCCCCTGCCCTGCTGGAGAAAAAAATAGACGACTTCACCATCTCCAGCGAAGGTGGAGATTATCATCCTGATAAAGCTGAAATAGAAGAATTTAAGGATAATCTTATGCAGGCGACCAAACGTCGTATCACCAAGTGTGAATACGTCGCTTGTCCCAGCTGTGGACGTACTCTATACGATATAGAAACCACATTCAACGAGGTAAAAAAACGCACATCACATCTCAAGGGAATTACCATTGCTGTAATGGGCTGTATCGTAAACGGTCCTGGAGAGATGGCAGATGCCGATTACGGATATATAGGAGAAGGTCGCGGAAAGGTGACCATCTACAGAAAACAGCAGGCTGTAAGACGCTCTATACCTCAGGAGGAGGCCATAGATGTACTGCTTCAGATTATTGAAGAGGATTCACTGAGACAGTAAAGCCGTCCTCCCTCGTTCCTTGTTACCCTGACATTGTCACCTTTAGAGGCAAAACCCACCTCCATGGCAGCTTCATACTGTCTGTTGCCTACGAGGATTTTGCCCGAAGGTTTCATGTCGGTAGCCGCGACGACTACCTGACCGACCAGCGAATCGAGTTCGGATACCTCCACGCCCACATATCCCTTATCCACATCCATACTTTCATTCTGGGCGATATGGGGAATTCGTCCCGTAGGAATAAATTTTGCGAACAGCCACAGCGAAAGCGCCAAGGCTGCAATAAACGAGAAGAGCACCCGTGCAAAAGGTCTTATCAGAGGAATCAGATCGAGAGAATCACCGCGATACAAGACCTCATTGTCCACCATTGCAAATACAAGGGCTGAAATCACTGCTATTATACCGGTGATACCTGCCACACCGAATCCGGGAATAACGAAAATCTCCACACCTATCAGAATAAGCCCCGCAAAGAAGAGAACGATCTCCCAATTCATGGCCAACCCCTCTATATACAGAGGAGCGAAGTAGAGCAAGGCACCCGCGACAGCCACTACAGTAGGGAAACCTATTCCGGGAGTCTTGAACTCCCAATAGATGCCCATAAAGATCATCATAATGAATATAGACTGAAGGAAAGGAGACATCAGGAACAGGATAATCATCTCGATTACAGAGAGATCCATCTTGTGAATATTCTTTTTTGAGACACCGAGGCTGCTTGCGACCTCTTCAACACTTTCAGCCATACCCTCACAGTATCCGGCCTCTATTGCCTCTGATGGTGTGAAACTCAGGACGCTGTCGACCCCCACCATCCTTTGGGCAATATCAGGATCTCTGCGCCATTTGCCCTCCTTCTGTCCGTGCGACTCGGCAGTAGATCGCATCATCGCTCTCATAAAAGCCTGATACTTGTCCGGCATAACCTCACCGGAGGCGTTCACCACAGTGGCCGCCCCAAAAGTAGAGCCATGGTTCATATAGACCGAATCACAGGCGATACTAATGAGCGCACCAGCGGAACAGGCCTGTATATCAATGAAAGAGACTACCGGTCTGGGAAAGTTCATAATCATCGCCCGCATGGAGTCGGCAGCATCCACAGCCCCGCCGTATGTATTCAGATGGAGAATGACAAAATCGGCATCTGTCTCACGTGCCTTCTCAAGCCCCAGTCTGAGCTTGTGAGCTGAAGACTTGTCAATATCCTGTTTTATCTCAATCACATAAGCACTCTTCTCCTGCTGCGCCATCGCTCTGATGGAAAAAGCTGAAAGCAAGAGGATCAATATAGACAATATATTGTATTTTCTCATTTGATGACTATTATTATTAATTCTATTATGCAAAAATAGCAAAATTGACTATATTTGCAGGATATACAACATAAAATTTTTCAGCGTGAAAAGTGCTATATTACATCTTCAGAACGGCCTTGAAATAGAAGGCTTTTCTTTCGGTTATGAAGGCTCATCTTCCGGAGAGGTTGTTTTCAACACCGCGATGGTAGGTTATCCGGAGTCTTTGACAGATCCATCATACTCAGGACAGATTCTATGTGTAACTTATCCTCTGGTAGGTAATTACGGTGTTCCTGCATCAAAGGTAACTGACGGACTTTCAGATGTTTTCGAGTCTGAAAAAATACATGTCAGAGGAGTCGTAATATCCGACTACTCATTCAACTACAGCCATTGGAGCGCAGTCAAGAGCCTGGATCAATGGCTCAAAGAACATAAGATTCCCGGAATCTTCGGAGTAGACACACGCGCCCTGACCCAGGTACTAAGGGAAGAGGGATCAATGCTCGGAACCATTACAGCGGAAGGATGTACTCCGGCAGCGGCGTACGACCCCAATACAGAAAACCAGCTTGATATTGTAAGTACCAAAGAAATAATAAGATACGGTAATCCTAATGGAAAGAAGGTCGTATTGGTAGACTGCGGTGTCAAATATAATATAATAAGGTGTCTCCTCTCTGACAAAAATACAGAAGTAATACGCGTACCATGGAATTATGATTTCAACCAGATACCCTACGACGGACTCTTCATATCCAACGGTCCCGGTAACCCCGCCCTCTGTTCGCAGGCAGTCTTGAACATTACAAAGGCGATGGAGAGCGAAAAACCCATTTTCGGAATCTGTATGGGAAACCAGCTTTTAGCAACAGCGGCAGGCGCATCCACCTTCAAACTCAAATACGGTCACCGCGGACATAACCAGCCCGTAAGAATGGTTGGAACCAACAGATGTTTCATCACATCACAGAACCACGGTTTTGCAGTAGATTGCAGTACAATCGGCTCCGATTGGGAACCCCTTTTCATAAATATGAATGACGGAACCAACGAAGGAATCAGACACAGGAACGGAAGATTCTTCTCAGCCCAGTTCCACCCCGAGGCCGCCAGTGGTCCGACAGATACACAATTCCTTTTTGAAAACTTCCTTAAACTCCTCTAATATGACAGACAAGACAATAAAGAAAGTATTGCTTTTAGGTAGCGGTGCACTGAAAATCGGTGAAGCCGGAGAGTTCGACTACTCAGGATCTCAGGCACTCAAGGCAATGAAGGAAGAGGGTATTGAAACCATCCTCATCAACCCCAATATTGCAACAGTCCAGACATCGGAAGGAATAGCAGACAAAATCTATTTCCTCCCTGTAACCCCTTTCTTCGTAGAGGAAGTAATCAAGAAAGAGAGACCTCAGGGAATACTTTTAGCATTCGGCGGACAGACAGCCCTGAACTGCGGTGTGGCTATTTACAAGGCAGGTATCCTCGAAAAATACGATGTACAGGTCCTTGGAACCCCTATCCGCGCGATAATGGATACAGAAGACCGTGAACTCTTCGTCAATAAACTTGATGAGATCAACGTCAAGACCATCAAGAGCCATGCGGTAGAGAACATAGAAGATGCCGTAGAGGCAGCAGCCAACCTCGGCTATCCTGTAATCATAAGGGCAGCCTACGCTTTAGGAGGATTGGGAAGCGGTTTCTGCAACAATGAAGAAGAACTGCGCACTTTGGCTGACAAAGCCTTCTCATATTCGCCCCAAGTGCTGGTGGAAAAATCGCTTAA
>CALZHC010000021.1 GCA_945787505.1 uncultured Alistipes sp.
TATATGTTCGGCTCGAGCTATTCCTTTTTCTACCAATGTCGGGATTTCTTTGAATCCGATCCTTCCTTGAATGAATGCTTCGACTGCCACTTCATTGGCTGCATTCATGGCGCAAGGGGTGACACCGGAGGTCTTCATCGCCTCAATTGCCATTGAAAGGCAGGGGAATCTGTCGATGTCAGGTTCGGCAAATGTGAGCTGGGCCAGTTGGGCAAAGTTGATTCTCGGAATGTCAAGCGGAAGTCTTTCTGGGTATGTGAGAGCATACTGTATTGGCAATCTCATATCCGGTGAACTCATCTGTGCAATAATTGAGCCATCAGTGAATGATACCATGCTATGGATGATGGATTGCGGGTGAATGACTACGCGAATGTCGTCAGGATCCACTCCGAAGAGCCATCTTGCCTCTATCATTTCGAATCCTTTGTTCATCAGTGTGGCTGAATCTACTGATATCTTTGCTCCCATTTTCCATCTGGGGTGGTTTATGGCTTTGGCAACAGTGACGTTTTCCATCTGCTCGGGGGTTGCTTTGAAAAATGGTCCTCCCGAGGCTGTAAGTATGATATTCTCTATGGGCGAGTGTTCTCCCTGAAGTGCCTGAAATATCGCGGAATGTTCCGAATCTACCGGAAGTATGGGGACTGAATGCTCGGCTGCGAGCTTCATGATGAGTCGTCCTGCTGCAACTACCGGCTCCTTGTTGGCTATTGCTACCGCCTTTCCGGATCTGATAGCCGCGATAGTGGGTTCAAGGCCGCTGAATCCTACCATTGCTGTAAGGACGAGGTCTATCTCATCACTGTGGCTCATCGCATCGGTTATGGATTCATTTCCTGCGAATACGCTTATTTCGTAGGGGTCAAGCGCTTCGAATACCTTGTCATAGTGTTCCTTGTTGGATATTATGACACATTGGGGCTTGAACTCCAGAGCCTGCCTGACCAAAAGCTCCCAATTGTTATTCGCTGTCAATATTCTGACATCAAACAGGTTTCGGTATTCACGCACTACAGCCAATGCTTGAACCCCGATAGATCCTGTGGATCCGAGGATTGCAATTCTCTTCTTGGAAGGTTTCATAATTATGTCCGGTTAATATTTAGAACTTTATGTATAGAGTGGGATCTATTGGAACACCTTTGTGCCATAATTCGAAATGCAGGTGGGGACCTGATGATAGTTCTCCGGCATTGCCTGCCAATGACACAGGGGTCCCAGCATCTACTGTATCTCCGGTTTTCTTAAGCAGTTTTGTGTTGTGTCTGTATATCGATATGAGGTCATTGTCGTGCTGGATGTGGATGTTGTAGCCCGTCTCGTCTGTCCAGTAGGCAGCGATTATGGTCCCTTTCAGAACCGAGCAGACGGCACTGTTCTCCTGTACGGCGATATCGACATAGGGGTGGTTGATGGCTTTATTGAACTCTTCAGTGAGGATTCCCTTTACCGGTGGAAAGAAGAGCATTCCCTCTATCATCTGCATCTGCGAATTCGACGAAAGGTTGTATTTCTCCACAGAGTCCACTCTCTCTCTGAGTATCGAATCTGCCATCATATTTGTGTACATGATCTTTTCGGCAATATCGGCTTTACCTATATTTATAAGACTGTCTATTGGAAGTGATTTCTCCCCGTTGAGCACCCTGCGCAGGTTCTCAAGCCTTATTGTCATTATTTTCATTCTCTTTTCGAGTGAGTCCACCTTGGCGGCGTTCTCGATTGCTACTCTTTGTGTCTGGTATGAGGGGTAACCAGGTATAACAAGTTTCAAAGGAGTGTATGCTATCATGGAAAAGACAAATGCTACAATGAAGAGTAGCAGCAGTACCGCTGCGGAAATCGCTCCGAGCATGGTCCCTTTTATCTTGAATTTATTTTCATGTGTCTGATCTTCCACTATCACAAATCTATAGCGGGTCAGAAGTTTTTTTCTGGTTACTTTGTTCCTTTCAGACATATTTTTACTTAAACTTTGTTTAAATTTGCGGAATGAATCGAATGATAGGAATAGACTATGGGTTGAAGAGAATCGGTGTTGCTGTATCCGATCCTCTCGGGATGTTTGCCTCCCCGCTCGAAACAGTTCCATCCGCAAAGATAATTGATTATCTGAAAAAATATAATTGTAAAGAAGAGATTGGTCTTTTCGTTGTCGGTTATCCGATGAATATGGACAATACTCCTTCAGAAGCGGCACGATATGTGGATATATTTCTCAAGCAGCTGAAAAAGAATTTCCCTGATATACCGGTGGCTCTGGAGGATGAGAGGTTCACCTCAGTTCTGGCGCACAGGACAATGATAGATGGTGGAATGAAAAAGATGGCAAGAAGACAGAAGGAGAATGTTGACAAGATTAGTGCTTCGATTATCCTTCAGACTTATATGGATAGAATAAAACAGTTTTGATATGATACTTCCGATTTATGTATATGGCTCCGGTGTTCTCAGGGAGAAGGCTGTTGAGCTCGATATGGTGACTGCTGACAAAGAGGAGATCTCCCGTCTGGTTGCCGATATGTTTGAAACAATGTATAATGCAGACGGTGTGGGTCTGGCTGCTCCACAGATAGGGAAAAGCATCCGACTGCTGGTGGTGGACGGTGGGGAGTGCTCCGAAGCATTTCCTGAACTCAAGGATTTCAAAAGGGTTATGATTAATCCTGTAGTATTAGAAGAGTCTGATGAGGATGCTGTTTTTGCTGAGGGTTGTCTGAGCGTCCCCAATATCCATTGTGATGTGATCCGCCCCAAGAGTATGAGAGTCAAGTATTTTGACGAAAATTTCAATGAAAGGGAGGAGACTTTCGACGGATTCGGTTGCAGAATGGTCCAGCACGAGATGGATCACCTGGATGGCAATCTTTTTACCGACCATGTAACCCCTATCAGAAAGAAGATGATAATGACCAAACTGCACAATATTGCCAAAGGTAAGGTCTCTTCATATTATAGAACAAAACTTGTAAAATAGTATTAACATAATAAAGAACATTTGTATATGGGTGCATTCCATGCTTATGACATCAGAGGTAAGTACAATGTGGACTTCGACAAGGATACAGTCTACAAGGTTGGTTACTTCCTCCCTGAGTTGCTTAAAGTAGATAAGGTTCTGGTAGGACGTGACATGAGACTCTCTTCGGATGAGATTCATGATTATCTGGTCAAAGGTATAACAGATGCCGGTGCAGATGTTTACGATATAGGTCTTGCGACTACTCCTTATGTTTACTATGCAACAGCCTTCAAGGGTTTCGCAGCCTCTGTCCAGATAACGGCATCACATAATCCCAAAAGCGACAACGGACTGAAGGTTTCAAGGGAAAATGCTCTGCCTGTGGGTTATGATAATGGTCTGGTTGAAATAGAGAGATGGATCAAAGAGGGCCGTCCTACTCCTGTTGCAAAGCAGAGGGGAAAGGTTATTGTTGTAGATTACAGGGAGGATTATCTGGAGTTCCAGCGTAACTGGCTTGGAAATCTGGATGGTCTGAAAATATCCATGGATCTGTCCAATGGCGCTTCAGCGCTATTCGTGAAGGATCTTTTCAAGGAGGCTGATATAGAGTGGCTGTGCGATACACTTGATGGCTCTTTCCCGAATCATGAACCGAACCCTCTGGTGGCTGAAAACAGAGAGATGCTGAGGAAACATCTTTTGGCCAACAAATCTGATATAGGTGTTATCTACGACGGAGATGCCGACAGGGTGATGTTTATAGATGAGAATGGCAGATTCGTTTCGCCTGATTTGCTTATTGCGCTTTTAGGCCACTTCTTTATAGAGGGAAAGGGTACCAGCAAGGCTGCCGCTGCTATTAGAGAAAATGCGGCGAATCGCAAAGGGGAAGTGAAGGTACTTCAAGATATCAGAAGTTCCAAGGCGGTCGGAGAATATCTGCTTCCAATGGGCGGCAGTATTAATACATGGAAAGTCGGCAGGGCTTATGCGGCTCCGAGGCTCAGGGAAATAGATGGCCTTTTCGGAGGCGAGCTTGCAGGTCACTACTATTTCAAAGATTTCTCCTATTCTGACAGCGGAATAATGGCTTCGCTTATCATCCTTGATATTGTGGCCTCATTTGCACGTGAGGGAGTGAAATTCTCAGAACTGGTTTCACGTGTCGAAAAGTATAAAAATTCTGGAGAAATCAATTTCAAAATCGACCGCAAGAGGGAGGCGATGGATGCGGTACGCGACTACTTCATATCAAAGGAAAAGCCTGTAGAATCTTTCGATTTTGACGGATATCGCGTGGAATTCCCTCAATGGTGGTTCAATATCAGACCTTCTAACACAGAACCCTATCTCAGGTTCATATGTGAGGCTGCAAATGATGATATTCTCAATGAGAAGGTTGCGAAAGTTCGCGAAATTGTGGAATCATTACAATAATCCTTCGCTTATTTCGAGGGTTATCGTTCTGTTTTCGAAATCTGCATCAATAAGCAGATCTTCATGGTAGGGGATGAGTGTATCGGAGCCTTCCAGACAGAGGCAGATGTTGCCGGAAAAATCCATAAAGTCTGAGACAATTCCGACGCTCTCCCCCTTGCTGTTTTTGACGGTGAACCCGATGATGCTGTCGAAGCCATCGTCTTCCGGATTATGATTACCCTCTTCGTTCAGGAATATTTCCATGCCTGAAATCTCTTCGGCTGCGGAAAGTGTGTCTATGGTATCGAACTTCACTATTGCCCTTTTGTTGCCGCGGGGAGTGATTCTGTCTATAAAAAAAGGGACCGGTAATCTGTTGAATAACAGAAATACCGGTTCATTTTTCTCAAATTGTCTGCACAGAATTTCGGGAGAGTTTACTATCACCTCACCATCTGTGCCGTAAGATTTGAGCACCTGTGCTATCATCAGACTATTCTTCAGGTTTTGCCTCTTCAGCTGCTGCTGCCTCAGCTGCCTTTGCTGCTTCTTCGGCTGCTTTTGCTGCTGCTTCTTCAGCTTTTCTCTTGCTGATAGCTTCAGCTCTTTCCTGATTTACTTTAGCTTCGTTTGCCAAAAGTTCTTTGGTTGCTGCTGATTTTGCGTTGTTAATGGTCTGGACTTTAGCAGAAAGTTTACTTTCTTTAGCAGCTTTCCATGCTTCAAATCTCTGTTTAGCCACTTCTTCTGTAATGGCACCCTTCTTGATACCGCCCTGGAGGTGTTTCATAAGGAGAACACCTTCGTATGAAAGGATTCTACGGCATGTGTCGGTAGGCTGTGCACCGTTGTTGAGCCAGTAGAGAGCTCTCTCAGAGTTGAGAACGATGGTTGCAGGGTTGTTGTTAGGGTTGTATGAACCGATCTGTTCAATGTAACGACCGTCGCGGGGAGCGCGTACGTCTGCCACTACAATGTGATAGAATGCGTGATTCTTCTTTCCGTGGCGTGATAAACGAATTTTAACTGCCATTTAAGGTCTTGAATTTTAATGAATTAATAAATTAACCTCCTTATCTTCTCGAGAAAAGGCTCGCAAATATACATATTTTTTTGAAAACCAATGATTTTTAAGCCTATATTTGAAATAAAAAATGAAAGAGATAGCTCAAGCTCAAAGAGCCTACTTCCATACAGGCGCCACTCTTGATCTTAAGTTCAGAAAAGCCATGCTTGCAAGGCTCTGCGAAGCACTTGGAAGGTGGGAACCGCAGATAGCGGATGCTTTAAAGAAGGATCTTGGAAAATCTTATCAGGAGGCCTATATGACTGAGTTTTCCATTGTTTACTCTGAAATAAAGAACCATATCAGACATCTGGACAAGTGGAGTGCAAGCAAGAGGGTAAAGACACCGATGAAACTTTTCAAGGCGTCGAGTAAGGTCGTGAAAGAACCTTTGGGCTCTGTCTTGATTATTGCACCATGGAACTATCCTGTGCAGTTGCTTCTCAATCCCCTTGTCGGGGCTATTTCAGCAGGATGTACCGCCATGTTGAAACCATCCCCTTATGTTCCGGAGGTCTCTTCGGCTCTGACACTTATGATTAGGGAGACTTTTGCTCCGGAGTATATCTATATAGTAGAAGGGGGAAGGGATGTCAATCAGGCGCTTCTGGATATCAGGTGGGATATGATTTTCTTTACAGGCAGTCCTTCTTTAGGTAAGGTGGTTATGGAGAAAGCCTCTCGTTATCTCACTCCTCTCGTTCTGGAACTTGGCGGAAAATCACCTTGTATCGTGGATAGCAGTGCAGATATAGAGGTTGCCGCAAGGCGTATTGCGTGGGGAAAGGCTCTTAACGGAGGACAGACTTGTATTGCGCCAGACTATCTTATCCTGCATTCTTCCATCAAGGATAAGTTTGTCCAGGCTTATTCGGATTCAATAAAAAAGCTATATAAAGGAGGGGTCAAAGAGTCAGAGCACTTTACGAGGATTGTCAATGATAATGCCTTTGAACGTGTAAAAGGGTATCTCTCTGAAGGTGAAATTCTTTTCGGAGGAGAAACAGACAGGGCAGACCGTTTTATATATCCGACATTGCTGGACAACCCTTCTCCCGATTCTGCTGTCATGAATGAAGAAATCTTCGGACCGGTATTTCCTGTCGTTACCTTTGGTGGTCCGGAGGATGAGTTTGTCAGGAGCGTGGAGGACCTTATCTTGTCGAGGGAGAAGCCTTTGGCTCTCTATTATTTCGGGAAAAAAACTACCGGAATGGAGATAATAAGGAAGTGCTCTTCCGGAGGTGCCTGTATAAATGATGTGATCATGCACATTGCCAATGAATACCTTCCTTTCGGAGGTGTTGGTAATTCAGGTATGGGAAGATATCATGGCAGGGATAGTTTTGAGGCCTTTTCACATACCAGATCTGTTCTTGTCTCTTCAACCTTTATTGATCTTCCCTTCAGGTATATGCCATATAAAATGTTCCCCGTTATAAAGAAGTTTCTATAACGGGGAACGTATTGGTATTATTATCGATCGAGATTATTTGCTGAATCTTACGACTTCCCTTCTGCCTGCTGAGGATGTTTCCGACATGAGAGAATTTATTATGTCAATTCCTGCCTTTGCATCTTTGTCTGCACCTTCGTATGTCGCAACGAATGGTTCGGATCTGTAGACTTTGCCCCAGTTTCCGTTTTGGTCGGTAGCCATTGCGATAAGCATTATCTCAGAGTCGTAATAGTAGCCGAAGAGGGATTCCCTTCCGACAGGAAGTTCTGCCACAAGAGCGGAACCAAGTTCTTCGTCTGTGAGCTCGTCAATTCCCATAGGAGAAGTGAAGATGGCATACAGTGCTCCTGCCTCACCACCTTTGGTGTCGAGTGTAAGAACTCCCACATAATCATATCCTGCGAAATCCTTCACTGCTGACTGGTCTTGTGCAGCGAGCTCCTCATAGTCGAAATATCTTATTGAAGGAACCACTTCGAGCGAAGATGACTCAGCTGCCGTAGTGGTGAAATCCTTCCTGAAGAGTCCTGATGTGAACTGTCCACCTTCCAGTCCGAATGCAAAGAGTGAATATGCGGTCTCGGGATTGAGTGAGGTGAGGTCATCATCAATTGGACCGAAGACATATTTCAGATTGAACTTAAGAGCGAAGTACTCTGCAATCTCCTGATCGTTTTTTCCTGATATATCCTCTGAGGGAACCAGTACGATGGAATAAGAGTCGTTGTTGGAAGGTACGATGTTCACGTGGGCACTTCTTGAGCCTACTTCCGATACTGTTATATCTATAGTGATACCGGAAACGGTAACAGCTTCTGTCTTGAATTCTGAGACTGCTACATCTGAAGAGACGAGTGCTGTCTCTTCATCGAGTGCAAAGACACCGAGATAGTATTGGGTACTTGCCGAAAGAGCCATGTTCGCTCTCTTTTCTCCTCTGTATGCTGTACTGAGGAACATTGAAGGGGTGTATCCGTATTGGCTGTACTCTCTTACATATTCGTTCCAATTGTTTGTAAAGTATTCGTCAGGGGAGAGTCCTGATTCGCTGACAAATGAAGCGGGATGGGCTTCAATCACGTAGGGGAAGTTCTCAGAGGGTTTTACAGAGACTTCAATGTTGGCTCCGTCTACTGTGTAGCTCACTTCGAAGCTGATCTCCTGCTTGGAAACTTCAGGAGTGAGGAAGGTCTTTCTGTAGACTTCTGTGGTCGCTTTCCATCCTTGTGCCGGATCCACTCCGTATGCGTAGATCTGGTATTCTGTTCCGGGATTCTGTCCGTCGAAGATCTTACCTTTGGTATCACCTTTTGCGGTAAACATACCCCATGCTTCATCTTCTGAGATATTCAGGTCTTCTGTCACTTGTCTGATTGTGGCTATGTCACTGTCGATAAGGGCCTGATCGTCATCCAGCAGACCTTTTTCGCTGAGGTATTGGGTGGTTGAAAGGATAAAGAAATAGGTCAGCTCCTTATCTTCCGGGGTAATGTCCACTTTGAACGATGAGGCGGTAATGTCATAGACGTCAATTGTCAGGTCAACCTTTGTTGAATCAACGGGCTTGTCAGGGTCCGGTTTCTGTTCCTCTTTTTTATTACAGCTCATGATTGTGAATGCTGCAATGGCAGAGAAAAATAGTAAAAATGCTTTCTTCATATTTTTTGATTGTTTATAGTGTCCATCCTCCACCTAAGGACTTGTATAATGCTATCAAACAGATGTATTCGTCCCTGACAGCTTTACTGTATGTCCTTTGGGCGTTAAAGTATGCTCTCTGTGCATCCAGTACGTCAATGTAGCTGATGTAGCCATTTATGTACTGAAAGGTTGCTAAATTAACATATTTTCTTGACGATTCAAGAAGATTGTTCATTAAAACTACGTTTTCCTTGGAAGAGAGGTATTCAGCAACTGAGTTGCTAACCTCCTTGAATGCAGTCAGAACAGCTTTTTCGTATTGCAGTCTGGCTCCTTCGTATGCTGCTACGGCCGCTTCATACTTGGATTTTCTCTTTCCGAACGAGAATAGAGGGGCTGTCAGATCTCCTATCACATACGTCAGAGGGGCGGTAAGGAAGCCGGCAAATCCGTTGTTCTCGAATCCGCCTTCAAGCGAAATCGTGAATCTGGGGAAACGGTCCGCCCATGCATATCCGGCCTTGGCCATTGCAGACTGAAGGGCATATTCAGCGGCTTTGACATCCGGTCTTCTCTTTATCAGATCAGAGGGCAGTCCCAGTGGGGTATTCTCTGTATAGAGTATCTGGCTGTTGAATCCGATTCGCTCTATTTCTCCGGGCATCCTGCCTGTGAGGAATGAGATCTCATTCTCCTTTATCTTTATCTTTTTCTCTATTTCCGGAAGGAGTGCAGCAGCATCTGCAAGTGATACTTTTGCCTGTTGGTATGGTATCTCTGTGGTCAAACCTCCTTCGAATCTGAGTTTCGCTATACGCAGGTTCTCCTGGCGTGTCTCTATTGTCTTGCGGATTATGTCCGCTTCATTATCGAGTGCCACAAGTTCGAAATAGGATGTAGCGATATCTGCTATGAGAGTTATCTGCAGAGCTCTTTTACCTTCAATGCTTTTCATATATTCAGCAAGTGCCCCCTTGTTGGAATACCGTATTCTGCCGAAGAAATCAGCTTCCCATGACAATGTGAGTTTGGCTGCCACCTCCACGTCCTCAACGAATCCTTTTCCGCTTTTTTCGTTGGTCTCTCTGTCAATGTATGCTCTTGCACCCAATGATGGATACCAACCTGACTGTTCCACTCTGTAGAGCTTCTGCAGCTCTTCCACACGTGAGGCGGCTGTCAGCAGATCCTTGTTGTTCTCCAGTGCCTCTGTTATCAGATTGCTCAGCAGTGAGTCTGTTATGATACAGCTCCACTCTATGTCTGCAAAACAGAGTGAATCGCTTTCTGCTGTCCCCGGCATCGAGTCAGGAATTGACACTTCGGGGGATGAGAGTCTCTTCTCCACAGAACAGCTCACTGTGGCAAACAGTATGGTGGCAAGAAGGAATATTCTCTTGGTTATCTTGTGCTTCATGCTTTCTCTCTTCTTTTGTTAAAATAATCTTTGAGTCTGTAGATCCATACAAAAAAGAATGGAACGAGGACTATTCCAACTGTCACGGCCATTATCATTCCGAAGAATACTCCGACCCCTATACACCTGCGGCTTGCCGAACCGGGTCCGGAGGCCATAACCAGAGGAAGCATCCCGAGGATGAATGTAAGTGAAGTCATGAGTATGGGCCTGAATCTGAGTATGCCTGCGGTGACGGCTGCTTCAAGTGGCTCCTTGCCGTTTTTAATGAGCTCTTTTGCATATTCGACAATGAGGATTGCGTTTTTCGCGGCAAGGCCAATGAGCATTACCAGACCAATCTGCAGGAAGACGTTGTTCTCCAGTCCGAACAGGATAATTCCGGCAAATGCCCCGATACATGCTATAGGCAGTGAGAGCAAGACTGAAACCGGAATGCTCCAACTTTCATATTGGGCACAGAGGAACAGGAAAACAAAGACAAAGGCGAGGAGGATTACTATCCCTGTCTGTCCGCTCTGCATTTTCTCTTGATAGGAGAGACCGCTCCATTCGATTCCCACCTCTTTAGGAAGTTTTTCCCTTACGATCTCTTCGAGGGCAGCCATTGCTTCTGATGAACTGTAACCCTCTGCAGCTTCGCCAGAGATTCCTGCGCTATAGTACATATTGAACCTTTTTATCGTTCCGGGACCTGTGGTGTACTCTGTGGTGCTTAGAGAGGTGATTGGTATCATTGTCTTCTGGGATGTCCTGACAAAGTAGAGATTCATGTTGTCACTGTTGGCCCTGTAGGGCGCATCTGCCTGAAGGTAGACTCTGTAAACCCTGTTGAATAGGTTGAAGTCATTTACATAGACAGATCCGGTGAAAGTTTTCATGGTAGTGAAGATGTCGGCTACCGATACTCCCATCAGTTTTGCCATATCTCTGTCGACATCGATGAAAAGCTGTGGTATATCCTTCTGCATTGAGGAATTAACCCTCATAAGCTCTTTTCTGGACGATGCGTAGTGCAGAAGGGTATCAGTTGCTGCCTGAAGTTCAGCGTAGGTGGTATTGCCCTTTGCTTCAAGTGCCATTTCAAAGCCTCCGGATGTTCCAAGACCCGGAATAACAGCAGGGGAACTCAGATAGACCTTGCTCTCGGGGTATCCGGAGAGTTCTTTTTTGATCTGTTCCATGAACCGGGAGATTTTTTTCTCTTTTCTCTCTTTCCATGGCTTGAGGATCACTGTGAGCTGGCTTCTTGATGAATTGGTCCCTATGACAGGGCTGGAACCGTCCACATTGAGCACATGCTTTACATCCTGATGTGCCATTATATCCTTTACGGCACGCTCTGATACTTTTCTGGTCCTTTCAAGTGATGTTCCTTCGGGCAGTTCAAGTTCAACTGTGAAGTATCCTTGATCCTCCATAGGAATAAAGCTCTGGGGAACAAAGCGGATCATGAAAAATATGGCGATAATCGAGACACCGTACCAGAAAAAAACCTTTTTCGAGTTACGCACACTTGCCTCTATCAGTCTGCCGTAAATGACATTGCCCTTTTCTATCCACCTGTTTATTGTTCTGAATATTATGTTTTTCGGTTTCTTATCATGTTCAGCAGACTTGAGGAAGAGTGCGCACATTACGGGGCTGAGTGTCAAGGCTACTATGGTAGATATTATCACAGATACAGCAATGGTAAGGGTGAATTGTCTGTATAGCATCCCCGTGATTCCTGAGAGAAAACTCACAGGTACAAATACTGCACACAATACCAATGACATGGCGATGAGGGCACTTCCTATCTCCTGCATGGCCTTCTTGGATGCTTGTGCGGGGGAGAGCCCCTCGCTCCGCATAATCCTGTCCACATTTTCGACTACAACAATCGCATCGTCCACCACAGTGCCGATTGCCAGAACCATTCCTAATAGGGTAAGCGTGTTGAGGCTGAATCCGAATACAAGCATTACTCCGAATGTGCCTATAAGTGATATGGGGACGGCAATTGCCGGTATGAGTGTCGCACGCCAGCTTTGAAGAGACAGGAAAACCACCAGAATCACGAGTACAAGCGCCTCGAAGAGGGTCTTGTAAACCTCCTTGATGGATTGTCTTATATATTGGGTCATGTCAAAGGGGATGTCGTACGTAATCCCTTCTGGAAAACTCAGGCTTATCTCTTCCATAGCCTTGCGTACATCTGAAGCAACCTGGACTGCATTCATTCCGGGGAGCATCTTTATCTCCATTACTGCCGCATTCTCCCCATCTATACCGCTCTCCGTCGAGTAGGACTGGGCTTCCAGAGAAATCTCTGCCACATCCCTGAGTCTCAATATAGACCCTTCGTTGTCTGCTCTGATTACGATATCTTCGAACTCTCTGACACTGGAGAGCCTTCCTCGTGCTACAATGGGAATGGTGATATCTACATTTTCCATCGGCTGCTGTCCGAGGACTCCGGCTGCTGACTCCCTGTTCTGCTCTTTGATGGCATTCTGGAGATCCTGGACGGTAAGTCCCATTGCTGCAAGCTTTTCTGGCTGTACCTTCACCTGCATCGCGTAGTAGCGGCTTCCTACATTGGAGACCTGACCCACGCCCTTGACACGTCTGAGCATATCCACAACGTTGAGTGTGGCGTAGTTGCTAAGGTAGATTTCATCAAATTTAGGGTCATTGGAGTTCAATGTTATCGTCATCAGTTTTCCGGATGCCTGTTTGTCGATGGAGATTCCGTTCTGGACAACCTCTGCCGGCAGTCTTGCTTCGGCCGCCTTGACTCTGTTCTGGATCTCGACGGCGGCCAGATCCGGGTTGGTATTGATGTCGAATGTAATGCTCACCGAAAATGTTCCTGTGTTGGTACTGCTTGATTCCATATACAACATTCCGGGTGTACCGTTGAGAACCTGCTCGATGGGTGTGGCAACGGCTTGGGAGACAGTCTCTGCCCCTGCACCGGGATATGATGCAGAGACTTTGACCACAGGAGGGACAATGTTAGGATACTGGTCTACAGGGAGCAGTACCATACCTATCACACCTACTATTACTATAACTATGGAGATAACCGTCGAAAAGATCGGACGGTCAATAAAAAAGTCACTCTTCATTTTTCTGGCTCTTCTTTAGTTCCACCTTCATACCATGACTTAGCTTGTGGTATCCTTCGGTTATTATCATCTCGTCTTTCCCGAGTCCCCTCTCGACGATGGCGTCGTTATTTACTCTGGGCCCGATTTCCACGAATCTCTTCTCCACGATGTTGTCTTTACGCACTACGAAGATATAAGCACCCCCTTTTTCTATAACAATAGACTTGTTGGGGACTACAATCGCCTCCTCTCTTACGTCCATCAGCAGTTTAACCTTTGTCAACTGTCCTGAAAGCAGAATGTGGTCAGGATTGGGCATTTGAGCCCTTACGGAGAAGGTTCCTGTGTTTGGATCCACCTTTGGATCAGCAAAGTCCACAACTCCTCTGACGGGGTATTCGGTGTTGTCTGCAAGTGTGATTGTTATATAGGGATTCCATGCACGGGTCTCGTTCTGGTGGCCGATGTTTACATTCCTTTCTTTGCACTTCAGATAGTCCAGAGCGGTCATGCTGAAATTTATCTGTACAGTGTCGCTGTTTACAACGGTGGCAAGCAGTGATTTACCACCAGGTCCTACGAGCGTTCCGATATCAGCGCCCCTTTCGCTGATAAAACCTGATATGGGAGAGCGTATTTCTGTGTAGCTCAAAGCTATTTTTGCCTGAGTCAGGTCAGCTTCGTTCATTGCCACTTCTGCATTTGCACCTTCGTATGCGGCTATGGCGTTATCAAGATCCAGTTTGCTTGCTGCGTTCTCCGCATAAAGAGGCTTGATACGATCCAGGTCTCTCTTTGCCTTCTCCGCCAAGAATCTGCTTTTTTCGAGCTGTGCCTCGGCTTTTTCCACTTTTGCTTTGTATACTTTGGGGTCAATGGTAAAGAGCAGGTCATTCTTTTTTACGTAACCACCCTCTTCAAAGTGCATTTTTTCAAGGTAGCCTTCAACTCTTGCCCTTATCTCCACGTGCTGTTTTGCTTTGATTTTACCGGCATATTCCACATAAATGCCGACATTTTCGATTCGTACCGGTTCTGCCTGTACTACGGGCAGAATCTCTGCAATCTCTTTAGGCCATTTTAAGTAGATTGCCAGAGAAATACCTGTCAGCAACACAACTGCAATCGCAATAATCAGGATATTCCTGTTTCTCTTTTTCATCTTCAATCTCTTCAGCACAGAAGAGCCTGCCTCTGAAAACTTCTCAGTAGGGATATTTATCTGCATATTCTATTTATTAAAAAATATGATATGAAGAAGTACTAAACAAAAATCGTGCGCAAATAATTGCTTTTAGACTAAATTAGGAAGGCAAGAGATGAAAACAGACTGAATAATAAAATATTACGAGATGTTTTTCCGAGGAAAAAATTTAAATTAACGAGTGATTCTTTACGAAATTGCAGGCTGGTAAGTATGTGTAGAGTGATGTAAGGAACCAATAGTGTCAGTTTTGGAAATCCTTTTACATTATATATTGAAAAACCTATTAAGAGGATGGCAATAATACCACAAAGAATATATAGGTGTCGCCCCTTCTTTTCCCCCAGGCGTACTACAATGGTTTTCTTTCCGGAAATTTGATCCTCGTTGACATCTCTGACGTTATTGACCACCAAAAGGGTATCAGTGGCGAATCCCATGGCAAATCCGGCTGCAATAGATGAGAGACTCCATGTGCCCGTCAGTAAAAATACGGTGACAGCAACAGGAACAAGTCCGAAGAATAGTATAACCAAAATGTCACCTAATCCCGAATATGAAAAGTGTGTGCTATAGAGGAATGCGAAAAACAGACACAGGGCACCTATGAAGATCATGCCAGGTCCTCCGGCCATCACAAGAGGCAATCCCGCTGCCACCGAAGCAACCGATGCAATCGCGATGGCTTTTTTCATTGCACTAAGAGTTATCTTGCCAGTGGAAAGCAACCTTTCCGGACCGATCCTGTCTTCTCTGTCGCTTCCTTTTTTGAAGTCTACATAGTCGTTTGCCAGATTGGCAACAATCTGCATGAAAAGAGCAAAGAGCATTGCACATATCGCTATCCACCATTCAAAACTCCTTCCTTCATAGCGAGAGCAGAGGTGGTAGCTTAATGAACATGCTAAGATAACCGGAGCGGCGGCTCCTGAGAGTGTTTTTGGACGTATGGCCTTAATCCATACAGAAATAAATCTCTTATTGATCTTTCGAGACATTTTTCAGAACTTTGTTGATAACCATGATGTCGTTCTCTTCCACCTTTGTGCTTCCTCTGGGGATAATGGTCTTGTTACCTCTTTGAATCAATACTATCAACTCATCGGGAGAGGGTGAATATTCGAAAACCCTCCTGCCTATCCATTCGTTGCCCTTCCCTATCTTGCGTTCGCTCAAGTGAATGACCTGATCATCCTGGAAATTTCTGGCTGTCATGACCACTCTGTCACCGGTTATAATTCTGGTATTCCCGTTTGGAATGATAGTCCTGTCATCTCTTATTATCAAAGCTACCAGAGCATCTCTGGGAATTTCAAGATTTTTGAGAATCTTGCCGTTCCATCTGTCTTCTTCAGTGATGTCAAAATAGAAAAAATCTATGTCGGTATCTACAGTGTAGTCGGTAAATGTCTTCATGATATCCTCATCCTTGTCTATCATGTTGAGTTTGCGGGATACCCATGGAATGAGTGAACCCTGCATGGAAATTGACAGAAGGACTATAGTGAAGACAATATTGAAAAGTCCTGTCTCGTCTCCGATTATCTGCGTTGCGGCCGGGGTGGCCATTATTGCGAAAACAATGGATGCCGCTCCTCTTAGTCCTACAAATGAGACGAGAGCCTGCTGTCTGATCTTACATTTGAAAGGGGAGAGGATTGCAAACACAGAGATGGGACGAGCAACTATGAGCATGAATAACGCAATGGCGATTGCAGGGAGGATAACTTTCGGCATCTGGGAAGGGAAGGAGAGTAGACCCAGCAGGAAGAATATTATCACCTGCATCAAGCCGTTGATGCCATCGAAAAAGTTTACAAGATGCTTCTTGCCGTTGAACTTGGTGTTGCCCAGAATAATTCCTACTATATATGCACTCAGGTAACCATTCCCGCCGATAAAACTGGGCATTGCGTAGGAAAAGATGGCAAGCGCAAAGACCATAAGTGTATCGAATGCGCTTGAGGTGTATCTGAGATGTTTTATCAGTCTCGTAAATCCCCATGCGATTAAAATACCCAAGCCCGCTCCATATACCAGCTGTGCAAAAATCATATATACTATATCCGGAGCGCTGGTATCAGCAGTGATGATGGTAATCATTATCGCTGTGAGCATATATGAGCAAGGGTCGTTGCTACCGCTTTCGATTTCGAGCATAGAGGCGGTATTGTACTTCAGCCCCAGATTCTTTGACCTTAGAATGGAGAAGACCGATGCAGCATCTGTGGAACTTAGGACTGAACCGATAAGAAAGCTGAATTTAGGATCCATTCCTAGAACCAGCCAGCAGAAGAGCCCTGTTACCCCTGCTGTAATAAGAACTCCTATAGAGGCGAGCAGGCCGGCTTTAAGTGCTACAGGACGGGCCTGTTTCCAGCTCGTGCCGAAACCTCCGTAAAACATAATGAAGATAAGCGCCACTGTGCATATCTTCTCTGTAACAGGAAAGTCACTATACTCTATTCCGAGAATACCGTCAGAACCGAACAACATCCCCAAGACCATAAAAGCAAGAAGCATGGGGATTCCTATTTTATCGGAGACTTTATTCAAAAGCACGCAGGCACCAATTACACATGCTGCTATTAACAGATATAGTGACATATTCAATTGTTGTAAAGTGTTTTTATATATAAAACAGCTCCGGCACTTGTGGTCCCGGAGCTGGAAAGTTATAACTCTTACCAGAGTTTTGAAGGATAAACACCCTCTTCAATAAGTTTGGCAATCCGTTCAACTACAGCTGGCCGGTCCTCTTTATATGTGACACCGAACCATTTGGCGTCACTGTTGAGAACCTTCAGACGAGCCCTCTTTTCATTTAGCAGCGTATTTACTGCCAAAGGGATGAAGAACTCTGCCTTGGGATTTGCCATGTTTTGAGGATCACTTAGGAAGTCTTTGAAAAGCCTTCCTGACTCCGTGAAGAAATCTGGTGTGAAGCCGAAGAAGTTCATAGATACCGGTGTGTTCTCATCAATATGATGTTCACCTGATGCATCTCTGTATACTACCTCTCCGTCCGGCTTCCTTTCAATAGCAGTCCTTTCCACTATTGAAACCAGCTCCTGACCATCGTTGACAGTACACTCTCCTCTGGAAACTGTTCCGTATTCAGAAAGAGTGTTGCGGAGGTTATAGCCTACCATTGAGTATTCACCCCTCTTGCCATCTACACTGCGCAGATAATCTGCAAGGACTTGATATGCTTCACGACCATAAAAGTCATCAGAGTTGATTACAGCGAATGGTGTGTCTACAGCCGATGCAGCCATAAGAGTGGCGTGACCAGTTCCCCAGGGTTTAACTCTTCCTTCTGGAACAGAAAATCCTTCAGGAAGGTAATCCAACTCTTGAAATACGAATTCAACATCAATCTTTCCTCCGAAGTGTTCGGGACCGAAAATCTCCTTGAACTCTTTTTCGAACTGGTGTCTTATCACGAAGACCACTTTTCCGAATCCGGCTCTGACTGCATCGTAGATAGAGTAGTCGATAATCGCTTCCGAGTTAGGACCGACTCCGTCCATCTGCTTGAGGGAACCATATCTTGATCCCATTCCTGCAGCCAGCACTACTAACGTGGGTTTCATCTTCAAAATTCAGGTTTATAGTCAATTATACAAGTTTATGAATTGCAAGTCCGCTTCTGAGTTTGGGCTCGAACCAGGTGGTCTTGGGAGGCATGATGTTTCCTGTATCCGCGATTCTGATGAGTTCTCTCATAGATACGGGATAGAGTGCGAATGCTGCCACCATTTCACCTGAGTTTACTCTCTTGCTCAATTCACCCAGTCCTCTGATACCTCCTACGAAGTCAATTCTCTTTGATGTTCTAAGGTCCTTGATATCGAGAAGTTTGTCGAAGATAAGGTTAGAGCAGATAGTAACGTCGAGACATCCGATAGGATCGTTGTCGTCATATCTTCCTGCCTTAGCTGTAAGTGAGTACCACTTGCCACCAAGATACATTGAGAAGTTATGGCGTGCAGCGGGTGTGTAGATTTCAGTACCCATTTCCTTAACGTCGAAGTCTTCAGCGAGTTTGCCGAGGAATTCTTCTGCGCTCATTCCATTCAGATCTTTGACTACGCGGTTATAGTCGATAATCTTAAGGTGGCTTTCAGGGAATACCACTGCCATGAAGTAGTTGTATTCTTCGTCACCTCTGTGGTTGGGGTTCTGTTTGCGTTTTTCTTCTCCCACGAGAGCTGCAGCTGCTGTTCTGTGGTGACCGTCAGCAACATAGAATGCAGGAATGTTAGCGAATGTCTCAGTGATGGTCTTGATATCAGCATCCTGATCGATTACCCAGAAGTGATGTCCGAAGCCATTTTCCTTGTCTACGAAATCGTATTCAGGGGTACCTGCTGTATATTTTGCAACGATTGCATTGATTACATCGTTGTCAGGATATGCGAAGAAAACGGGCTCGATGTTAGCGTTCTGGATACGAACGTGAATCATTCTGTCTTCTTCTTTGTCTTTACGGGTAAGTTCATGTTTTTTGATCTTGCCTGTAAGGTAGTCTTCTACGTTGGCGCACAGAACGATACCATACTGTGTACGGCCTTCCATTGTCTGTGCGTAAACATAGTAATACTCTTTGCTATCCTGTACCAACCAACCTTTTTCCTGCCATTTCTTGAAGTTTTCAACAGCTTTGTCGTATGCAGGCTGTGAATGTTCGTCAATGATGGGATCAAAGTCGATTTCGGGTTTGGTTATATGGAGCAACGATTTTTCGCCTGCTTCAGCTTTTGCTTCAACAGAGTTGAGTACATCGTAAGGACGTGCCTGTACTTCGGTAGCAATTGCCTTGGGAGGGCGAACCGCTGCAAAAGGTTTTACTTTTACCATTTTATAATATACTATTTGTTAAGTTGGAATCTTGTGTTGCCGGTTGCAAAGTAATCGCAGATCTGGTTAGCAGCAGCTACACCTGCGTTAACATTTGCTTCTGCTGTTTCTGCACCCATCTTCTTGGGAGTAGCGAATACTCTCTTTCCGAATTTTTCATTGAGTTCAGCCTGGTTGGAAGCAGCGATATCGGTTACATACTTGAGGTCTTCTCTCTCTTCGAGAACCTTCACGAGTTCAGCTTCGTTGATAACTTCTTTACGTGCAGTGTTAACGAGACATCCACCCTTAGGCATACGTGAGAGGAGGTTGTAGTTGATAGAACCTTTGGTCTGTTCAGTAGCAGGGATGTGGAGTGATACGAAGTTTGATTTTTCGTAAAGTTCTTCGAGGGTTGCAGCAACTTCTACACCTTCAGCCTGAATCTTTTCAGCAGGTACGAAGGGGTCGAATGCCATAATCTTCATTCCAAAGCTCTTTGCATGTTCTGCAACGAGACGACCTACGTTACCGTAAGCCTGGATACCGAGGGTCTTGCCCTTGAGTTCTGAACCGGTACCGGGAGTGAAGCAGTTACGTGAGATGTAAATCATCATTCCGATAGCGAGTTCAGCTACTGCGTTTGAGTTCTGGCCGGGAGTGTTCATTGCAACGATGCCTCTTTCTGTGCATGCAGCCAGGTCAAGGTTGTCAAAACCTGCACCTGCGCGTACAACGATCTTGAGGTTCTTTGCTGCAGCAATCACTTCGCGGGTAACTTTGTCTGAACGTACGATGAGTGCGTCAGCGTTTGCCACTGCTTCATAGAACTGTGCTACATCTGTATATTTTTCGAGAAGTGCGAGGGTGTGTCCGCCCTTTTCCACGATTTCTCTGATCTGGTCTACAGCTATTTTAGAGAAAGGTTTCTCTGTTGCTACTAATACTTTCATATTTGTATATCTGTATTGTAGTGTTTAATTATTTGGTGTGAAGTTTTTCGAATTCCTGCATGCAAGCCACGAGAGCTTCAACAGCTTCCTTAGGACAAGCATTGTATGTAGATGCGCGGAAACCACCAACTGAACGGTGACCCTTGATACCTACCATACCTCTTTCTTTTGCGAATGCGAAGAATTCGTCCTGGAGGTTTTCATATCCTTCAGCCATAACGAAGCAGATGTTCATGAGTGAACGGTCTTCAACTGCTGCAGTACCTCTGAAGAGAGGGTTGCGGTCGATTTCGTTGTAAAGGATAGCAGCCTTTTCTTCGTTCATCTTCTTGATTGCTTCAAGACCACCCTGTGCTTTAACCCATTTAAGAGTTTCGTTCATTACGAAGATTGAGAATACAGGAGGAGTGTTGAACATTGATTCGCCTTCGATGTGTGTTCTGTAATCGAGCATGGTAGGAAGGTAACGTGAAACTTTACCGAGGATCTCGTCCTTAACGATTACGAATACTGTACCTGCAGGACCTACGTTCTTCTGTGCACCACCATAGATGAGAGCATATTTAGAAACGTCTACGGGACGGCTCATGATATCTGAAGACATATCTGCAACGAGGTTTACAGGGCAATCCATATCTTCTTTGATTTCAGTACCGTAGATGGTGTTGTTGGTAGTGATGTGGAAGTAGTCGATATCAGTGGGGATTTCGTAACCCTTAGGAATGTAGCTGTAGGTCTTGTCAGCTGAAGATGCGATAGCGTATGCGTTACCGATACCTTTAGCTTCTTTGAGAGCCTTCTTTGCCCACACACCTGTTTCGAGGTATGCTGCTTTGTTTTCGAGGAGGTTCATTGCAACATAGAGGAACTGGAGAGAGGCACCACCACCGAGGAAAAGAACGCTATAACCTTCAGGAATATTGAGGATTTCTTTCCACAATGAACGGCATTCGTCCATTACTGCTTCCCATTCTTTGCTGCGGTGAGAAACTTCTATAACTGACATACCGGTGCCTTTGAAGTCTTTGAGAGCTTCGATAGCTGCATTCACTGCTTCTCTAGGCAATACGCAGGGACCTGCGTTGAAATTGTAAGCTTTTTTCATTTTATAAATATTTGTATATGTTGTGAATAATGTTAATTATATTATCCGCCAAAGGTAGGTAAAATAATTGAATTAAAGAGAATAAGTTACGATTTTTAGGTTTTTACACTCGGTTGTCTTTTCACAGTAGTGGCAAAGCAGCCGGGTCTTGCCGTTCTTGGTGATGGTGCGGAACTTTGTTTTCACATCCTGATGGTTAGTGATGCACATCGGGTTGGCACATTTTGCTATGCCTGTAACTGTTTCAGGAATGGTGAGGATCTTCTTCTCCACCACTTCGAAATTTCTGATGATATTCACGCTGGTATTGGGCGCGATCAAGGCTATGGTATTGAGTTCGTCATCTCTGAAGAATCTTTCGGAAATTTTGATTATCCCCTTTGTTCCCATTGATTTACTGTCAAGGTTCACTCCGAAGGTTACCGGGGTTGTGGAGTGGGAGAGTCCGAGTATCTCAATGACTCTGAACAGTTCGCCGGAAGGGATGTGGTCGAGTACTGTCCCGTTTTTGATAGCGCTGACTTTCAATTGTTTTTCAGTTGTTTCCATGGTGATTATCTTTTACCTAACAGATATGAAATAATGGCCATCCTTACGTACATTCCGTTTTCGGCCTGTTTGAAATAGTATGCGTGAGGTGTATCATCGACATCTTCTGCAATCTCCTGAAGTCTTGGGAGCGGATGCAATATCTTCATGTTTGGTTTTACGTTGGCAAGCATGGAGGAGTTGAGGCTGTAGACATTCTTGACTTTGTCATATTCCATGGGGTCTGTGAATCTCTCCTGCTGGATACGGGTCATATAGAGGATATCGGTAGTGTCGAGATGCTGTGTGAGATCAGAAGTCTCTTTGTATGGTATTCCCTTTTCATCGAGAAATTCCTTGTATTCCTTGGGCATCATCAGCTCCTGTGGAGAGGTGAATGTGAAGGTGGGGCTGAAGTGGGACATGGCCTGCAGGAGTGAATGCACGGTGCGGCCGTATTTGAGGTCTCCCACCATATTGATGTCGATCTTGTCAAGCCTTCCCTGTGTCTGGCGGATAGTGTAGAGGTCGAGCAGTGTCTGGGTCGGGTGCTGGTTTGCCCCGTCGCCGGCATTGATGACCGGTACTGACGCTACTTCAGAGGCGTATCTTGCACTTCCTTCAATTGGATGTCGCATCACTATCAGGTCTGCATAGTTGGATACCATCTTGATGGTGTCTTTGAGGCTCTCTCCTTTGCGGACGCTGGTATTGGCGGCATCGGAGAAGCCGATTACCCGTGCACCAAGTCTGTTGGAGGCTGTTTCGAAGCTCAGTCTCGTGCGGGTGGAGGGTTCGAAGAAGATGCAGGCAATGACTTTGTCGCTTAGGAATGTCTGTGATTTGTTCTTTTCAAACTCTTCTGCCACATCGAGAATGTGAAGTATCTCTTCTTTTGTGAAATCCTGAATTGAAATTAGACTCTTTGGCATTTTCGGAATTATATTAAAGTTTCTATTTGTGCAAATGATGATATTGTTTCGGAAAAAGTATCGACGCAGCTGAGTCTGACGTTTACCTCTATCGAACACATATTGTCGAAATTTTGGCTTTCTGGTGTGAGTGAGTAGTCTTTTAGCGCTTTCATCGCCCTGTTCATCTCCATGTAGTCGAATGTGATGCGAAGTCTGCGACAGGCTCTCTTTTCTATAATCACACCGTTCTCAATGGCATCTGCCGTTGCGCTTTTGTATGCTTTTATCAGACCGGGTACCCCCAGCTTGATACCACCAAAATATCTGACTACCACAACTAAAATGTCACTCAGTTCATATGACATCAGCTGGCCGAGTATAGGTCTTCCTGCACTTGATGATGGCTCACCGTCATCGTTGGCGCGCCAGATTTTACCGTCTTTCCCGAGCCTGTAGGCATAGCAGTGATGTCTGGCATCGTAATACTCTTTCTTAAGGGCATCTATCTCCTTGCGGATATCATCCTCACAGCTGACGGGAATCGCGAAAGAGAGAAACCTGCTCCCTTTATCCTTATATAGTCCTTTGGATAAGGCAGAAATAGAATTGTAAGTATCCTTCTCTCTTTCTTCAGACATACTTGTATTGAAATATTACCGCTAAGATATGAAAAATATCCTTAAAATTCGGAAAATCTTTGCTACTTTTGGCTTCCCAATTCTATAAAAGCGGATTGGAGATTGTGCTATGCTTATTAAATGTAAAGCTTCTATACCTGGAAACAAAATATTTATGAGGGAGATTCATCTGGATCCATCCATGTCTCTCTACAAGTTTCACGAATTTATTTCAAGAGAGTTCGGTTTTTCACCGGACCAGATGGTCTTGTTTAATTCTGTCTCACCAAAGGGCGAGATAAAGCGCACATTCGGACTCTTCGACATGGGTGACGGCTCGATGGACTCCGTTACCATAGAGAATATCATCAACCACAATGAAGTAGGGTTCAATTACATCTATAATATCAGCATGAATCTCTTCATCTATTTTTCGATAGAAGGAGAGACAGAGCCTATGAGAAGGATGGTCTATCCGGCAATCGTTGCAGAAAAGGGATCGGCACCGAACCAGTTCTCTGCACAGTACGACGATTATGAAACAGTCGCAACCCCCTCATCCTCTTCGTCATCGAAAAGAAGGGCAAAAGATGATGATTGTGATGATGATTACGATGATGACGATTATGATGATGAGGACGAAGAAGAGACCGGATATGATGAAGATGAACTCCCTGAAGGGGAGGAGACCTTCTGATGAAGAAGAGGGTCATTGTGATTCTGGGCCCTACTGCTGTGGGCAAGAGTGATTTCGCTGTGGAGCTTGCCTGCAGGTATGATGCCCCTGTGGTCTCATGTGATTCCAGACAGATATATAAAGAGATGAAAATAGGAACTGCACCTCCGACTCAGCAGCAGATGGACAGGTGCAGACATTATTTTATACACTCCCACTCCATTCAACAGCACTATTCTGCCGGACAATATGAGATAGAGGCACTTGAACTTGTCTCCTCACTCCTGCGTGAGAGGGATGTAGTGGTAATGGTGGGAGGCTCAGGTCTATATGCAGATGCCTTTTGTTATGGACTGGATTCTTTTCCTGAAGCAGACCTGCCTTTGAGGGA
>CALZHC010000022.1 GCA_945787505.1 uncultured Alistipes sp.
GTAGCGCTTTTTTCCGTATCTCCAAATTTTTTTTGCAACTTTTTTGAAAAAATTTAAAAAAAGCCTCATTTTTGTACTATGTATTGGACATTATTTAAAATATTCTTTAAGATAGGAACCTTCACAATCGGAGGAGGAGCAGCTATGATTCCGCTGATAGAGAGGGAGATAGTGGATAAGCACCACTTTTTGGACAGTCGAGAGTTCCTGGATATCATCTCTATTGCGCAATCTGCACCGGGAATCATTGCTGTCAATGTATCTATTTTCGTCGGAAACCGCATTGCAGGTCTGAAAGGGAGCATTATCGCCACACTCGGAAGCATACTCTCTCCGTTTCTCACCATCCTGGCCATTGCATCAATCTTCACCACCTTCTCCTCCAACCAGACAGTAGAGGCCATCTTCAAAGGGATCCGCCCTGCTGTGGTAGCACTTATAGCCGTACCATCTATCAGGATGGCAGTGAAGAACCGCCTCACCACCCTGAATGTAGCGATCATTCTGCTATCGGTATTTTTCATCGCATGCATCGGAGTCTCACCGGTATGGATTATCGTGACCGCAATTCTCATGGGCATCTGCAAAGGCTACTACGAACTTCACAAAGACAAATTCGCAGGTAAAAAATGATCTTTCTTCAACTATTCTATGTCTTCTTCCTTATAGGAACCTTCACCTTCGGCGGAGGATACGCCATGATTTCCCTCATACAGGATCAGGTAGTAATCTCACACCAATGGATTACACCTGAAAAATTTACCGACATCGTTGCCATTTCAC
Organism: uncultured Alistipes sp.; assembly: GCA_945787505.1. Taxonomy (GTDB): domain Bacteria; phylum Bacteroidota; class Bacteroidia; order Bacteroidales; family UBA932; genus Coprenecus. Next base: position 784 of record CALZHC010000022.1, read on the forward strand.
AGATGTCCCCTGGACCGGTCGGAATCAACTCTGCTACATACATAGGATATTCAGTACTCGAAGCATCTGGGTACTCCCCTCTCCTATGTATCCTTGGGTCAATCACAGCCACCACAGCGGTAGTTCTCCCCTCCTTTATAATAATGCTCCTAATCAGTCTGATCTTTGAAAAGTTCAAAAACAACCTCTATGTAACATCAGTTCTTGATTACATACGTCCAGTCACCATCGGTCTGCTTGCCTCCGCCTCCATACTATTGATTACTCCATATAATTTTATAGACGCATGGAGCTGGATTCTTTTCGGAATATCATTTGCAGTTCTCTTCTTTTTCAACGCAAATCCTTTCTATATAATAATAGGCTCCGCTGTGGCAGGATTGCTTCTATACGGAGATTTTTTATAACTTTGAAATCCTAATTTTTCAAAAGATGAAACCAAAACTATTAGGCACAATATTAGCCGCTGCATTGACTCTTGGTATAAGCTGTACCAGAGAGAATAACAACCCTGAACCACCCATAGACAAACCCGAAACCAAGACCACGTTCGCCACAGGAGCGGACATAAGCTGGGTAACACAGATGGAAAAAGAGGGAATTGTATTCAAAGATAAGAGCGGCAAACCTACCGATTGCTTTGCACTTATGAAAGACCTTGGAATGAATTCCATCAGACTCAGAGTATGGGTTGACCCCAGCGCTAACGGTAACTGGTGCAATAAAGAAGACCTTCTCATCAAGGCCAAACGCGCTAATGCCTTAGGACTAAAGGTCATGGTAGATTTCCATTACAGCGACTGGTGGGCAGACCCAGGAAAACAAAATAAGCCCGCATCGTGGAAAGATCTGGACCTCAACGGACTTTGCGATGCACTTGCAAGCCACACCAAGGAGGTACTTGAACTTCTGAAGACCAATAATATCACCCCTGAGTGGGTGCAGGTGGGAAACGAGACCTCTGACGGAATGCTCTGGGAAGATGGAAGGGCCTCAACCAATATGGCCGCATACGCCACTCTTACCAACACCGGCTACAAGGCGGTCAAGGAGGTATTCCCCGAAGCCATGGTCATAGTCCACCTGAACAACGGATTCGATGCACCCCTGTACAAATGGATTTTCGATGGTCTGAAAAACAACAACTGTCAGTGGGACATGATAGGAATGTCTCTCTACCCCAGCGCAGACAATTGGGAGACAACAGTCAATCAGACAATTGCCAACATGATGACCCTTTCCACACTTTATAACAAGCCCATAATGATCTGTGAAGTCGGAATGCCTTGGGATAGGCCCCAGGAGTGCTACGACTTCCTTACATCTCTTATCCAAAAGGGGAAATCATCAGTGAAGGAGAATTTCAAAGGGGTCTTCTATTGGGAGCCTGAATGTAATCCCGCTTGGAATAATTATACCCTTGGTGCATTCGACTCAGATTTCAAACCCACCAAGGCCCTGGATGCTTTCAAAGAATCAAAATAGACACAAATGAAAAGAATACATGTATTAATAGCAATCACTCTGCTTTTTGTCCCCACGGCTCTAAAGGCCATCACCAGGGAAGAGACCAGAAAGGTAACCCGACTGGAAGAAGGATGGTTTTTCCATAAAGGGGAAGATGGAGAATGGGAAAAGGTTACAATCCCTCACGACTGGGCAATAACAGGCCCCTTTGACAGAGAAAATGACCTTCAAGTAGTGGCGGTCACACAGAATTTCGAAACTGAAGCCACTGAAAAGACCGGAAGATCAGGAGGTCTTCCCTATATGGGAATAGGATGGTACAAGAGAAGTTTCGATGTCTCACTTGAAAACACAAGGCTACCCGGCACCAGACGGGCCATTCTCTACTTCGACGGAGCTATGAGCAATGCAAGAGTCTATGTAAACGGCAAGGAGGTCATCTACTGGCCATATGGTTACAATGCTTTCCATGTGGATGTTACTCCATATCTGACTCCTGACGGCAAGAACAACGAACTGACCGTACGACTTGAAAATGCGCCCCAATCTTCCAGATGGTATCCCGGTGCAGGTCTGTACAGGGATGTATATCTCATAGAGACCAACGAAATCTGCGTACCTGTATGGGGAAGTTGCATAACGACCACTCTGTCGCAAGACCTCACAAGAGCTCAAGTAAGAATCCTGACCAAAATCAATGAGAGCAGAAATCTCAAAGTAGAAGTGGCGACATCGGTTTTTGCCCCTGACGGAACAGTTACTGGAACACTTACAAGCTCCCAAATCCGACGCATCAATGAGAACCAGCTGGAATGCGAGCAGATTTTCGCCATTGACAGCCCTATGCTCTGGTCCCCTGAGACGCCTTCACTCTACAGAGCAGAATCAAGCATACTCGTAACTCCCGCATTTACGTCAGATGGGCCACAGGAGAGAAGAGGCAGTGTACCGGCTGCAAGGGTTCTTGCTGATGTCTATAGTACCACTTTCGGTATCAGATCTATAGAAGTACGCCCTGAAACAGGCTTTTACCTCAACGGCAAGAACAGAAAATTCAAAGGCGTATGCCTGCACCACGACCTGGGTCCCTTAGGAGCTGCAGTCAATGAGTCTGCGATAAGACACCAGCTCACCATGCTCAAAGATATGGGCTGCGATGCAATCAGAACCACTCACAATATGCCTGCATCGATACTTACCGAGCTGTGTGATAGCATGGGCTTTATGGTGATGATCGAGAATTTCGACGAGTGGGATGTGGCAAAGTGTGACAACGGTTATCACCTCTACTTCGAAGAGTGGGCAGAAAAGGACATGGTCAATATGTTGCACCACTTCCGTAACCACCCCTCAGTCGTAATGTGGAGCATAGGCAACGAAGTTCCCACACAGTGGATGGAAGAGGGCTACAAGGTAGCGACATTCCTACGGGATATATGCCATAGAGAAGACCCGACACGTCCGGTAACCTGCGGAATGGACCAGGTAGATGCGATTCTTGCCAACGGATTCGGTGCGATAATGGATGTTCCCGGGTTCAACTACAGAGTACACAAATATCTGGAGGGATACGAAAAACTGCCACAGAAGGTCCTTTTAGGCAGCGAAACAGCCTCAACTGTAAGTTCGAGAGGCGTATACCACCTGCCCGCTGAAAAGTGTGCCGGCAAACTCACCCCCGACCATCAGTGTTCATCATACGACCTGGAGCATTGCTGGTGGTCCAACATCCCCGATGATGACTTTGCCCTTGCAGAAGATTACCCTTGGACAATGGGACAGTTCGTATGGACCGGTTTCGATTACCTTGGCGAACCCTCACCCTACGACACCGATGCATGGCCCAACCACAGCTCCATGTTCGGAATCATAGACCTGGCGTCAATACCCAAAGACAGATATTACCTGTACAGATCCATCTGGAATGAAGAATCACCTACCCTTCACATTCTTCCCCACTGGAACTGGGAAGGCAAAGAGGGAGAAACCGTTCCCGTTTTTGTCTATACTTCATACCCTGCAGCCGAACTTTTCATAAACGGAAAGAGCATGGGAATAAGACGCAAGAGCAATGAATCCAATCTGCACAGATACAGACTGATGTGGTTCAACACCAAATACGAGCCTGGAGAGATAACCGTCAATGCACTGGACGATAATTCTCAGGTAGTAATGACCCGTACCATAAGAACCGCGTCAGAACCCTATTCCATAATCATGGAGCCATCGCGTAATGAGCTTGTTGCAAACGGCAAGGATCTGTGTTACATCACAGTGAAGGTGGTGGACAAGAAAGGTAATCTCTGTCCTCTGGATGAAAGAAGTATCAGCTTCGATGTCAAGGGGGCCGGTTCATTCAAGGCTGTGGCCAACGGAGACCCCACATCACTGGAACTCTTCCACATACCGCAGATGAAATGCTTCGGAGGAATGATGACACTTATTGTCAGCAGCAGCGACAAGAGCGGAAAGATCAAAGTCACAGCCCGCGCGAAGGGACTGCGCAAATCATCAGTTGAATTAACTACAAAATAAAACACTAAACCAAATGAAAGAAAGAATTGAAGAGTGCTTTAAAAGCCGTTTTGCCACTGAAGGAGTTTTTTATGCTTCAGCCGGCCGTATAAATTTGATTGGGGAGCACACCGATTACAACGGTGGATTCGTTTTTCCTGGAGCTATAGATAAAGGAATGATGGTGGATATTGCCCTCAATTCTACAGACAAGGTTAGAGCCTATTCGGTAGATTTGGACAGCTATGTAGAATTCGGATTCAACGAAGAGGATGCACCCTCTGAATCATGGGCAAGATATATTTTCGGTGTATGCAGGGAGATTATAAAGAGATGCGGTAATGTCCTCAAGGGTTTCGACACAGCCTTTGCCGGAGATGTTCCCCTTGGAGCAGGCATGTCATCTTCTGCCGCATTGGAGAGTGCCTTTGCCTTCGCTCTTAACGATATCTTTAACCTCTCTATCGACAAATTCGAACTTGCTAAAATCGGACAGTCGACAGAGCATAACTACTGCGGTGTGAAATGCGGAATCATGGACCAGTTTGCCTCAGTGTTCGGAAAAGAGGGCAATCTCATCAGACTCGATTGCCGTTCTATGGAGTACAAATATTTTCCCTTCCACCCTCAGGGATACAGACTTGTCCTTCTCGACTCGGTTGTAAAACACGAACTTGCATCATCTGCATATAACAAAAGAAGAGAATCCTGCGAAAATGTATGCCGCGTGATGCGCGAAAACGGATATCCTCGGGTGGAATTCCTAAGAGATGCAGACATGGCAATGCTTGGAAGTATCAGGGAAAAGATTTCTGATGAGGATTATCTGCGTGCCAAATATGTAATAGAAGAGACCGAAAGAGTTCTGACAGTATGTGAAGCACTCGAAAGGGATGACTACGAAACAGTAGGTAAGATGATGTACCTCACCCACTACGGAATGAGCAAGGAATACGAAGTAAGCTGTCAAGAGCTCGATTTCCTCAACGACATAGCCAAGGAGTGCGGTGTCACCGGTTCGAGAGTGATGGGTGGTGGCTTCGGTGGATGCACCATCAATCTGGTCAAGGATGAACTCTACGACACATTCATCGAAAAGGCCTGCAGGCTCTACAAGGAAAAATACGGACGCAGTCCCAAGGTATATCCTGTTGTAATAAGTAACGGAGCCAGAAAATTATAATTATCATGATTCATTTAGTCAACAAGAGCGGAGCTAGAGTCATACTAACTCCCATAGGTGCAGGAGTCGTTTCTGTAATAGTTCCGGACAAAAACGGAATCATGGGGGATATAGTTTTAGGCTACGCAGATCCTGAAAGCTACATCGGTGACGGTCCCTGCTCCGGAAAGATTCCGGGAAGGTATGCTAACCGCATAGCGGGAGGCAGATTCAGACTTGACGGCAAGGAGTACTCCTTGGAGATAAACAACGGCCCCAACCATCTGCACGGCGGCAGCAACAGCTACGCCAACAGGGAATGGACTATAGAGCAACAAAGCGAAAACTCTGTCACATTTACTCTTTACAGTCCAGACAACGATCAGTCATATCCCGGAGACTTGAATATCAGTGCCAGATACACTTGGTCGGACGACCAGACACTCTCTCTGGAAATCAAAGCGACAACGCAGAGCGCCACTATCCTCAACCTGACCAACCACACATATTGGAACCTTCGAGGAGAAGACAGCGGAACGATCCTCGACCATCTTCTCAAGCTAAACGCCTCTGCATGGCTGCCCACAGACCAGACTCTCATTCCAACAGGTGAGATTGCTTCTGTTGAGGGGACCCCTATGGATTTCAGAAAAGAAAAAAGAATTGGAGAGGATATTGAGAAGGATTTCCCGGCACTCAAGTACGGAAAAGGTTATGACAACTGCTGGGTCATAGACCGCAAAGATGATTCACTCGCATGCGCTGCCTCTCTCTCTGATCCCATCAGCGGAAGGCACCTTGAAGTATGGACAACACAGAAAGGTGTTCAGGTCTATACAGGCAATTGGCTCAGCGGCTCGCCTATAAGCAAATCTGGTAGAAGCTACCACGACTACGAAGGTGTGGCAATTGAGTGTCAGAACTTTCCTGACGCCCCCAATAAAGAAAACTTCCCCAATGCGATTCTTCGCAAAGGGGAAGTATATAGAGAACTGATCGAATTCAGAATCAGCGTCCGCTGACTCGATCAGAATGTGGTAACAGGGTCTATCAGGTTATCCTTGAAATAGACTTCATAATGAAGGTGATTTCCAGTGCTTCTGCCGGTGCTTCCGACATAGCCGATGAGATCACCTTTTTTTACCGCCTTATTCTGGGTAACAGCGATCTGCTTCATGTGTGCATAACCGGTTTTGTAGCCATTATCATGGTTGATTTTTACGAAGTTACCATATCCACCATAGAACCTTGCAATGGTAACTACACCGTCAGCAGTAGCATAGATCGGAGTCATTGCCGCAGCGGCCAAGTCGACACCCTTGTGAGTGTGTGTCCTCTTGGTAATAGGGTGAACCCTGGTTCCGAAAGGAGATGAGATTCTCTTATAAGATGTAGGCTTGCCGCTTGGCACAAGGCTTACAGGTTTTATCTTCTCATCCTGTTCCTTCTTTCCGGAATCCTTCTTTTGAGTTTCCTTCTTTACAGGCTTTTCCTCTTTTACGGTAGACTTACTGTCGGCAGATTGCTTCTTTGGTTGTTCAGGCTGCTCTTCTTCTTTGACCACCTTCTCCTCCGGAACATACTGCGCCTGCTCCAGTCTGACTTCATCCTTACGTTCCGCAGGGGTCTCCAAAACCACCTCGCAAATACCATCCTTGCACGCAGCTTCGGGAGCTTCTCCCTTCATCGCACTTACGAGAGTCTCCATCACAATGGCAGCATTCTGCATATTCTCGAGGCTGTCAGTTCCTTCACTGAAATTACTCAGAACATCTTCCGGCTTCAAGGTCGAGAGCCTCTTGACATTCTCCTGAATAATTTTTTTCTGGGCTGAAGCAGTCGATACAATCTTCGGAGTCGAAACGTTTGAAGGCAGCTTCTGAATAGGTCTTCCATCGTCAGAGGCCATCAGTTCAATAAAACCTATATCCTCTTTTGCCTGTGCTTCATAGAGCTTTTTGTACTCATTGAAAGCCTCTTCATAACGACTTTTGAACTCCTTAAAGGCAGCTTCCCTGTCCTTGATAAATTCAGATTTCTGTCCCTCCATCTCCTTTTTGAACCTCTCGTAGTCATTCTGTGCCACGAGAGAGTTCAAACTGAAGATAAAGAGCATTAATAAAGGTAGTACAACTTTTTTCATTTTTGGCAATTATTCTACAAATGCCAGTACCTGATTAATATCAACCTGGTCATTCTGTTTGACTTCTATCTGTATTATCTTACCATCAAGAGGTGCATAGACAGGTTCGACGCCATAGAATGTCTGGATGTAGCAAACAGGTTCTTTTTCCTTTACCGGAGTGCCTATTACAGGTGCTGTACTTTCATCCGTAACATTATATCTCCAAATTACACGACCCTTGCAAGGTGCCTGAAGAGGCATTGCCTTAGGGTGAAGTTCCATGACCTTATCCACATCGAAAGCGGGAACTTCAATAACCGGACGTGTCTTGATAATAGGAGCTCCTGCCTTTGCCTTTGCTGCTTCCAGCTCTTTATTAAAGCGTTCCTTTGCGACACCGCTCTTGTAATCACGGTATTGTCTTTCATGCATTGCGAATTCGAAGAGTTCTTCGTCATCGGTTCCTCTGCTCCATCCCTCTTTCTTCATCTCTTCGATGAAATGAGGCAACTGGTTGGGGAATGCATCCTGAGGATTTCCTTTGTAGAATTCCAGTCCCTTATCCTTCACTATCTGAACGATTTCAGGAGCAAGAGGGCCGGGCAGTTTACCGGTCTTACCTAAAATCATATTCATAGTATCAGGGTCGATAGTCTTCCAACGTGGTTCTCCCTTAAGAGTATGCATGAGGTTCATCAGGGCAGTATTCTTGACATACTGGCTGAAAGGTGTTACCAAAGGAGGATATCCGAGTCTTGGCCATACATATTCTACCTCCTGGAAAAGCATTACCACCAGTTCGTTGAGAGATACCTCCTTCTTTCCCTGATTCCTCAAAGACATATTTATCGCGCCGTGGAATCCCTTGAGGTCTGCCATCATGGATCCCATCATACCACCGGGAAGTCCGCATCCAACGAGCAGGGATGATGAAATATAGTTATTAGGTTCAATGAAATATCCGAGGAAATCATCTATGAAGGTCTGGGTCAGACGTCGTGCCTCCATGTAGGCATCCATGTTGATATCCTTAACGAGGAAACCGGCATCTCTGAGCATTGCCTGAATAGTTATTACATCGGGATGGATCTTTCCCCATGAGAGAGGTTCCATTGCAACGTCGATATACTCTGCACCAGCTCTTGCCACTTCAAGCATAGATGCTACAGAGAATCCTGGGCCGGAGTGACCGTGGTATTGAACGAGAATATGGGGATATTTGTCTTTAATCGCTTTTGTAAGACGGCCAAGGAAAGCTGGACGTCCGATACCTGCCATATCTTTAAGACAGATTTCGTCGCATCCGTATTCAACCACCTTGTCCACCACACCCATATAATACTCTACTGTATGAACAGGCGACGATGTGATACTCAAAGCCACCTGAGAGATCATTCCCCCCTTCTTAGCCAGACGGACAGAGCCTTCAAGGTTCCTGTGGTCGTTAAGTCCGCAGAATGAACGGGAGATATTGGTTCCCTGTTTTGCCTTTACCTTATACATCAGTTCTCTGACATCTTCAGGAACTGGATTCATTCTCAATGCATTGAGACCTCTTTCAAGCATATGGGTCTGGATACCTGCCTTATTGAAGGGAGCTGTCCATTCCCTTACTGCCTTATTAGGGTTTTCTCCGAAAAGGAGATTGACCTGTTCAAAGGCTCCTCCATTGGTTTCTACTCTGTCGAAACAGCCCATATCTATAATTACGGGCGCAATCTGTTTCAATTGGTCAACCCTGGGAACATATTTTCCTGAAGATTGCCACATATCCCTATAGAGAAGGGAGAATTTTATTTCTTTAGCCATACGGACGGTATTTAAAATTTTCTTTCAAATATATAAAAATTTTGTCAGATTAAAAAAGTTATTCTATATTTGCAGCCCAAAACAACCCAAACGGGTTTACATGGTGGATGTAGCTCAGTTGGTTAGAGCGCTGGTTTGTGGCACCAGAGGTCGTGGGTTCGACCCCCATCTTCCACCCTTAAGTATTTTTCATAATAATTGATTAATGTAAAAAAGGCAGTTGAACGTTCAGCTGCCTTTTTTTATTATCAATCAATGATTTAGCCTTCGATATAACCGGCTTTGACAAGCGCCTGGCGCATCTGTTCTCTTCCCAGAGCGACAATCTCATGATACTTGTCAAACTCGAGGGTACTGTATGCATTCTTGGGAATTCTGACCAATACTTCGGGTTTGTATAGGTCTATCATTCTGGTTGCATTCATCTCCAGCATCAGACTTGAACTTGAATCGAGTATCTCCACAATACCCATTCTGGTCACTCCTCTCTCCTTATCCATTTCCTCCTCAAGCTTTGCATCCACACCTGAATGCTTCTCATCCGCACCCAAGTGCCTTGCACCGGCTTCTTCCTGCCTTGTCTGCGCAACATCAGACTTAAGCTCCCCTGCTCCCTTGATGACAGAACCTGCCGACTTGCGGATGCGAAGCGTAAAATCATCAATTTTGCCGGCGATTTTCTCCTTGATATTTTCAAAATAGATTTCAACTGCCGACTCCTCTTCCTCCTTGGCCTGGTAAGGTCCGTTCAAGTCTACCACCACCAGTAGATCGCCTTCATTCCTTCTAACACGGTCTATAGGGGTAGGATTTACCACACCGCCATCGATAAGAACCATCCCGTCAACAATATTGGGAGTAAAGAGCGAGGGAACGGAGATAGAAGATCTGATGGCGCGGTAGAGAGAGCCTGAGCTGAATACCACTTCTTTGCGATGAAGAATATCAGTTGCAACAGCGGTGAAGGGAATCCGGAGATCCTCGATATTCCTTTCAGGGACAATGGTTTTAAGCTCCTCAATGATTTTATTGCCTTTGACAAAACCGCCCTTGTCAAGAGTCAAGTCCATGAAGGAGATTATCTTCAATTTGTCGATATCCTGCATCCACTCTTTGAAACTTTCGAGCCCGTCACAGGCATACAATCCTCCAACCAATGCGCCCATGGAGCATCCTGATACAGAGGTAATATTGAAACCATTCTCCTCCAATACCTCTATGGCGCCAATGTGAGCGAGGCCTCTTGAACCTCCGCTTGCAAGCACCAAAGCTACATTTCTACCTTCCTTTTTCATATTAAGAAAAACAAGATTAATTTGGTTTATATCGACGACCCACCTCACTGAGCTTGGCAGAATCGAATTATGAGTAGAGGGCCCGCAGGTAATCTGCAGGCCCTCAGATAAATATTCTCAGATTACTTATTTTATAAACTGAATAAGAGAGTTGAAGACCTCTTCAATGGGTCTGTCTCCATCGATTTCGCAGTAGTTGCCTTTGCCTTTGTAATAATTTACCAGAGGCTCTGTTTTTGAATGATAATTTTCTATTCTGTTTCTGATAGTTGCAGGATCTGCGTCATCCTTTCTGCCTTCGATTTCAGCTCTGTGGCGGATTCTTTCGAATACGAGATTGTCATCAAGAGTAATTGAGAGTACAGCATCGACCTTGCCTCCGAACTGGGCAAGCATTCCGTCAAGTACCTGTGCCTGCGCTATCGTTCTGGGGAATCCGTCGAAGAGAAATCCCTTGGCATCCTGATTTTCGACTATCTTGTTTCTGATCATTCCCTGAACGATTTCATCGGGAACGAGGTCACCTCTGTTGATGATTTCAGCAGCTGTCTTGCCAAGCTGGGTACCATTCTTGATTTCAGCGCGAAGAAGATCCCCTGTTGAAATGTGAAGGTAGTTGCACTTTTCTACTATGAGTTTGGCCTGGGTACCTTTGCCGGCTCCCGGAGGACCGAATAAAATGTAATAATTCATATATTTGGATTTAGTGTTTATTGGTTTTCTATGATATATATATCCTTGTACTGTCTGCCCAACTGGTCATAGTCAAGCCCGAAGCCCACTATGAATTCATTGCCGATTTCCATCGCCGAATAATCTATCCTTAGGGATTTCTTATAGGCTTTTGGTTTATAGAAGAGGGTGCATATTCGTACGGACGAAACCCCAAGTCGAGTCAATATTTCGTGCAGCTCGACTATTGTCCTCCCTGAATCCACTATATCTTCTACGATTATGACATCCCTTCCCTCCAGCTCGCTGCCCGCACCTATAAGTTCCTTTATCTGGCCTGTCGAACTCGTTCCTGAGTATGAGGCAAGCTTGACAAACGAGACCTCACAGCCGAATTTGATCTTCTGGAGAAGAGAGGCTGTGAACATAAATGAACCGTTTAGGACACTGAGGAAGACCGGAGTCGAACCACTTCCCATATAGTCAGCATTTATCTTACTCGCAACAGCATCAATAGCCTCCTCAATCTTTTCATTGGGGATAAAGAGTCTGAATTTTTTATCGTGAAGCTCTATCCTTTCCATCTTTTTACTAACTTTGTTCCTGTATCTTTTGAAATAAAGTGCTAATTTAATAAATTTTTGAAAATGAAACCTATTGTATCTATAATTATGGGAAGCACTTCCGACATGCCTGTAATGAAACAGGCAGCGGACTTCCTCAACGAAATGGAGATTCCATTTGAAATCAACGCCCTATCTGCTCACAGAGTTCCCAAGATGGTTATGGAGTTCGCCACTCAAGCCCACAAGCGTGGAGTAAAGGTGATTATCGCTGCTGCAGGCGGTGCAGCACATCTTCCCGGTGTAATTGCCGCATATACACCGCTTCCTGTAATCGGAGTGCCCATCAAATCTTCCAACTCCATGGACGGATGGGATTCAGTCCTTTCGATTCTTCAGATGCCCGCAGGCATTCCGGTAGCCACGGTAGCACTGGACGGAGCCAAGAACGCAGCCGTTCTCGCCCTTGAAATTCTGGCCGCTTCTGATGAGAAACTGATGGACAAGGTTATCGCCTTCAAGGAGGATTTGGCAAAAAAAATCAATAAGGCAAATGAAGAGTTGAAAAAGATAGAATACAAATACAAAGTAGACGAATAGTAATATTTTTACAATAGTCGGTTTATGTGTTGGAGATTTGAGGGGAAGGGACCGGCAAAGGTTCTTACGGCATTTATATGCTCTTTTGCTGCAGCCGTGTGCGCTGCACAAGTGGACTATTCACCACAGATAATAACTTTGGTCGAAAGATTGTGCGAATCAGGCTCCGATGACGAAATCATGTCGTTGTCGGAGCATTTTATTGCCTTGTCGCATGATAAAATCGACATTAACCGGGCTACTGCCGCACAATTGGTGGCCTCACTTATATTCACTCCGTTTATGGCTGCCTCTGTGCTGGAGTATAGAGAAGAGTACGGAGAGATTATCTCACTGGCAGAGCTCTCTTTGATAGATGGATTCAACGCTCAGTATGTAGAGCTGATTGCCCCATTTATTACCCTTGGTGGCAATCTCTCCGTAGAGAATCATGACAAGCCTGCTTGCAAGAACAGGCTGGTAGTCAGGAGTAACTATGATAGAGAGATGTCCTCTGTGGGTCTGCTTTCAAAATACGATGGTTCATTCTCGCACTGGCTAAAATGGGGAGTCACTTTGGAAAATGATGCCGGAGAGAGGCATTGGCCGGACTTTTACAGTGCATCACTATCTGTAAGTGATATTTCCATCTGTGATAAAATCGAAATCAGAAGAGTCGTGGCCGGAGACTATACCGTCCGCCTGGGACAAGGATTGACAATATGGAATGCCGCCACACCCTCTTTGCTCAAGCGTCCTTCTTACACACTGGTTCCCTACCGTTCGGCTGTGGAGCATGGCTATCTGCATGGGGCAGGTGTGAGCATCGGGCTTTGGGACCATTTAGAGATGACACTCTTCTACTCAAACGCCGGAAGGGATGCCAAAGTGGACGGGGAGAGTTTCTTTTCCTTACCAAAGACAGGCCTGCACAATAGCACAAGCTCCCTCATCAGCAGACGCTCGCTCAGAGAACAGAGCGCAGGAGGTTCAATAGCCTACGAAGGTCAGAGGTGGAGATGCGCTGTGAATTTTGTCACATACTTCTATAACAAAACCGATGGCAGAGCTATCAAGGAGTGGAACAAATATCTAATCTTTTCACCCCCTGGAATGAACATCTCTGCAGATTTTATCTACTCGTATCAAAGTCTGAGACTCTTTGCAGAGGTAGCGGTGGACAAAGAGTGGGACCCGGCATTTATTGCCGGTGTGGATTACCATTTCAGAAACGGTCTTGAACTCACTTTTGCCACAAGGTATTATGACAAAAAATACTTTGCTCTTCATGGCGGAGCCATCAAAAGAGGCTCCTACTGCAATAATCAGTATGGCTCGAATATCACTGCAAAGTGGATGCCTCACAGTTTTCTGAATCTAGATGCCTCCTTTGAGTGTACAATCTTTCCTGGTCCGCGCTACAGGATTCCTCAACAGTCATATTATCTGAAGGGAGAACTCAGTGGTCTCTATTCTCCACGAAAGGCGCTTGAACTCTCTTCACGCCTATCTGTCAAGAAGACAAGTGAAAAGGAAAATGTCACATTGAAATGGAAGATCAAGGGGTGCTACAAATTCCCGTTCGGGCTCCAGACAGTTGCAGAGCTGCATCTGTCCTACTGCGGCCCCTTCGGAGCTGCAATGAAAATCATGGCCGGATACACCAATGAAGATCTCCATCTGAACATAACTGCGGATGTAATCCTATATAATGCAAAAGAGTGGGAGGGAGCTCTCTACATCTACAGCAGAGAGGTCCCTCCCTCATATTCGATTCATGGTTACTATGGCAAAGGCTACTCCTGCCATCTTTCAGCGGACTGGTCCCCTTGGCGTTGGCTAAAGGGTGCTGTCAGTTGGTCTTATAAAGGCGGCGTGAAGGCCTCTGTCACTATAACTTTTTGATTTTTATCTTATTACCTGGATATATTTTCGATTTCTTTGTAAAACCGTTGATTTTCATAATCTGTTCATAAGAGACACCGTCAAACTTTTTGGCAATATCCCACAAGTTATCTCCGCTCTTGACTGTATAGTAGAGATAACCTCCATCTTCTGTAGTTTTGACACTGCTCTTATCTGATTTTGAACTTGAAGAGGTTTTAGATGAAGCGGATGATGAGGAGGCAGGGCCCTTGTTATTGGAGTAGATGACAATCTTCTGCCCTACTCTGATATTGTTTCCCTTTATTCCATTCCACCTCCTGATGTTGTTTACGGAGACTCCATACTTCATGGATATGTGGCTGAGAGTTTCTCCCTTCCTAACTTTGTGGGTGATACGCTCTCCATCCCCGATTGATGAATTGTTCTGGAGCTTTTTGAGTGTCGAGGGGTTGAAATAGACCGAATCCCTATACTTGTAAATCGCCGCCTCATTGTCAATAAAGGAAGGTGTGTACTGATATGGAAGGCGAAGTATATACTGACGTTCGACTCCGGGAATAATGTCGTGTATATATTGGGGATTGTGTGTCCTGAGCTCCTCTACCGAGATTCCCGTATAGTGGGCAATCTGCTCGAAATGGAGCATCTTATTTACAGCGATAGTGTCAAGGTGGGGAGGCATAACGACAGGAGTTGGTGTGAGGTTATGTTCCTTGTAATATCTCATTGAGTAGAGTGCTGCTATGAATGATGGGACATATCCTCTTGTCTCTCTGGGGAGATATCTGTAGACTTCCCAGAAGCTTTTGCCTCCACCTGATCTTCTGATTGCCTTGTTGACATTACCGGCGCCGCAGTTATATGACGCGATTGCAAGCGGCCAGTCATTAAAGATCAGGTATGAATCCCTCAGATACTGTGCTGCTGCATGGGCTGATGTTATGGGGTCGAATCTTTCGTCCACATAGGAATTTATAGTCAGTCCGTATCTTTTTGCAGTAGAGTACATGAACTGCCACATTCCTTTGGCTCTGGCACGTGATACCGCCTTGGTGTTAAGGGCTGATTCTATCACCGCCATTGCTGTAAGCTCGATGGGAAGGTCGTAACTGTCGAAAATTTCTTCAAATATGGGCATGTAGTACGCAGCAAGTCCGAGTACTGTCTCCATCTTTTGAGGCATCTTTTCGGTATAGTAGATGATATGGTTTCTAATGATGTTGTTATACGGAAGGCTAATGAACGAATTCATATCCCTGAGCCTGTTGAGATAGACTGAGTCCGGGACATTGGACAGCATTATGGCCGAGTCGATGTCTGAAGGTTCCATTTCGACCAACGTGAGGTCTCTCTTATGATACCACATCCCCAGCAGCGAATCAATGGTAACACTGTCATTGTCCAGCACAATATCATAATCTCCATTGGCTTCTAAAAGACTTAGAAATCCTCCGCTGTTGAGGGTATCCCCCACTGTTGTCGTATCTGACATGGCAATGGCGTCTGTTAGCTTTAAAAGGCTGTCTACCTGCCTTTTGAGACTATCTACAATCATCATCAGGGAATCTCTCTGTGTCCGAAGATCCTTTTTAGATTCACTTTTGAATAATGGTTTTGCCTGAAGAATTGCAGGTGATACGAGAATAGTAAGCAGAAGAGTTGTTAGAAATCTTTTATTAGTCATATCTGTTTTTTCGGTTATTAAAATGTAAGTTTCAATTGCATGCCAAAAGACCCCGAGAGTGGTGATGTTGAGGCTAATGACGTGTTAAATTCATAGTTTATCGGATTGATTACGGCAGGCTCAATCTCCATGCTGAGCTTGTTGTTCAGGTCAAAGTTATGCATCGTGGCAAATACATCCGCATCTATAATCTGCAGGATATAGACTGCCACTGTAATTACCACTGCGTAATCGCGGAAGCGTCTGTAGTAGTCTCTATAATATTTCAGGTTCTCGGAGGACATTCCGTTAATTGCGATTCCCCCCTCTTCGACAGACTTGTTGTACTGGGCACGGAAGCGGGTGTACTGCAAGTTATTATAGTACCAGAAGTAGCCCGATGCAGCAAGTCCGCCGTAATAAATCGGCAGTTTCCAGTACTCTTTATTATAAATCTGACCGAGTCCTGGAAAGAGCATGGAGTAGATGGTCGCCCTTCCCGGCAGATGATCTTTATAATTTCTGTAACAGACAGTTACATCCATAAGCTGTCCCCAATAGAAAAGGGCTGCACCTGCAATGCAGAGGTTACGGTAGAGTTTGTCGTTCGGGTTGCCCGATGACTGATAACGCTGGTTAAAGTAGATTCCTCCGCCTATGCATCCGCCCAGCCCGGCATACAGTATAGGAAGTTTCCAATAGTCCTTGTTATAAATCTGGCCTGTTCCGGGCAGAATCATACTTCCGCCGAAGGCCCAGCTGATGGACATTGTGTCCCTGTGAGCCAACGAGTTGAAATACCGCTTTACGCTATACGTCTCTTCCTGTTTTACAGATGAGGTATCATTAACACTTGCTCCGCCCCCAGTGCGGTCCTGACCGAACTGAGCAGAGGCCGTGAAGAACGAGCATAGCAGTAATAATGTTATATACAGAAGTTTACGCACGTCAATCTTGTTCTAAAGGTCTGACTGCTTTCAAAAATGATTCCAATTCATCCTCTGAGGAGACCTTGATGGTAATGGTTCCCTTGCCTTTATCAGAGAGTTTCAGTGAGACTTTATCTCCGAAGAATCGGCGCATGACACCTACCGTACGATCATAAGATTCAGGAAGTGTTGTCGGACGTGGTTTCACAACATTTTCACTGTTCATCTCTTTGATTATTGCCTGAACTTTGGCCTCTGTCTGTCTTACTGACAGCTCCTTTTTAATAATTTGGTCACAGAGCATTTTTTGGGCCAGAGGGTCTGGAAGAGAAAGGATTGCCTTGGCGTGTCCCATGGAGATTTTTCCATCCCTGATATTAACCTGTATCTCTGCCGGCAATTTTAGAAGACGCAGGTAATTGGTGACTGTCGCCCTCTTCTTTCCCACTTTTTCGGCCATTGTCTCCTGAGTCAAGTTGCACTCATCGATGAGCCTTTGGAAACTCAGCGCAACTTCTATTGCATCAAGGTCCTGACGCTGGATATTTTCGACTATAGCCATTTCGAGCATCCCCTGATCATCCGTATCCTTTATGTATGCAGGAATGGTGGCCAGTCCTACCATGCAGGCTGCTTTAAATCTTCTTTCACCACTGATTATCTGATATTTATCACCTACAG
Source organism: uncultured Alistipes sp. (assembly GCA_945787505.1). Classification (GTDB taxonomy): domain Bacteria; phylum Bacteroidota; class Bacteroidia; order Bacteroidales; family UBA932; genus Coprenecus. The sequence goes on from CALZHC010000022.1 coordinate 18,130, forward strand.
TGCGTACAGTGATAGGCTGTATGATTCCGAACTCCCTCACTGATGCGCACAGCTCCTCGAGTGCCTCCTTCTCAAAGGTGATACGGGGCTGATAAGGATTGGGCTCTATCTTTCCGACAGGCAGTTCCGATATTGATGAAAGGCTCTGTGAATTATATATAGGTTCACCGGAGATTACAGAAGCGGCAGCTGCCTCCTCCGACAGAGGAATAAGCGCGCTCAGTCCTTTTCCTAATGCTGGTTTCTTTACATTCGACATAGTCAGTCATTTTTTTGTTGATTCTTGTTTAGAATCTCCCTTGCAAGGTTGAGATAGTTATTGGTTCCCGCAGATATCGCATCGTAGAGGATTACCGGCTTACCATGCGAGGGGGCTTCGCTCAATCTTACATTTCTCTGTATTACAGTTTCGAACACCAGAGTGCCGAAATGATTTCTTACCTCTTCCACCACCTGATTTGCAAGTCTGAGCCTTCCATCATACATGGTTAGAAGGAAACCTTCGATTGTAAGGTGTGGATTGAGTCTTGTCTGTATCAGCTTTATGGTATTGAGAAGTTTTCCGAGTCCTTCGAGTGCGAAGAATTCGGTCTGTACAGGTATTATTACCGAATCAGCTGCAGTAAGGCAGTTGACGGTTATGAGTCCAAGAGAGGGAGAACAGTCAATTATTATATATTCATACTGGTCCGCTACCTGTGACAAAGCCCTTTTCATTGCCATCTCCTTCCAGCTTTCGCTAATAAGCTCGATTTCGGCACCGACCAGATTTATGTGAGAAGGTACTACCTTAAGGTGGGAAATAGGTGTATCCAGTACTACTTCCGAAATTTTCTTCTGACCGATAAGTACTTCGTAAAGGCTGCTTCCACTATTGGAATCCGGAGCAAAATCCATACCCGAAGTAGTATTGGCCTGAGGATCCGCATCGATTAACAGTGTCTTTTTCTCCATTACAGCCAATGATGCTGCAAGATTGATTGCTGTAGTGGTCTTTCCTACCCCGCCCTTCTGATTCGCAATTGCTATTACTTTTCCCATTAATAGTTTTCTTCAATTATTGTGTGCAACTCGCAAATTTAAGAAAATCTTTCATCCAAATACTAAAATAGTGTTAGATTTGCGAAGAATTATCCAAAAATGGAACCAATGAGCAAGAGTGACAGATGGATTGCCATTGTCAATCCCAATGCTGCGGGAGCAAAACTGGAGAAGGATTGGCCATACATCCATAAATTATTGAAAGAAAGCAACATAGATGTAGAAACAAAATTTACTACTCATAGGTATCATGCCGTTGAATTAACAGTCATGGCCATTAGGGAGGGATACAGACACATTCTTTCAGTCGGAGGTGACGGCACACTTCATGAGGTGGTAAATGGCATATTCATGCAGAAAGAGATTCCCGTCTCTGAAGTCACTGTAGCCATTATTCCTGCCGGCTCAGGCAACGACTGGGGTAGAATGTACGGCGTTCCGTCAGACTACGCAGACGCTGTAAAAATTGTCAGGAATCAGAAAACCATCCTGCAGGACATCGGCAAGATAACTTATACCGACTCCGGAGTCCGCTCTACTCAGTATATGGTTAATATTGCCGGAGTGGGGCTCGACGCCTCTATCTGCAAACGTTGCAACCACGCAAAGAACAAGGGACAGAGTTCGAAATTCTCCTACATCAAGGCTGCTTTTGCGGCATTGATTTTCCGCAGATCAGTCCACTCGGAGATTATCATTGATAACAGGACTCTCTATAACGGCAAGGTCTTTTCTATAGCTCTTGGTGTGGGCAGGTACAGCGGTGGTGGAATGAAGCAACTCCCTGATGCTCTATGCAACGACGGTCTTCTGAATATAATGGTTGCAAAAGATCTTCCCAAGATAAAGTTTATTACCCATTTCAAGAAACTTTTTTCAGGCGGCATCTACTCTATCAAGGAGGTCCTTCACGATACTTTCAGACATTTGGAGATCAAAAGTGACGTTGATGAGCTCATAGAGGTAGACGGGGAGATTGTCGGTACTACTCCGATGGAGATGGAGGTAATTCCATCTGCTCTCAGAGTCGTGGTCGGTCAGATTGAACGATAGTAAGCTTTCCTATCGCACGCCATAATGGAGCTGGTATTGATTTCATCAATATTGCTATCCACTTCCATTTTCCATATATTACGCAGTTTTTTCTGCGTGCGTCTATTGCCTTGATTATATGCTCTACGCTCTTTTCCCTTGGCTGGGTGAGAGGATAGTTGCGCCCTGCTATGAAATCAGTATCGACAAACCCGGGTTTGATAGATGTAAAACAGATATCTGCACCCCGCATTACTGCAAGCTGTCTGAGAGACTCAAGATAGAATGCCTGAAAGTGCTTGGTCGAGGAGTATCCGGGGGTGACTCCCAAAGCACGTATTCCCGCCACTGAAGACATTACTACAAAATGTCCCCGCAAGTGGTTGTCGCACCAATAGTTGAAAAAGAATCCGACACATTTTACGAATCCAGAGACATTGACATTGATCTCCCTTACCGATGTCTGCTCATCGAGCTTCATATTCTCTACTCCATATCCTGACGAGTAGACCACCAGGTCGGCTCCTCCCATCTTTTCGACAAGCTGTTTCAACATTTCCGTAAAATCTTCAGTTGTCACATCTATCTGCATTGAAACCACTGCGGCTTCAGGAAATTCGTTCCTGAGTTCTTCAAGTCTCTCTTCTCTTCTTCCGGCCACTCCTACTTTGTAACCGCGTTTAATGTAAGTCCTGGCGATTGAGTGCCCGATTCCTGAGGTAGCGCCTATTACAATTACTTTTTTTGTCATACTATCAAATATTTACTGGGTCTACATCTATATTTGTTGTTGTACCTGGTGTCTCCAACCTGTTCAATGCCTCGAATATTTTCCTTTTGAGCATGGCCGCCTGTCTGTCGCGTCTGAGCTTGATGAGGATGTGGACGATGTGTTCATTCTCTATCTTGTCAATTACCGGTGAGACAGGGCCAAGATAATCATGACATCCACACCTCTCAAGGAGAGTGCAAACTTTTGCTGCATGACAGTCAAGCAGTTCTCTGTTTTTTGACTTGAGTATCAGGCGAACCATCCTGACAAAAGGGGGATAGCCTAACTCCTCCCGGGCCTGCATCAGATTGTTCTCCTCTTCATTCTCCGGTGCACACAGCATTTTGAATACAGGGTGGTCCTTGCGTGTGGTCTGGACTATCATCTCTCCACTATTGCCACGTCTTGCCACCCTGCCTCGAAGCTGTCTGAGCAGCTGAAGGGCTTTTTCGTCAGCCCGGAAGTCTATGACAGAGGTGATGGACTCTGCCTTGATGACTGCCGCCAATGTGAGTTTGCTGAAGTCAAATCCCTTGGAGATCATCTGTGTTCCGACCAATATATCTATTTTTCCGGCACTGAACCGCTGCAATATCTCCTTTTCTCTCACTATTGAAGAGGTTATGTCCGTATCGAAACGCTCGATTACAGCCTCCGGAAAAATCTTCTTAAGCTGTTCCTCGATTCTTTCAGTTCCCTCTCCTAACATATTGAACTCCGCTTTAGAGCAATTGGGACAGAGATTCCCCTTGAGGTGTTCCCTATATCCGCAATAGTGACACGAGAGTGTATTGTTGAACTTATGATAGCTCAGAGTTACGGCACAGTCGGGACATACCGGTGTATAGCCGCATTCAGGGCATTCGAGCATCGTGGCATATGCCCTGCGAGAGCGGAAGACCAATGTCTGTTCCCCCTTTGCCAGTCGGTCTCGTATTGCATTTATGAGTATATTTGAGAAAGGGCCTGTTACAGAACCGGTACTCTTCTCCTTTTTCATATCAACGATTCTGACCGGAGCCTCACTGCCTCCGTAGAATCTGCTGTTGAGTTCCACTTGGGTGATTTTTCCCACGTGGACATTATATAGTGTTTCAAGCGAGGGGGTCGCACTACCAAGCAAAACAGGCACCTTCTCTACAGCCCCAAGCATAAGTGCCGCATCCCTTCCATTGTAACGCGGTGAAGGATCTGTCTGTTTATAAGAATAGTCGTGCTCTTCGTCCACTATTATCAGCCCAAGATTGCAGTGTGGCAAGAGTACTGCAGAACGCGTACCCAGCATAATATAAGGTCTCCTCCCCCTTTCCCCACCATTCAAACAGCCATCCATACTGCCATTCAGAGTACCATTCATCCCTCCTTCCAAGCCACTATTCAGAGCTCCATTCATTCCACCATCAGGGGCACCATTCGAACAACTATCTGAACTGCCTATGCGGGATATGTTATAAGAAGTGAGCCGCCTGTATATCTCGCGCTTGCGGGCTGCGGTCTGTTTCGAGTGGAAAATTATGAGCTCCTCCGGAAAAATCTTCTTCAGGCGCTGCTCTATCTGCCTGCTTATGGCTATTTCTGGTAGCAAGTAAAGCACATTTCTGCCCTTACTCATAGCCTCCTTGGCTGCATGTATATAAATCTCTGTCTTACCGGATCCAGTCACCCCCTTCAGCATAACATTCCCTCCACGCGAGATCACCTTCTTGATCGCCTCAAGTGCAATAGACTGTTCCTGTGAAAGTTCTGGCAAAGGCTCTCCGGCTCTTTCCTTTCCACCAGAGTGTGGTTCGACCTGCTTAGGTGATACCCTCTTTGGTACGTCTTGCTTTGGAGATTCACCATCATCTTGTTTCCCGGAAATCTTCGCCACATTCGCAACTACCGGAAGAGCAAATTTGAAAATCTGGCCGGGCAGACACATATAGTAATCCGACAAAGATTGAAGAAAGGCGATATAATCACGCGACACCGGATCATAATCATACACCCAGTCAAGATCCTTGATATTTCCGCCACGGAACACCGGCACATCCGAAATGCTCAGAACAATCGCTGCATACTTTTTTGCTATCAGAGTAACGGATACAATCGAACCTATTTCAACCTTCCCTACAAGTTTTAGTGGAATACTATAAGTGACAGCATACCGAAACTTTACCGGAACAATAACCTCCGCGTACAACCTTTTAACTACCTGTTCCTTCTTCCCTGACATACTATTTTCCGCAAAAATCAACTCCCAAAGTTAGAAAATATCCGATATTAACTAATAATTTGCAAGAAAAATTTGGCAATTAAGAAAAAAACACTACATTTGCAATCCCAAACGAAATGGTGCCATAGCTCAGTTGGTAGAGCAAAGGACTGAAAATCCTTGTGTCCCTGGTTCGATTCCCGGTGGCACCAC